>JAUIAC010000726.1 GCA_030425545.1 bacterium | reverse complement strand
CCGCGCCAGCAGGGCGCATTCGGCTTCGCGATGCCCAGCCCGACGCCTGAGGCCACGCAGCCGCCGAGCGCGACCCAGGCCACCGGCGTCCGCGTCGCCACGGGCCCGAGCGCGCCGCAGCGACCGGCCAACGGCCACGACTACGGCTACCGCGACAACCTGGTCCCGAGCCTGAACTTCGACACCTTCGTCGTCGGCGACCCCAACCGGCTCGCGCACGGCGCGGCCCTGGCGGTCACCGAGTCGCCGGCGTTCAACCCGCTCTTCATCCACGGCGGCGTCGGCATCGGCAAGACCCACCTGCTCCACGCCGTCGGCATCGAGGTCCGGCGTCGCCGACCGGGGCAGCGCATCCTCTACGTCGCCGCCGCGAGCTTCATCGACGACTTCGTCACCGCCATGCGCAGCAAGAGCCCGAGCGCGCGCAGCCGGGTCCGCGACCGCTACCGGGGCGCCGACCTGCTGCTGGTCGACGACGTGCAGTTCCTGGAGGGCAAGGAGAAGACGCAGGAAGAGTTCTTCCACACGTTCAACGCCTTGCACCAGGCCGGCAAGCAGATCGTGCTCACGTCGGACCGACCGCCGGCCGAGCTCGGCGCCTTCCAAGACCGCCTGCGCAGCCGCTTCAACTGGGGGCTCGTGGCCGAGATCGCGCCGCCAGACCGCGACATGCGCGTGACCATCTTGCGGGCCAAGGCCGAGGAGCGCGGCGCCCAGCTGACCCTCGACGTGATCCACTATGTCGCCGACCACCTGCGCAACAACGTGCGTGAGCTCGAGGGCGCGCTGAACAAGCTGCTGCTCCACGCCCGCATCAGCCAGCGCGAGGTGGACCTCACCCTCGCGCGCGAGGTGCTCGGTCCGCTGATGGAGCTGCCCGGCCAGCGGCTGACCATCGACGCCGTGCAGCGCGCCACGGTGAAGCACTTCGGCCTGCGGCTGAGCGACCTCAAGGGCAGCAAGCGACACCGCGCCGTGGTCGAGCCGCGCATGATCGCGATGTACCTGGCGCGCAAGCACACCGAGGCCAGCTACCCGGAGATCGGCCGCGCCTTTGGCGGCCGAGACCACAGCACCGTCATCAACGCGTGCAAGCGGGTGAAGTGGCAGCTCTCCAGCCTGCCGCGCATCCAGGCCGACCTGCAGCAGCTCGAGCAGGCCCTGGGCAAGGACGGCAGCGCCAGCTGAGCTCAGGCGCCCGCTCCTAGCAGACTGCGGCGAAATGGATTGTCGCCGCAATCTGCTAGCTTTTCTGTCTCTTGGGGGGGCTACGAGCGCCCCCAGCCACGGCAAGCCGTGGCTTCCCCTTCCCAGCAGACTGACCGGCGTGGCCGCAAAAACGGAGAAAAGGCGCAGTCTGCTAGACCTCACGCTTAGACCTCACGCTTAGACCTCGCGCGCCCGCGCTCGATCCGTCGCTCTCCCGACGGATGGCCGTCCCGACGGATGGCTGTCCCGAGCGATGGCGGTCCCGAGCGATGGCTGTCCAAGCGCAGGTCTGACGACCCTGCAGCTGGGCGCCAAAACGACGCCGCTGCGACGGAATCGATCGCCGCTGATCGCGCCGCCGTGCGCGATGTGAGCCTCCAGCTCATCTTTTTTGCGATTTTCTTGACCCGCTCCACAGCCGTGGGACGCTGCCGGCGGAGCCCGTCTGCGTTGTCCACAGGCCTGTGGACGGGTGTGGACATTGGGGTTCAGTGTCACGATCAGCCAACTGTGGACAAGCTGTAGACAGCGTGTGGACCGCGCCACCGGCCGCGCTGACCTGTGGACAAGGCGTCGATCCGTCCACACCTGTCCCCATCTCCGTCCACAGGCAGATCGTGGGCAAGCGCTGACAATGACGACGACTTCGGCGTCCACCCCCAGCGTGCACAGGCCCTGACTCCTCCAACACCTTCTACTCTGATCCTATCAGTAGAGGTGGGAGGGGCCGCGGCGGGCGAGGTGTGTGCCTGCGACGCGACCGCGGAGCCCTCAGCGCCCTCGACCGGCCAACGCGGGCGGTCTCCGGGGGGCTTGGCTGAGCAGGCCAAGGGCGGTAGAACCCGAAGCACGGCGAGCGATCGGTAGCGACCCAGGGCTCAGTGCAGCCCGAGCTGCTGCTGCCGGTCTGGCGGCGAGCGAGCTGCAAGCAGGAGAGCGAAGATGAAGGTCCGTATCGACAAGGGCGCCCTGATTACCCCGCTCTATCGGGCGCAAGGGGTCATCGACCGCAAGGCCTCGACCAACGTGCTGGCCTGCGTGCACCTGGTGGCCGCCGACGGCGCGCTCACCTTCACCGCCACCGACTACGACGTGACCATGACGGCTCACGTCAGCGCCAACGTCGACGAGCCGGGCGCCGCGCTGGTCAACGGCCGCGCCCTCTTCGACGTGGTCCGCGCGCTGCCCGACGGCGTCGACGTGCAGATGACCTGCGACGACAGCCACCGCATCCGCATCGAGGCCGGCCGCGCCTACTAC
>JAUIAC010000095.1 GCA_030425545.1 bacterium | reverse complement strand
GGTCATCTACGACGGCTTCAAGGTCGCCAAGGCCACGTCTGGGTTGGTGCTCAACATCACCACCTTCCCGGTCAGCGGCGTGGTCACGCTCAACGGCGCCAAGCCCCAGTTCACCCAGTACTGCACCAGCACGTCGACGTCGAAGTACATGCGCGTCCGATTCGTGGAGAAGAGCTTCGGCTACACCTTCGAGGTCCTCCGCAGCTGCAAGAGCAACCCGCACGACTTCAGCTTCGAGACCTCGCTCTTCCCTGGCACGTACAAGGTCTACGCCTCGGGCTACAGCAACAGCTACAGCAACCTGCCCACCACCCAGCAGGTCATCTACGACGGCTTCAAGGTCACCAAGGCCACGTCTGGGCTCGTGCTCAACATCACCACCGTGCCCGTCGCCGGGCTTGTGACGCTCAACGGCAAGACGCCAGAGTTCACTCAGTACTGCACCAGCACGTCGACGTCGAAGTACATGCGTGTGCGCTTCGTGGAGCTGTCACACGGGTACACGTTTGAAGTCCTGCGCACCTGCAAGAGCCTGCCGCACGACTTCTCGTTCAGCACCAGCGTGTTCCCTGGCGTCTACAAGGTGTACGCCTCGGGCTACAGCAGCAGCTACAGCAACCTGCCCACGACGCAGCAGATCGTCGTGGGCCAACTCAAGGTCCCCTAGCCCGCGCGGACGAACCGGCGACTGCGGGGCGAGGTGCGGCGTGAGCGACACATGGGTGTACGGCTACGGCTCGCTCGTCTGGCGGCCCGACTTTCCGGTCGCTGAGCGCGTACCAGCGCGGCTCGAGGGCTGGCAGCGCAGGCTCTGGCAGGGCTCCCCCGACCACCGCGGCACGCCGGAGCGACCGGGGCGCGTGGCCACGCTCGTCGCGGCGAGGCAGAGGCACGTGCATGGCGTCGCGTTTCGGCTGCAGCCCGGCACGGAGGCTGACACCCTGGCGCGGCTCGACGTGCGCGAGGTCGCCGGCTATGCCCAGCTGCGCGTGCCGCTGACCCTCACCGACGGGCGCTCGCTCCGGGACGTGCTCACCTACATCGCGACTCCGGACAACCCCTGGTTCCTTGGCGACGCGCCGCCCGCGACGATAGCGCTGCAGGTGCTGTCCGCCGCCGGCCCCTCAGGCCCAAACGCGGAGTACGTGAACCGGCTGGTCGAGGCGCTGGCGTCCATGGGCGTTCACGACGCCCACCTCTCCGCCGTCCACGCTGCGATGCGCCACGGCTGTCGCTGAACTCGCCGGGGGAAATACGCGACAAAATGTCGCTCAGCTCGCCGGGGGAAATGAGCGACATTTTGTCGCTGCAGCGCACCGACCACGGCCAGCGCCGGGTTCGGAGGCCGGACCGCGCTAGAACGACATCCGCAGGTTGACGCCCAGCTGCCCCACGGGCTTGGGGATCCGCATCGACGCGGGCGCGGCGCCGCCGAACTGGGCGTTGATGGCGTCGTTCAGGTAGCCGCTGTAGAAGCGGAACTCGCCGTCTCCGCCGACGTTGGCGGCGACGAAACCCTCCAAGCTCAGGTCCTGCAGGATCTTGGTCGACGCCAGCACCTGCACGAAGCCGGTGCCGTCGCTCAGGTTGCCGATGGCGCTGAGCGTGAAGCTGGTGTCGTCCCACGAGCCCGGCCCCATGGCCACAGCGAAGAGGGCAGCGTAGTGCTTGCCCGTGTAGAAGAAGTTCAGCGGCATCGGCCCGGCGTTGTCCGGGTCCGCCTGCGACTTGACCGACCACGCGATGAGCTGATCGGCCGCTCCCTTGGCGTCGCTGAAGCCCTCGGGATTGTGGAAGTACTCGGCGCCGAAGATGATCATGTCGTCGTCGCCGACCTCGAGCGTGTAGCTGACGCCGGCGCTCAGCATCCAGTGCGCCTCGCCGGCCGCGTCGACCCGCACGCCGAGCTCGCCGGTGATGTCGAGCTCCCAGATACCCGCCGACCAGTCGACACCCAAGCGCGGGTCGAAGTCCATGCGCTTCATGGCGGTCAGGCCGACCTCGACGGTGGAGACGACCATCTCCAGTCGCCCGGCGACGCCCCAGTTCCGCAGGTTGTTGCCCCGCTCGCCGAGGGCCAGCACGTAGGCGTTCCACCCGAGGGAGTCAACCGGAAAGTGGAGCTTCACCATCGGCAAACCAACCCGCTGATCAAACAGGGTCAACGGGTTTCGCCGTGTCGCATAGATGACGTCGACCGGGTTCCAGAGGCGGGTGGTGCCCCAGCGCAGCTGCTGTGTGCCGATGGTGACATAGCACGCACGCGCAATGTCGAACTTCACCCACATCTCGACAAGCTGCGGATTCAACGTGCTGTTTGAGGCCAGCTGACCCGTGAGGAGCCCCGCCTGCTGGCTGGCGACGACGGGCGTGTAGATCAGCCGGCCGCGCACGAAGGCGCGCAGGCGGTCGTTGGGCCGCGTGTCGAAGTAGACATCCATCAAGTTGTTGGACGACAATGCCTGCCGAGACCAGAGCGTGTCGGCCGTGAGGGCGGCGGTGTTGCGCAGGTAAAGCATGCCGCCGATGTCGAGCTTGTCCTTGAGCCGGTCGGTGTCCTCCGCCGTGACCGCCGCGTCCGCGTAGCGAGAGTCGCCGAACTTGCTGCCGCCCTGTGGCGCGCCCTGGGCCGGTGTTCCCGCCTGGGTCGCGCCTGCCGCTGGCTTGCCCTTCCCGTCGGGCGCCGCGGCGCTGGGGGACTTGGCGGCCGGCGCGGGCGCGTCGTCGCCGCCACCGAACATCTCGTCGTCCCGCGCGCTGTCGTCGGCGCCCTGCTTCTCGCTGGGCGCGGGCTGCGTCGGCGGCGGGGCTGACCACGCCGGCGCGGCCCACGACACGACGGCCCACAACACCACGGCCAACGCCGCGAGCCAGCCGAGGCGGGCGCGTCGGCGGGCGGTTGGAAGCCCCGGCAGACGCACCGTCACCGGCTCTTCGACTCGAGCCACGCCTTCGAGAAGATGGCCTTCGGCAGCGCACGCAGGTCGGTCTTGCGGATCAAGATGGTGGTCGAGTTGCCCTTCTCGAGCTCGTCGAAGATGCGCATCTCGCTGGGGACCCACACGCTACGCTTCTTGGTCGGGCTGAAGGCCTGGCGCCACTTCGGTGTGTAGCTCGTGCGCATCAGACGACCGCTGGCGGCGAAGTCCTGCTGCTTGAGCGGGTTCTCCGTCGCCGCGTCGACCCAGAGCTTGATCTTGGGGTAGGCGACGTCGACGCCCTTCTTGGCCTTGAGCTCCACGAGGTGGGCCTGATAGCGACCGAGCTTCTTCACGCCGAGGTAGGTCACCCCGTAGTCGCGCGCGAGGTTGCGCTCGTCGAGGTCGGCGCGCCGGCTGTTGGTGCCGCCGATGCGCTCACGCTCGGTGCGCCGCTCCCAGCGGCCCACGGTGGGGTCGTACATCCACAGGTTGCGGTCGATCTTCAGGTAGCCCTTGCCGCGCTCGGCCTTGGGCTTGAGGAAGAGCAGCATGAAGCGGTCGTCTTTGTCCCGCCGGTAGATGACCGCCTCCGACACCACCGCCGCCTTGCCGCGCTCCTTGTTGCGCATGAACACCAGCGACTTGTAGTCGCCGCCGTTGCGCTGCCGCTCGTCGACCCGGTCCACCAGCTTGCGGGCCTGCTCGGCGGTGAGCGGCGCCACGCCGGCCGTCTTCGCGGGCGCCTTGGCAGCGGGCGCCTTGGGTGCGGCCGCCAGCGCGGGTCCCGCCGCCAAGAGCAGCGCGAGCGCGGCACAGACTCTGGTGGTCGCTGTGGGGAGCTTCATGGGGTCTCCTTTGCGGCGGCGCGGGCTGCCGGGGTCCTGGACGAGAGCGCGGGTCGCGGCCGTGTGCGCCTGCTGCAGCGCGGCTGCCGACCCTTGAGCACAACGAACGCGCTCGCTGGCCGATTCGTCGCGCTACACATGTTGAATCGCCGTCACCGGCGGCTTCTTTGCGGCGCGCCAGCTGGGCAGCACCGACGCCAGCGTGGTCACGGTGCCGATGACGAAGATGGCGACGACCGCCGTGTTGGTGTCGAGCAGCAGCTTCAGCGTGTCGCTCATCAAGAAGAGCTGAAAGGCCTCGTTGACGTGGAGCTCGGCCGCGTTGAGCGCCGCCACCAGGGTCGCCCCCAAGGCGCTGCCCGCGAGCGTGCTCAAGAACGAGAGCACCGCCGCCTCGATGACGAACATGCCGAGCACCCAGAAGCGGCCCATGCCGATGGCGCGCAGCGTGCCGATCTCCCGCGTGCGCTCGCGGATCGTCATGAGCATGGTGTTCATGACCCCCATGACGATGATGGCCAGCATCACGCCGATGAAGACGAAGGTCAGCAGGCTGAAGGTCGACAGCGTCGTGCGCATGAACTGCATCTCGTCGGTCCACGTGGTAACGTCGAGCCGCTGCCCGGTCCAGTCCTCGCGGCGCACGCTCTGGAACTTGCGAAAGAAGGGCTGCGGCACCGGCTCCATCAGCGTGTAGCCGGCGTCGCCCAAGGCCTTGCGCACCTTGGCCGCGACCGCGTCCGAGCGGGTGTGGTCGTCGAGGAAGATGTGCAGCGCGCCGGTCTGGTCCGCGCGCATGGCGTAGAGCTTCCGCAGCGCCTTGTTGTTGAAGAACATCGAGAAGCTCGAGGTCATGCCCATGTCTTTGGCGATGACCTGCACCCGGCAGTCCACCGTGTTGTTGACCCCACGAAAGGTGGGCGCCGCGAGCGTGACGTCGTCGCCGACCTTCACCTCGAGCCGCTTGGCCTGCTTCTCGAAGATCATCACTGCGTTCGGCTCCGACATCTTGCTCATGTCGCCCGAGACCACCTGCACCACGTCGCGGAAGCCCTGCTCGTTCTCCACGTCGATGCCCACCAGCACGCCCTGCTGACTGGCCACGTCGCTGATCAGCTTGCCCCAGCCACGGCCGCGAACGACCACGTTCTTGGCCTGGATGCCGGCGTCGTCGAGCACCTTCTTGATCTTGGGGAAGCCCACCACCATGGGCGTCGCGTCGCTGCTGGTGAGCTTGTAGAAGCCGGCCACGTTGACGTGCCCGCTCGAGAGCGTGGTCGCCACCCGCAGCATGTTGGACTGCATGCCGTTGCTGACGCTCGACAGCACCACCAGCAGCGAGGTCACCAGGGCGATGGCCCCGCCGAGCATCAGGCTGCGGCGCCGGTTGGCGAGCAGGTTGCGGACGGCGATTCGAAACAAGCTGAGCATCAGTCGCCCTCCTGCATGGCCTCGAGGGGCGTCACCCGCGTGGCGAGGAAGGCCGGGTACACCGTGGACGCCGTGGTCACGAGCGCCACCAGCACCATGGCCACGCCCACATGCCAGGTCTCGAGGCTCGGGTAGAGCCGCGGCCCGCCGAAGAGGAAGGCCACCGTGTCGTTGCCGCCAGAGGGGATGCCGACGCTGCCGATCCACCCGACCACCGCCGCGCCCAGCCCGGCGCCGATCAAGCCGAAGACCGCGCCGAGCACCAGGCTCTCGACGATGAACATCCACAGCACGTGCCGCTGCTGCATGCCGATGGCGCGCAGCGTGCCGATCTCCCGCGTGCGCTCGATGGTCGCGAGCACCATGGAGTTGTTGATGATGAAGAGCGCCACCCCGTACACACCGAGCACCGCCACGGCCAGCACGATGTAGATGACCGCGACCAGGTCGCCGAGCATACCGGACGCCTTGCGCCAGTTCATGACCTGGATGCCAAGCCCGTCTGCCCGCTTCTGAATCGCGGCAGCCCCGTCGCCCTCGCTGACGCCCGGCGCCAGGATCACCGCCGCGTTGCGCACCACGCCGCCGTCGATCTCGCCCTGCTTGTAGACGCGGTTGAGCAGGCTGTCGCTCCAGCGCTGCGCGCCCTGCGCCATGTCGACACCCGCAAACTCGTCGAAGCCGGCGCTCTCGTCGCCCGCGGCGCTCAGCTCCGCAGCCGCGGGCACCGCGTCGTCTTGGCCAGCGGCCGAGTCTCCGCCAAACATCGCGTCGTCACTGTTGCCGGCCTTCACCGCGCCGGCGTTCGCGCTGGGCTCGCTGTCGTCGCCGCCGCCGAAGAACTGGTCCTCCGCCTCCTCCCGCGCGACCTCGGCCACGCCGACCTCGGCCTCCATCTTCTTGAGCTCCTTGACCTTGTCGGCGGTCATGAAGCCGTAGAGGTCGCGGAAGGTCATCAGGTCGACCACGTTGACCGCGCCCGCGAGGATGCTCTTCTCGAGCCCGCGGAACTGGAACACGCCGTAGATCTTCACGTTGGCGCTCTTGGCGTAGCCCCCGGCGCCCTGGCCGCGGATGGTGATGACGTCACCGACGCCCGCCCGGTAGAGCAGCAGCCGCGGCGCGACCTCCTTGTAGAAGAGGTCGTAGCGGCGCTTGAAGTTGGCGTCGTCGACGTCGAGAAAGGCCTGCACCAGCCGGATCATCTCGTCGCTGGCGCCGCTGGCCGACGGTGCGTGGGCCGCGGTCGTGTCCGTCGCGGGAGCGGCCCCGCCCTTCGCGTCCGTCGGCGTCGCTGGTGGCAGCGGGCCGACCTCCTTGCTCAGCACAGCCCGCACGTGCGCCTCGGCCGGGTCGTCGAGCTGCCAGATGAGCTCCTTGTACTGCTTGATGTTCTGTCGCTTCCAGTCCTTCAGCTGGTCGTCCTCGGCGATGGTGTAGCCCTCCGCCATGCGGTCCTTCATCTTGTCGAGGCGCCTGGCCGTCTTGTGCTTGAAGAACTCCTCGTAGGCGAAGTGGTTGAGCATGATGCCGCGCTGCCCGTCGGGGATGGGCTTGCCCTCGACCATCTCGAAGCGCTTGAAGTTCTTTCGAAATCGCGCCGTATCCGTGCCCATGTAGCGGATGAAGAGCATGTCCTCGCCGATGGCCATCACCGCGACCTTGTTCTCGAGGAAGACCAGCTTCTCTTCGAGTCGGTCCTCGAACCCCTGCCAGAAGGCCGGATCTGCGGCCTGCCGGACGTGCTTGATGCCCTCGAGCGTGTCCTTGTCTGCCGTGTCCTCGCCAGTGATGGCCTCGAGGTTCTTCAGATCCTTGCTCAGCAGCGCGACGATGCGGCGCACGTGGTCACGCTTGGCCACCCAGTCTTCGGAGCCAACTTGCTTTTTACGCTGGAGCTCGCGCAGCGCAGTGAGCTTCACGTCGAGCAGGTTGCCGCCGAACATCAGCGCGTAGTCGAAGCCCTGTGGCACGACGGCCGAGACCTCGGGCAGCGCCTCGAGCTCCCTCTTGATGCGCGGGAAGTCCTGCAGCTCCCCCACCTCGGTGCCGTCGATGGGCGAGGGGAAGAGCACGAACTTGTCCTTGCCGTCCTTTGCGCTGATCTGCAGGTGTCCGCTGATGGACGCGGTGAGGCTCTGTGACATGGCCTTGTCGAGCGAGGTCAGCGCGCTGACGCCGAAGAGCACCATCACCGTGCCCATGACGAGGATGCTGCCGACGATGCCGGTCTTGACCTTGTGCGCCAGCAGGTTTCGCAGCGCGATGCGGATGAGGGTTCCAGTCATCGGGCTTGCCTCAAGCCAGGCCGTGCGGGGCGGCGTGGGGGTCGGCGTTGTCGCCCGTGCCGTGAAGGCGCCCGTCGTCGGGCAAGCCCGTGGACGAGATGCGCCCGTCCACCAGCTCGATGGAGCGGCCAGCTTGGCTCATGACCTTGGGATCGTGGGTCGAGAAGATGAAGGTCGTGCCCTCGTCGCGGTTGAGCGCGCGCATGAGGTCGATGATCTGATGCCCGGTCACCGAGTCGAGGTTCGCCGTGGGCTCGTCGGCCATGACGATGCGCGGGCGCGTCACCAGCGCGCGCGCGATGGCCACCCGCTGGCGCTGCCCGCCCGAGAGCTCGTTGGGGCGGTGGTGCAGGAAGTCGGCCAGGCCCACGGCGTCCATGATCTCCTCCACCCGCTTGCGGCGCTCGTCCTTGCTCCACTTGCCCTGAAGCAGCAGCGGGAACTCGACGTTGTCGAAGGCGTCGAGCACGGCGACGAGGTTGAAGGACTGGAAGATGAAGCCGAGCCGATCGAGCCGGAGCTTGGTGAGCTTGGACTCGCTGAGCTTGGCGGTGTCGTGGCCGTCGACGATGACGGTGCCGCGCGTGGCGACGTCGACGCAGCCGATGAGGTTGAGCAGGGTGGTCTTGCCGCTGCCCGAGGGGCCCGCGATCACGGCGAAGTCGCCAGCGGCGATGTCGAGGTCGATGCCCTTCAACGCCGGCACCTCGACCTTTCCAAGCTTGTAGACCTTCTCGACGTTCTGCAGCCGGACGATGGGCTGGGCACCTGTGCTCATGGACCTGCTCCTGGCGCGCCGGGCGGCGACGCCTCGCTCTGCGCCGATGTGGGGACCCACACCCCTGCTGACGATGTCGCGGGGTGGCGGGCCGCCTCAGGACCGCGCGAGCGGCTGCCGAAGCGTGTGGACTGCCCGTCGACTTCCGGGCACAGGCAAGCGCGCTGCGCCCCCAGGGTCAAGGGCCCGTCACGGGACAGACATCATTCTTTGCAGAGGCTTGAACCTGCACGACACCAAACGAGAGGCGCCGTTGGCCGTGCCTGGGGGGTGCACACCACGGACCCGAGCACGCGCGCAGCGCACCTTCGCTGTGCGCTCGGCCCTGGCAGCGCTACCCTGAGGATGTCACCGTCGACGACACCACGGCGCCTCACGCGCCCAGGGAGAGCCCCATCATGCCCAAGCGCGCCATCCACGAAGGAGTCGAGACCCTCAGCGCCGCGCTGGCTGGCCAGTCCCAGTCACCGCTGACCGCCACCGAGCGCGAGGAGCTCACCCAGCTCCGGGACGCGCTGGACGCCGCGCTGGCCAGCACGGACACCGCCGAGGCGGCGTCGTCCGCTCCCGAGGCGCTGCCGAGCCTGCTCGACGAGGCCATGGCCCGGCTCGAGGGCAGCCACCCCGACCTGACAGCCGCGCTGGCCCACATCGCCGAGACCCTCAGCGAGCTCGGGATCTGAGCAGCCCCCGTCGCGCCCGGTCGCGCAGCGTCGGCGCGCGGCGCGTCCCGGGGCCCGACGGCCGCGTCAGCGCGGCGGTGTCCACTGCGGCAGCGCCACCTGGACGCAGCCGCCAAAGAGCCAGTCGCGCTCGTCACTGAAGGTGTCCACCTCGACCTCGCCGCGCAGGCCGACACCCACGCTGCCGAAGCGCACCAGCACCTCGAGCCGCACCGTCTCGCGGAAGTTGTCGAAGGCGATGGGCGAGAAGCCGAGAGCGCCACGGATCCGACCCTCGTCCAGCTCCGCGCCCACGCCAACGAAGACGATGTCGCGCGGGTCGGGGACTACGGCGCTGTCCATGGCGGTGACGAGCAGGTGCACGCTTCGCGGCCCGAGCCGCAGCCGACCGACGGGAAAGACGTCCCGCGACCGCCCCGAGACCAGCACGGCGACGCCCAGCGCGCCCCCAATCCACCGCGCGTCCCCGTCGAGGGTCACGCGGGCCAGGCGCATCTCTTCCCGAGGCAGGTCGCCGTAGAGGAGCCGGGCGCCGAACGCCCCGCCCAAGGGCAGCGCCAGCTGAAGCGCGAGCGCGTCGCGCTCGACCTCGCCGAACACGCGCTTGATCCCGCCCGCCGACGCCGTCACCCAGGTCTGCGCTGGGCCGCCGCCAGGCGCGTCCATAGCGTGCGCTGGGCCAGCGACCGCGACCCACGCCGCCCAGACACAGGCGACGCGCCGCCAACGTCGCCCGTTCGTCGACCTCAGCGGGCCGCCTAGTTGGCCGGGCACTTGCCCGCCGCGCACACCTTGCCGCCGCCGCAGGGCGTGCCGTCGCTGGCCGACACGGCCGAGCAGGAGCCCGTGGACTCGTTGCAGGTGTCCCAGGTACACGGGTTCTTGTCGTCGCAGACCTTCGCCGTGCCGCCGCACACACCCTTCAGGCAGACGTCTCCCGCCGTGCATGCGCTGCCGTCGTCACAGCTGGCCCCGTCGGCCTTGCTCGGCTTGGTGCCGCACTTGCCAGCGGTGCACACCGGGTCGGCGCAGGGGCCGCTGCCGCAGTCCTTCGCCGTCTTGCAGACGCTGGCGGTGGTCTTGGCCACCACCGACAGATCGTCGACGAACCAGCCCGCGCCGGTGTTGGAGATGCCGTCGACGCTGTCGAAGCGGAAGCGGATCTTCACCGACTTGCCGACCCACTTACCGAGGTCCACGGTGCGCAGCGTCCAAGTCTTGAGCCCCTGGTTGTTGGCCAGCTGCACCTGCTGCACGTTGGCCACGAAGCCGTCGTCGCTCACCTCCACGAAGCGCTTGTCGTAGCCCTGGCTCGACTCGGTGTCGTGGTAGCTCCAGAAGCGCAGCTCCACCCCCGCGCTCGTCGGCAGGGTCACCGTCGCGCTCACCGCCGAGCCCTGGATGCGACCGCCCTTGGCCGCGACGTAGTTCTTGCCGTTGTTGAAGTTCAGGCTGCACTTGGGCGACTTGGCCACGGGCGCAGACGGCGTCGCGTCGACGGCGAAGGTGGGCGTGGTGGTGCTCGACATCGGCACAAAGGTCCACGTGGACTTGCCGTCGCACGGGAAGGCGTCGGTGAGCACGGTCTTCGAGCCGCACTTGTCTTCGCCCGTGCACTGCCCCGACTTGCACGCCGAGGTCAGCGTGCATGGGTCGCCGTCGTTGCACGCCGTGCCGTCGATGGCGGGCGCGTGCTTGCAGTTGCCCTGGTCGCACGAGTCGACCGTGCAGGCGACGCCGTCGTCACAGTCCTTCGGCGTGCCGACGCACTTGCCCTTGGTGCACCGGTCCGGCGACGTGCAGGCCTGGCCGTCCGAACAGAACGCGCCGTCCGCCTTCGGCGCGAACTTGCAGGCGCCCGTCTTGGGGTCGCAGCTGTCGTTGGTGCACGACGTGTTGTCGTTGCACGGCTTGGGCAGACCGGAGCAGCCGCCGTTGCTGCAGGTGTCCGTGCCGGTGCACGGGTTGCCGTCGTCGCAGGGCGCGCTGTTCGGCGGGAACACGCAGCCCACGCCGGCCTTGCAGGAGTCGAAGGTGCAGGGCTTGCCGTCGCTGCAGGGCTTCGACTTGCCCACGCAGGCGCCGCTGCTGCACTTGGCGTCCACCGTGCAGCCCGTGCCGTCGTCACAGGCCGTGCCGTCGGCGCTCGCGGTGTTCTTGCACTGACCGGTCTTGGCGTCGCAGGTGTCGGTCGTGCACGGGTTGCCGTCGTCACAGTCCTTGGCGCCAGTGCAGCCCGTGCACAGCACCTTGCGGTCCTGGCAGCAGTCGCCAGCGGCGACACACTTGTCGTTGCACTGGCACTTGGCGCCCTGGGTGAACAGGCCACAGCGGCCCTTGCACGACAGCGCCGCCGCGCCCGTGCCCACGGTGAGCAGCACGTCGTCCACAAACCACCCCTGCGTCGCGTTCTGAATCCCGTCGACCGAGTCGAAGGCGAAGCGCACCTGGATCTTCTTGCCCTGCCACACGTCGAGCGGCAGCTCGTGCTGCACCCACGCCTTGGGCTTGTCCGCGGAGTTCGACAGCACCGTCACCACGACGTCGTTCTTGAAGCCGTCGGCGCTGACGATGACGCTCCGCTTGTCGTAGCTGTTGTTGGTCTCCACGCCGTGCCAGCTCCAGAAGCGCAGGCGCACGCGACCGCTCTGCGGCACAGTGACCACCTTGGACGTGGCCGTGCCCTTCACCGCCTTGTCGCCGTCAGCGAAGTCCTTGCCGTTGTTGAAGTTGAGCGAGCACTTGTCGCTGTGCGCCGCCGGTGTCGCGGGGGTGCCGTCCACATGCCAGCCGACGGCCGGCTCCTTGTTGCTCGGCGCAAACACCCACCCGTCGTTCTTGTCGCAGGGGAAGCTCTCGTCGATGAGCTTGGCGTAGGTGCACACGTCCTTGCCGCCGCACTTTCCGCTGGTACACAGGTCGGCCAGCGTGCAGGAGTTGCCGTCCTCGCAGGGCGTGCCGTCCTTGGCTGAGGTGTGGGTGCAGGCGCCGTTGGCCTGGTTGCAGCTGTCGACCGTGCAGCTGTTGCCGTCGTCGCAGTCCTTCGCGCTGCCGCCGCACGTCCCCTTGGTGCACACGTCGCTCACCGTGCACGGGTTGCCGTCGATGCACGCCTTGCCGTCGTTGCTGAACTTCTGTGTGCAGGCGCCCGTCTTGGCGTCACACGCGTCCACGGTGCAGCTGTTGCCGTCGTCGCACTTGTCGGCGCCCTTGCACGTGCCGGAGCTGCAGGCGTCCTTGCTGGTGCAGACGTCGCCGTCGTCGCAGGTCGCGCCGTCGGCCAGCGGGCCGCTGACACACCCCTTCTTCGGGTCACAGCTGTCGTTGGTGCAGGCGTTGCCGTCGTCGCACACGATCGCCTTGCCAACGCAGGCGCCCGACTTGCAGGCGCCGTCGCTGAGGCACGGGTTGCCTTCGCTGCAGGCGACGCCGTCCTTGGCCGCCCCCCAAACGCAGGTGCCCCCGCTGCACGTGTCCGCGGTGCAGGCGTCACCGTCGTTGCAGTCGGCCGCCTTGGTGCACGACACCTTGCCGAGCTTGCCCACCTCGACCGTGATGTCGTCGACGAACCAGCCTGCGGTCCCGTTGGAGATGGAGTCGACCGAGTCGAAGACGAAGCGCACCGAGATCGTCTTGCCGGCGAACGCGGAGACGTCGGTCTCCACCTTGGCCCACGCGCCCTTGTCCTTCGTGTTGTCGAGCTGCCCCCCCAGAGCGACGCTCTTGAAACCGTCCACAGAGAGCTCCACGATGCGCTTGTCGTACGAGTTCGACGACTCCACCGCGTGGAACGAGTAGAAGGTCAGCCGCGACGCGCCCTCAGCCGGGAGCTTGATGCCCGCCTTGAGGGTCGCGATGCCGTAGGACTTCGCCCCGGACACGGCGTAGTCCTTGCCGTTGTTGAAGTTCAGCGAGCACTTGCCGGTCTTGGGCGCCGGAGTGGCTGGCGTCGCGTCGACGTGCCACCCGGTCTCCGGCTCCTTGGTCGTGGGCGCGAAGGTCCAGGAGACCTCGCTGGCGCAGTCCACGGCGTAGGTGAAGATGGGCGCGAAGGTGCACGAGGGCTTGCCCGCGCACTTGCCCGCGGTGCAGACGTCGCCGGTGGTGCAGGCCTCACCGTCGGAGCAGAGCACGCCGTCGGCCTTGGGCTTGTTGGTGCACTTGCCGGTCTTGGCCTCACAGGCGTCGTCGGTGCAGAAGTTGCCGTCGACGCACTTGGCTGGCCCCGGCTTGCACGCGCCCGCCTTGCAGCGGTCCGTGGTGGTGCACGGATCGCCGTCGGTGCAGAAGGATCCGTCCAGGCGGTTGGTCGCGCTGCAGGCGCCGGTCTTGGCGTCGCAGCTGTCGAAGGTGCAGCCGTTCTTGTCGTCGCACTTCGGTTTGCCGCCGGAGCAGCTACCGGCCTTGCACGCGTCGTCGACCGTGCACGGCTTGCCGTCGTCGCAGCTGACCGCGCCGACCGTGGCGGTGTGCTCGCAGCCCTTCTGCGTGTCGCAGAAGTCCCAGGTGCACACGTTGCCGTCGTCGCAGTTGCGCGCCGGCCCCTCACAACGACCCTTGACGCAGGCGTCTTTCACCGTGCACACGTCGCCGTCGTCGCACGGCGTCTTGTCGGCCTTGGCGGCGTTGCTGCAGGTGCCCGTGGTGGCGTCGCAGGCGTCGGTGGTGCAGGCCTCGTTGTCGTCGCAGTCGCCGTTGACCTTACAGCCGGTGCACACCGCCTTGTAGTCGGCGCAGCAGTTGCCCGCCTTGGCGCAGCCCGCGTCACACTGACACGCGGCGCCGGGCACCAGCGCGCCACAGCTGCCGCTGCACGTCGCAGGCGTGGCGCCCGCCCACACCGACACGTCGTCCACGAACCAGCCCTTGCCGGTGTTCGAGACCCCGTCGACGGTGTTCACACGGAAGCGCAGACGCACGGTCTGGCCGACCCAGGCGCTCAGGTTGAGCTTGCGCTCCAACCACTTGTTTTTGTCGGTCGACGGCTTGGGCAGACGGAAGCTCTGCACCGACTTCTTGAACCCGTCGCCGCTGATCTCGACGATGGTGCGGTCGTAGTTGGTGCTCGCCTCCATGTCCCAGAAGTTCCAGAAGCGCAGCTCGGCGTACGACGCCGCGGGGATGCTGATGGTCACCGAGGTGACCTGCCCTGTGGACGGGCCGATCGTCGCGAAGTTGGTGCCGTTGTTGAAGTTGAGCGTGCACTTGCCGGTCTTGGGCTTGGGCTCGGCCGGCGTCGCGTCGAGGTGCCAGGCCACGGCCGGCTCCTTGACGTCGGGCTCGAAGATCCAGCTCTTGCTCGTGCAGTCCGCGTCGTCCTTCCACACCTGCTTGAGGGTGCAGGCGTCCTTGCCGGCCGTGCACGCGCCCGCCTTGCAGACGTCGCCTGTGGTGCACGCGTTGCCGTCGCTGCACGCCGCGCCGTCCTTGGCGGTGGTGTGGGTGCAGGCGCCGGTGGCCTTGTTGCAGGCGTCGAGGGTGCACGGCTTGCCGTCGGCGCAGTCCTTGGCCACGCCGCTGCAGGTGCCCTGGGTGCACGCGTCGCTCACGCTGCACTTGTCGCCGTCGTCGCACTTGGCGCCTTCGATCAGCGCGGTGCTGGTGCACTTGCCGGTCTTGGGGTCGCAGGCGTCCTTGGTGCAGGCCTGCCCGTCGTCGCAGCTGACCGGGGTGCCGGTGCAGACGCCCTTGGTGCAGGCCGACTTGGCGGTGCAGGCGTCGCCGTCGTCACAGGGCACGTCGTCCTTGCCCGGGGTCGCGCCGCACGCGCCGGTCAGCGGGTCACACGCGTCCACCGTGCAGGGGTTCTTGTCGTCGCAGACCTTGGCGCTGCCGGCGCACTTGCCGGCCTTGCATTGGTCGACGTCGGTGCAGGGGTTGAAGTCCGAGCAGGGGGCGCCGTCCTTGGCCGGCGCGGAGCTGCACTGGGTGGTCTTGGGGTCGCAGGTGTCCACCGTGCAGGGGTTGTCGTCGCTGCAGTCCTTGCCCTTGCCGGTGCACTTGCCGCCCTTGCAGGCGTCGCCGGTGGTGCAGGCGCTGCCGTCGGTGCAGGCGGTGCCGTCAGCGACCAGCAGGTGCTCGCACGCGCCCGTCTTCGGCGCGCACGCGTCCTTGGTGCAGGGGTTGCCGTCGTCGCAGGCCTTGGCCACTCCGGCGCACTTTCCGGCCTTGCACGCGTCCTTGGTGGTGCAGCCGTCGCCGTCGTCACAGGGCACGCCGTCCTTGCCGGCGGACGAGGCGCACTTGCCGGTCTTGGGATCGCACGCGTCGGCTGTGCAGGGGTCGCCGTCGTCGCACCCCTTGGGCACGCCGCCGCACTTGCTGTCGGCGCACGCGTCACCGTCGGTACACGCGTTGCCGTCGTCGCAGGCCGCGGCGTTGGCGGCGGCCTGGCATCCCTTGGTCGCGTCGCAGCTGTCCGAGGTGCAGGGGTTCTTGTCGTCACACACCACGGGTGCGGCGCTGCAGGCGCCGGTCTTGGGGTCGCAGGCGTCGGTGGTGCAGGCGTCGCCGTCGTCGCAGTCCTTGTCGACCTTGCAGCCACACAGGGGCTTCCAGTCGGGGCAGCAGTCCCCCTCCTCGACACACTTGGGGTCGCACTGGCAGCCCTTGTCCTGGGCCTTTCCGCACTGATCCTTGCACGAGGGCGGCGCCGCCACGTCCCCCCCGGCGCCGTCGGTCCCGTCGGCTGAAGCGGCGTCGGAGCCTGCGGCGTCCGTGCTCGTGGCGTCCGTGCTCTTGGCGTCCGTGCTTGCGGCGTCGGTGCTCGTGGCGTCCGTTGCGCCAGCGTCGGTGCCCGTGGCGTCGGTGCCCGTGGCGTCGGTCGCGCCGGCGTCGGTGCTCGCGGCGTCCGTTCCGCTGCCGTCCGTCGCGCCGGCGTCGGCGCTCGCGTCCGGGGCGACATCGTCTGTCGCGTCGCCCGACGCGCCGTCGGAGACCGCCACGTCTGCGACCGTCGTGTCCGCGACCGCCGTGTCCGCGACCGTGGTGTCGGTGACGTTCGTGTCCGCCTCCGCGGAGTCCTGGGTCACGACGTCGGTGGTGACCCCGCCGCTGTCGGTCGCCGTGGCGTCGCCGCCCCCAGAGCCGTCCTCCACCGCGCCGTCCTCCACCGCGCCGTCAGCGGAGCCCGCCGTGTCGACGCCACCACCGTCGGGGGTCTCCTCGGTACACGCAGCCAGCACGGCCACGAGCCCCAGGGCGAGCCAGGCGCGCCCGCCGAGGCTGTGGAGACGGGCGCGACGGGGCGTAGCGTTCGACGAGCGAACGGGCGTACGGGCGATGGACATGACAAACTCCGCGGGTGATGACGCGGCAGCATGCGATCGGCTGCGCAGGATCACAACGCCGAAGTTTGAACGTGCCCGTGGCGACCGCCCCCCCCGGGTCGAGGCCCAGGGTTCGAGGCCCAGCGGTCGAGGCCCAGCGGTCGAGGCCCAGCGGTCGAGGCCCAGCGGTCGAGGCCCAGGGTTCGAGCCCCAGGGTTCGAAGCTCAGGGTTCGAAGCTCTGGGGTCGAAGCTCTGGGGGCGCGACCCGAAGCGCGCGGACAAAGCCCCCAGCGCGTTCAGTCACAAGCGCCCGTGTCACGTCAGCGCAGCAGCAGCGCCGCCAGGACCACGCCGACCGCCGCAGCGGTGCCGATCGCCACCAGCATCCAGCCCGACAAGGGCG
>JAUIAC010000725.1 GCA_030425545.1 bacterium | reverse complement strand
CCGACTTGGCGATGCCGGTGGTCGGCTGGCCGTCGCTGAGCAGCACGACGCGCGTCTCCGTGCCCTTCTTCAGGTGCTTCGACGCCTTGGCGAAGGCCGTGAAGAGCCCGTCGTAGAGGTTGGTCGACGGCCCCGTCTTGAGGCTGATGAACGCCTTGAGCATGGCCTGCTTGTCGGCCACGCCGCTGTGCTCGAAGACCGTCTTTGCGCTGCCCGAGAAGGTGACCAGCGTCAGGTGGTCCTTGGGCTGCAGGTTGTCGAGCAGCTGGCTCAGGCCCTGCTTCACGAAGTCCATGGGTTTGCCCTTCATCGACGTGCTGGTGTCCAACGCGAGCACCATGTGCAGCGGCGGCCGCTCGAGCTTGTCGACCTGAATCGGGGTGTTGAGGCCCAGCTGAATCAGCGTGCAGGTCGTGCCGGTGATGAGGTTGCCCATCTGCCCCAGCAGCGCGTGCAGGCACATGTCCTGGCCACACTTGGGGTCTGGGTAGTCGAGCTTGTGCTCCGCGAAGAAGCCGAGGTCGTCGATGGTGTTGGGGCCGGGGATGCCGCCGGACTGGAGGATCTGCCGGAAGAGGCCGAAGTCCTGGGCCCCCGCCTGGGAGAGTCCGGTGTTGCCGCCGCCCGTGTCCTCGACCCCGGCGTCGGAGGCGCCCGCGTCCGACGCGCCCGTGTCTGCGGACCCCGCGTCCCAGCTGTTCGACGATCCGGTGTCCTGCGGGTTGGCCCAGCTGGCGTCCGAGGCGCCACCGTCGGACTTGCCCGGCGTGGGCACCGGGTTGACGCCGCCGAAGCCCGCGTCGCCGCCGACCATGACGTCGGTCTCGGCGAAGCCGCCGCTGCCAGTGCTGGCTCCTTCGCTGCCGCAGCCGGCCATGGAGAGGGTGGCGACCAGCGCGAGTGTGAGCCAGCGTGCGCCGCGAGCCGGTTGGGTTGGGGGGGCGTTCATGGGGGACTCCTCGTACATCGTTGTGCCTGTTGCCTGGCGTCTTGTCTCGCTCCGCCGGGGACACCGGCGCCGCCGCTACTTGAAGGTGACCGTGGCCATGGTCTGCTTGTCGCCCTTCTTCTTGAGCATGGTGGTGTAGTGCGTCACCTGCGCGTCGGGGCTGCCGATGTCGGTGGTGACGGCGACGTCGACCCACGTCTCCGCGGCGAGCTTGTTCCCGTTGTTGCCGTAGTAGTGGACCTTCACCGTCCAGGTGCCCGGCATGGCCTTGGTGACCTGGAAGCGCTCGGGCCCGTAGCCGTCGGTCAGGTCAGACAGCAGCCCGCCGCCGGTGCTCAGGTTCTTGTGCTGGTAGTAGCACTTCTCTCCGGTCGGGCTGATCACCCACAGGTCGATGTCCGTGGCGGCGGTGTTCCAGGTCACGGTCACCCGCAGATCCGCGGGCTTCAGGATCAGACCGTGCGCCAGCATCCGCGCCTGGACCGTCGCGGCCAGCGGGTGCTTGGGCGACGAGGCCAGCAGGCTGGTGGCGAAGAGCGCGTACTCCTCGCGCACCACCACCTTCAGCGTCTTGAACTTGGCCGGCCAGTCCCCCTGGAGCGCCGCCTCGAAGAGCACCAGCGCCAGCCCGGGCCGCTCGTCCGCGACCACGTTGGCCAGGTCCCGCCACGACTGAGGCTCGTGCGGTCGCCGCAGCAGCACGCCCAGCAGCAGCTCCGCCGCCGAGGCCGTCTGGCCCCACGCCGCCAGCCGGTAGGCCACAAGCCGCAGCACCTCGTCGTTGCCCGGATCGCGCTCCACCGCCGTCGACAGCGCCCGCACCGCGGCCGGGAGGTCGTTCAGCGTCGTGCGCCGCCGCTCCCCCTCCACCGTGAAGGGCTCGATGAGGTCCAGCCCGGCGCTCTTGAGCGCCTGCAGGTAGGGGGCCGGCGTGGACGCGAAGGTGACCCCAGCCCAGGGCAGGGCGGGGGGCAACAGCTCCAGCTCCGCGGCGCCCACGGCCTTGGACACCTGGGCCAACAGCGCCGCGTCCACCAGCGAGCCCTGGCCTTGCTGCGGGTTCGAGGGCGCGCCCGGGGCCGCCTTGAGCGCGCTGGTGAGCCGGGTCCAGGTGGACCACGCCGCCTCGCCCAGCACCGCCGCGGCCGCGATGACCTTCGCCAGGGGCTGACCCTTGAAGAGCGCGCTCTCGTCCTTGAGGTCGTACTGCGTCCAGGTCTTCTCGTCCTCCAGCACCAGGAAGCTCGCCAGCCGGTTGGCCACGCGATAGTGCTGCGACAGGGCCATAGCCAGGCCCTCGAACTTTGGATCGGTGCTGCCGAGCAGCTGGCTGATGGCCACCTGCGCCCAAGCCCGCGGCGCGAGCTGGCCCGTGGGCGTGAGGTCCACCGGGATCGCGTGGGACACGGTCGTCCCGTCCGCCAGGGTGCCCTGGATGACGACCTTCGCCGCTCCGGTGGCCGCCAGCGGCCCGGTCACCAACACGCTCGCTCCGGGGAAGAGGGTCGACAGCCGCCCACCCAC
>JAUIAC010000724.1 GCA_030425545.1 bacterium | reverse complement strand
GGCCCCCAGAGGCGTCGCGCCGAGCTGAACCGCCGGGAGCGTCATGAGCCTGCCGAAGCGAAGCACCAGCGCCAGCGCCGCGCGCCTCGGCGAGAAGTTCACCCCCCTCGCGTTGCGTGCCCCCCAGGTGCGGACTACCCTTCATTGCAAGGCGGGCGCGCCGTACGGAAGCACCGTGAGCGCGCCGTCCCGCCCTCCGAGGAGAGCCTCTTGAAGCATTACAAGAGCATGTTGGTCTGGGTCGTGGTGATCCTCGGCTTCGTCTTTTTCTACAACAGCCTCAAGACCCGCACCGCCGGGAAGGAGCTGTCGTTCACGCAGTTCGTGCATCGCGCGACCAAGGTCGACGACGACATGCTGCGCGTCGACCGGGTCACGGTCCGAGGCGCCACCATCGAGGGCCAGTTCCGTGACGGTAAGCGATTCACGACCACGGGTGACATCAAGGAGCTGCAGAAAGACCTGATCAACGCCGGTGTCGAGATCACCTACGAGCGTGAAGACGCGAACGCGCTGTGGTTTTCGATCCTGGGGACCTGGCTGCCGATGGTCCTGCTCTTCGTGCTCTTCTTCTTTTTCATGAGACAGCTCCAGTCTGGCGGAGGCCGGGCCATGAGCTTCGGCAAGTCGCGCGCGAAGCTGCTCAACGAGTCCACCAACAAGGTGACCTTTGACGACGTCGCCGGCATCGAAGAGAGCAAGCGCGAGCTCGAAGAGATCATTCACTTCCTCAAAGATCCGAAGAAGTTCACGCGGCTGGGCGGGCGCATCCCCAAGGGCGTGTTGCTCATGGGAAGTCCGGGCACGGGCAAGACGCTGCTCGCCAAGGCGGTGGCCGGCGAGGCCGGCGTGCCCTTCTTCTCGATCTCCGGCTCGGACTTCGTCGAGATGTTTGTCGGTGTCGGCGCCAGCCGCGTCCGCGACCTCTTCGAGCAGGGCAAGAAGAACGCGCCGTGCATCATCTTCATCGACGAGATCGACGCCGTCGGTCGCCACCGCGGCGCAGGCATGGGGGGCGGGCACGACGAGCGCGAGCAGACGCTGAACCAGCTGCTGGTGGAGATGGACGGCTTCGAGTCGAACGCTGGCGTCATCATCATGGCCGCGACCAACCGTCCGGACGTGCTCGATCCCGCGCTGCTGCGGCCGGGTCGCTTTGACCGCCGTGTGGTGGTCCCGCCGCCGGACGTGAACGGGCGTGAGGCGATCTTGAACGTGCACACCCGCAAGGTGCCGCTCGCGCCGAACGTCGACCTGAACACCATCGCCAAGGGCACGCCGGGCTTCTCCGGCGCGGACCTCGAGAACCTGGTCAACGAGTCGGCGCTGATCGCGGCGCGCAAGGACCAGGATCGGGTGTGGATGGAGGACTTGGACGAGGCCAAGGACAAGGTGCTGATGGGGGCGGAGCGCCGCACGTTGGCCATGGACAAAGACGAGCTCCGCACGACCGCCGTCCACGAGGCCGGTCACGCCTTGGTCGCCCTGCACCTGCAGCACAGTGACCCGCTGCACAAGGTCACCATCGTCCCGCGTGGCCGCGCCCTGGGGCTCACCCAGCAGCTGCCCGACCGGGATCGCTACAGCCACTCGCAGAAGTACCTGCTCGACCGCATCAGCATCATGATGGGCGGCCGCATCGCCGAGGACGTGGTGCTCGGCGACATCACCACGGGCGCGTCCAACGACATCGAGGTCGCGACCCAGCTGGCGCGACGCATGGTGACCGAGTGGGGCATGAGCGCGCTCGGCCCGATCAACTTTGGCGGCAAGCAGGGTGAGGTCTTCCTGGGGCGCGACTACAACTCCGGTGGCCCCCAGAACCACTCCCCCTCCACGGCGATGCGCGTGGACGAGGAGATCCGCAAGCTTATCGAAGAGAACTACGAGCGTGCGGAGACGATCCTCACGACGAACCGCGACCAGCTGGATCTGCTCACCGCTGCGCTGCTCGACTTCGAGACCCTGGACGGCGACGAGGTGCGGTGGATCATCGCAGGCAAGGATATCAACGAGCTCCGCGAGCGCCGCAAGGCCCAGCAGAAGCACCAGGAGTCCAGGCCGAACGGCACGCCCGACACGCCGCCGGAGTCGACGCCAGAGGACGACATCGGCTCGATGATCGACAGCCTGCCTGGGCTCCCTGAGCCGCTCCCGCAGTAGCCCAGCTCGTGCGCTCTCTTGCTGTGGCGGCGCCGCACGCTGACGCGCCAGCGCTGGTGGGCATCGTCAACGCGACGCCAGACTCGTTCAGCCAGGACGGGCGCGGACACACGGCCGCCGTGGACCTGGCGCTCCAGATGGTCGAAGACGGCGCCGACTGGGTGGACGTCGGCGGTGAGTCGACCCGCCCCGGGGCGGCGCCGGTCCCCGAGGACGCGGAGCTGGCACGGGTCGTGCCGGTCATCACCGCCCTCCGGCAGCGGAGCGGCGTCCCGATCAGCGTCGACACGCGCAAGGCGCGGGTGGCCGACG
>JAUIAC010000723.1 GCA_030425545.1 bacterium | reverse complement strand
CGCTCTCCGCGCTGATCGACAGCTTGGGCGTGCGCTGGGCGAGCCGCTGGACCTGCCGCTCTGTCAGCCGGTCCGCGCGCATGCCGTTGGGGAAGTCGACCCGCATGTCGAGGGCCTCGAGGGCGTCTAGCAGGCTGTCGAGGTGCCCCGCGTTGACGTTGACCAGCTCGTCGAGGACCACCACCCGCCGCACACCGAGGACGTCGCGCACGTGGGCCAGGTGTCCGTGTAGCGCGTCCCCGTCCAGCGTGCGGTAGCGCCGCCCCTCGAGCCCGGCGCGCTCCCAGGGGTTGCTGGTGCAGAAGTTGCACCGGTAGACGCAGCCGCGCGACGTCTTGACGGCCAGGATCGGGGGCGCGCAGTCGAAGATCTCGTGCTTGTGCGCCGCGCGGGTGACCCGGCCCATGAAGGCCTGAAAGGCCGGCATGTCGACCAGGTCGTAGGCCGGCATGGGCAGCGCACCGAGCGGCGTGTCGTCCGGCGTGCCCTTGACCACGCGCTGCGCCGGCGTGTCTCCAGCGGCGAGCGTCGCCACGAGCTGGGGCAGGACCCGGTCGGCCTCGTACTTCTGGCCGAAGTCGAGCCCAAGCTCGTCGAGGTCCGCCTCGCCCCACTCGATGTAGTGCATGCCGCCGACGTCACAGTCGGCGAGCACCGTGGGCGTGTCGGGCCAGCGCTCGCTCAGCCGCAGGGCAAAGCGGGACAGCTCTGCGCTTGCGGCACGCGCCCGCTGCCAGGGCGAGTTGGCGACGACGATCACGTCCGGCGCATCGGCCGGCAGCTTGGCGCTGAAGGTCGACCACGGCACGCCGAGCCGGACCATGCCGGCCCGCTCCTGCATCAGCGTCGACGTCGGCTGACAGAAGGCGTCGCACACCGTGATGTCGTGACCCGCTGCGCGCAGGTTCGCCGCCGCTTGCCACAGGCCCAACCCCGTAAAATAGGGGTAGTCGATGAACTCCCCGTGGAGGAGCAGGGGCGGCTGAATGAGCAGAACACGTGCCACAGGCGGCTCCGGTCAGAGGTGCAGGGAGTATGGCCGTCGCCACGGGCCAACAGCAAGGGAAGGCCCCCGAAGCTCGCGGTCTTCTCGGCTTTCTCGGCGGGGACGGCGCCGGGGCTGAATGAAATGTCGCGGCTCGCGCGTTGGTTGTAGCGAGGGCGCGCGGGCCGGGGGGCTGGGTGCAGGGCTGTCGCAGCGCTGGGTCACGCCGCTGCGGTCAACCGCCGCCGCGCCGTTGATCCCGACCTGTCGCTTGGTCATGCTGGCCGGGCGGCTGTGGACCGACAGCGCGCGAGCCCTGGAGCGTGGATGGTGCAGCCGATCCGACGAGAGCGAGCTCCGCAGCGCCTGGCGTTGGTCGGCGCCGTGGCGTTGGCGCTCGTGTTCGGCGTGGCGCCGCTCGCCCCTCGTGTCGCCCTCGCCGGGTGGGGCGCGCGGGCCAAGCAGCCCAAGCCGAAGCGGCGCACCTGGTCCAGCCGCAAGGGCGGGCGGAAGGGAGCCCGCAAGGGGCCGCGCAAGGGGGGCCGCAAGGCGGGCGGCAAGGGCAAGGGCCGCCGCGCGAGCAAGGCGGGCCGAGCTGCGACGCCGGCACCAAAGGCGCCCCTGGCGACCCGCGTCGACGCGCTGCTGGCCAAGCGCCGCTGGTCCACCCGCGCGGCGATCCGGCTGATGCGAGAGGCCGTGGCTGGTCGCGAGATGCCCGTGGCGCTGCGCCTGGCCGAGGCGGTGGCGGGCGCGCGCCGGGTGCCGCCTGCAGACCTGGTCGACGCGGCCACGATCCTGGGGCAGGACCAGCGCTACCCGGTGCAGCTCGCGCTCTGGCAGCGCGCGGGCAAGGCCCGGCGGGTGCCGCGCTGGCTGCGTCGGACCGTGGACGAGGGGTGGTTCGACGCCCTGATGGCGGCGGGCAAGCACGCCGAGGCGCGGCAGGTCATCGACCGCGCGCTCAAGCGAGCTCCCCTGGGGACGCGCTACACCCTCTTCGAGCGCCTGGTGGCGTGGGGCAAGGTGGTGGGCGAGGTCGACGCCGTGCGCGAGCGGCTGCTCGTGTGGCGCGACCCCGACGCGGCGGTGCTGGCCGCGCGGCTCGTGGCGGAGCTCGACGGCGAAGACGCGGCGATGGTCCTGTTGCAGCGCACGTTCAAGCGCTTTCCGGGCCATCGCGCCCTGCAGAAAGCCCTGATCGACGGCCTCGCGCGGCAGGGGCAACGCAAGCAGCTCGAGCGCGTGGTGGCGCGCGTCGTGCGGCTCTCGCCCGGGGACCCGATGCCCTGGCTGAAGGTGGTCGACGCGCACGTGGTCGCCCGCGACAAGCGCGCGGCGCGCAAGCTCACCGACCAACTGCTGAAGCGGTTCCGCCGCAACGACGTGCTCATCGAGGCGCTGATCGACCGGGAGCAGCGCCTCGGCGACAACCGTGCGCGTCTGGACGCCATGTTCCAGGCGTTGCTCCGCGCTGGGCCCGACAACCC
>JAUIAC010000094.1 GCA_030425545.1 bacterium | reverse complement strand
GGCGTCTTGGTGATGAAGGTGAACGAGCGGTCGTTGTAGACCGTGATCACGACCGGGATGATGAGCCCGGCTTTGTCCTGCGTCTTGGCGTTGTACGCCTTGCAGAACTGCATGATGTTCACGCCGTACTGACCGAGGGCGGGACCCACGGGAGGCGAGGGGTTCGCCTTGCCAGCCGGCAGCTGCAGCTTGATGAAGCCAACAACTTTCTTGGCCATGGTTTAGAAACTCCTTCGTGCTGCAGACGGCCGGGGTGCGGCCTCACACGACAGGGGACAATCAGACGGACAACGCCAGGCCGCTACTCTGCGGTCTCGACGATCTTCTCCACCTGCATGAAGCCCAGCTCCACCGGGGTGGCCCGGCCGAAGATGCTGACGAGCACCTTGAGCTTCTGCTTCTCCGGGACCACCTCAGCGACGGTGCCGCTGAAGGTCGCGAAGGGCCCGTCGATGACGCGCACCTCCTGGCCTTCGTCGAAGTGCATGATCGGCTTGGCCTCGACCTCGCTCTGCTCGAGCTGCGCGGTGATGCGCTTGACCTCGGCGGCGGGGACGGGCGGTGGGTTGGTCGAGCCACCCACGAAGCCGGTGATCTTGTTGGTGCCCTTCACCAGGTGCCAGGTGGTCGAGTTGAGCACCATGTTCACCAGGATGTAGCCCGGGAAGAACTTGCGCTTGCGCTCACGGCGCTCGCCGCCACGGACCTCGACCACGTTCTCCGTGGGGATGAGGATCTCGCCGAAGGACTCCTCGAGCCCGTTCTGCTTGATGCGCTCGAGCAGACCGACGCGGGCGGTGTTCTCCGACCCCGTGTAGGTGTGCACGATGTACCAACGGAGGCGGGGAGCCCGCAGCGAGCGGGGCTTGGGGCGAGGGGCGGGCGCGGCCTCGGCAGCGCCAGCCTCAGGGGCTGCAGCGTCCACGCTCTCGGCCGTCACACCCTCAACCGGTGCGGTCGTCTCGGCTGCGCTCTGCTCGGTCGCGGTCTCAGTCATAGCCTGCCTCGCGGGTCCCGCGTCCCTCTGGTCGAGCGACGCGGTCCGGTCTGCCGTGGACGTGGGGTCCAGGTCAGAGGTTGTAGAACAGCTTCGTCAGCGCGCTGAAGAGCACGTCGAAGGCCCAGAGGCACAACGCCACGATGATCGTGGTCACAACCGTCACGATCGTGGACATGCGCGTCTCGTCGGCCGTCGGCCAGGTCACCTTGCGCAGCTCGCCGGCGACCTCGTTGACGAAGGCGAAGGCCTTCTCGTTGCGCCAGAGGTAGATGCCCCCGAACACACCGATGCCGATGCCGAGCAGGTTGCTCAGTCGGAACTCGCTACCAATGATCGACAGGTCCCACTCAGGGCGGATCAAGTCGAAGGTGCCGGCAAAGAACTTCGCGCTGACGATCCACAGCAAGAGCGCTGCGGTCATGAACGCCATGTTGACCATGCGTGCCTGGCTCATGGTCACTTCTCCCGAGCCCGCGTCGCGTGCGACGGTGGGCTTCGTTGGTCTGCCCTCCGCGGCGGACGGGTGTCACCGGTGACACCGCGGCGGCGAAGGGACCCCGGGTCGCGCGAGGCGCTGCGGGGAATTGGCAGGGCAGCAGGGATTCGAACCCTGAACCTACGGATTTGGAGTCCGTTGCTCTACCGTTGGAGCTACTGCCCTGTCGGACCGCTGCGCGTGCGCGTCGGCCCTCGCGGCCTCCGAGGAGGCCTGTCCCTGTCGTCGGTGAGGGGCGCCCCCCGCTGGGAGACGCCCCTCAAGTCCGACAGAGTCGTCTGAAGACGACCTACTTGACCTCTTTGTGGACGGTGTGGCGGCGCAGGAAGGGGTTGTACTTCCGCAGCTCCAGCCGGCCAGGCGTGGTCTTCTTGTTCTTGGTCGTCGTGTACCGGGACATGCCCGGCACGCCGCTCTTCTTCTGCTCCGTGCACTCGAGGTGGACGGTGACGCGGTTGCCCTTGGCCATGATTCTGCCCTCCTCGTGAGGCGTGCACAGGCGCGCCCCGAGGGGCACGCGAAACGACTGCCCCGCCGACCGAGGCCGACGGGGCAGTCGTCCATGCAGTGATTACTCGATGATGTTCGCCACGCGGCCGGCGCCGACGGTGCGGCCACCCTCGCGGATCGCGAAGCGGAGGCCCTGCTCCATGGCGATGGGCGCGATGAGCTCAACGCTGATGGCGACGTTGTCGCCCGGCTTCACCATCTCCACGCCGTCCTTCAGGGTGATGACACCCGTCACGTCGGTGGTGCGGAAGTAGAACTGCGGGCGGTAGCCCTGGAAGAAGGGCTTGTGACGGCCGCCCTCGTCCTTGCTCAGCACGTAGACCTGCGCCTCGAACTTGGTGTGCGGGGTCACGGTGCCGGGCTTGACCAGCACCTGGCCGCGCTCGACGTCGGTGCGCTTCACGCCGCGGAGGAGCGCGCCGAGGTTGTCGCCAGCCTCGCCACGGTCGAGCAGCTTGCGGAACATCTCGATGCCGGTGACCGTCGTCTTGGCGGTGTCCTTGATGCCGACGATCTCGACCTCTTCGCCGACGTTGATCACGCCACGCTCGACGCGGCCGGTGACCACGGTGCCACGACCGGAGATGGTCATGACGTCCTCGATCGGCATCAGGAAGGTCTTGTCGAGGTCACGCTCGGGCTCGGGGATGAAGCTGTCCATCGCCTCGACCAGCGCGTCGATGCTCTTCGGACCGAAGCCCTCGGGGGTCTCCTCGCCGAGGAGCGCCTTGAGCGCCGAGCCACGGATGATGGGCGTGTCGTCACCGGGGAACTCGTACTTCGAGAGCAGCTCCTGGAGCTCCATCTCGACGAGGTCCACGAGCTCGCCGTCGGGGTCGTCCTCGTAGGCGAGGTCGCACTTGTTCAGGAACACCACGATGGCGGGCACACCGACCTGACGCGCGAGCAGCACGTGCTCCTTGGTCTGGGGCATGGGACCGTCGGTCGCAGCGCACACGAGCACCGCGCCGTCCATCTGGGCCGCGCCGGTGATCATGTTCTTGATGTAGTCGGCGTGGCCGGGGCAGTCGACGTGGGCGTAGTGACGGCCCTCGGACTCGTACTCGACGTGCGCGGTCGAGATCGTGATGCCACGAGCCTTCTCCTCCGGCGCCTTGTCGATCTGATCGAAGTCCATCTGCTCGCCCAGACCCTTGTTGGCCTGGTGCTTCGTGATGGCGGCGGTGAGGGTGGTCTTGCCGTGATCGACGTGACCGATGGTGCCGACGTTGACGTGCGGCTTGTTACGCTGAAATTTCGCCTTGCCCATGGCTAGTGTCCTCCGCAACAGAGTGCGCTGGCTGAAGGTTGGAGCGGCGCCAACAGGGCGACGTCCAGACCGTGTTTTCGCTGTGTGTTTGTCGCTGCTCGCTCGACGCTGTGGGCCTGTCTCGTCCCCTGACGGTGTCGTCAGGCTCAGGTTCAGGGCCCTCAGCTCCGGGATCGCAGTCCCAAAGTTACAGTCCCAAGATGTGTTCCAAACTGGATCCAACCAACCAACCTGCTGCAGGGGACGCGAACGCGCTCTCTGCCAGCGGCCGGGATGCCAAGCCCCTCCGTGGAGGAGCGAAGCGGAGCCTATGACCGGACTTGAACCGGTGACCTCTTCCTTACCAAGGAAGTGCTCTACCTGCTGAGCTACATAGGCATGGAGCGGGAAACGGGTCTCGAACCCGCAACCCTCAGCTTGGAAGGCTGATGCTCTACCAATTGAGCTATTCCCGCTTACCGGCTGATGCCGCGCCTGGGTCGCCCGAGGGCGGCTTCAGCGGGGCGGAGGCCGTGGCTGGTCGGTGTGCTCGTCTAGAATCGGGTCGAGGGTGCCATCGCGTCGCGACGCTCTCGCGTCGGTCGGTGATGAAGACCTTCGGTGGTGGATGCTGGATTTGAACCAGCGTAGGCTCGCGCCAGCAGATTTACAGTCTGCCCCCTTTAGCCACTCGGGCAATCCACCGTCGATTGTTGTCGTCTCTCAAGAATGCCGCTGCTCTCGCAGCGCCCGGCCTGGAGCTGGCGAAGGGACTTGAACCCGCAACCTGCTGATTACAAATCAGCTGCTCTACCAATTGAGCTACGCCAGCAGGGGTTCGCCTTGGGTTCCCAGCGGGCTCGCAGCGTGCGCCCCTTCGTCTCGGTGGCCAGACGGCCGGTGACGAGGTGGGTGCGGACTGCGGGTTCCATGGGTCCCGGACCCGAATTCTCTCGACGAGCACGTGTGCTGTCATTCCCAGTCAAGGTGGGTCCGCGGTGAGCCCGTGAGGGGCTCTGGACGCCTTGCTCCGTCCCGTCTGGCCGCGCGCAGCGACCCTGGGTCCGGTTAAGGGGCGTGCGAAATACAGGATGGTCCAAGTGATGTCAAGCTGCATGTGAGGCACTTTTGCTCGTCACTCGAGTTCCGGCGTGGGGTGGTGCGCGCTGGCGGCCTGTACCCCCTGCTGCCGGCGGACCTCCGCCATGGCGAGGCTGGCGAAGGACGCGACGTTCAGGGACTGCACAGGCCCTTGCGCTGGCAGGGTTACCACGTGATGACAGCGCTCCCGGACGAGCCGTCGCATGCCCCGATCTTCGGCGCCGACGACGAGGCACACGGGCCGGTCGAGCGCCGCGTCCCACAGGGCGCCCTCCGCGCCTTCGAGCGCGCTGCCGACGATCGTCCAGCCGGCCTTGTCGACCTGTTGCAGGGTGCGGGCGAGGTTGGTCACCTGGGCCACTGGGGTCAGGGCCGTCGCGCCCCGCGCTACGCGCTCGGTGACCGCGGTGACCGCGGCGGCGCGGTCCCGCGGCAAGATGACGCCCTGGGCGCCGAAGAAGCCCGCCGACCGCAAGATGGCCCCGAGGTTGCGGGTGTCGGTGATGCTGTCGAGGGCCAGCAGCAGACCGCCGCTCGGCGGCAGCGCGAGCAGATCGTCGAGGTCGGCGTAGGCGAAGGGGGTCACCAAGGCGGCGACCCCCTGCGCGAGGTGCGCACCGGGGGCCTCGCCGTCGGCCAGGTGCGGGGGCGCGCCGCGGTTGGCGAGGACGCCGGCCTCCAGCGCGAGCTCCCGCAGGGCGTCGCCCTGCCCCGCCCAGGTGTGCAGCGCCCGCACGCGGCGGGGGGCGTGACGGAGCAGGGACTCGACCGCGTGGGTCCCGATGACCCAGTCGGGCGCGTCAGGGCGCCGCCCTGGGCCGCGCCGACGGCCGTGGCGTGCCGCGGGCGGGCCCCCGTCGCGATCGCGTCCAGCGGGTCGTCCCGCGGCTGGAGGCGCGGAGGACGGGCGGCCGCCGCGCCCTCGTTCGGCGTCCGCCAGTGGCGCGCGGCGACGCTCTCCGCCCGCGCCGCGCGGCTTGGTGGGTCCGCGCACCGGCTTGCGGCTCTGCTTCCCACGTCGTGGCTTGCCCTGGGTCGGGCCTCGGCCCCCTCGCTCACTCATGCGTACCCCTCGTGTCCAAGCTGCTCGAGCAGCTGCTGCGCGCGCCGTCGCGGGTCGCTGGCGCGGAGCACCGGTCGACCCACGAACACGGTCGTCGCCCCTGCGACGATGGCGTCGTGCAGCGTGCCGGTCTCGGTCCACTCGTCGACGTCCTCACCGATCTCACGCACATGGGTGGCCCACCGCAGGTCGAAGCCGTCCACCGCGGCGAGCGCGCGCGGCGCACCCATGACGCCCTGCAGGCGGAGCTCGCGCGCCAGGGCGGCGGCGCGGGCCACCTGGGCCGGGTCGTAGGGGAGCCAGCCGTCGTGCAGCACACCGACGATGGGCACCCGCCCACGGCTCGCGGCGATCACCGCGCGGACCATGGCCTCCCCTGCGGAGAGGCGGACCGAGAGCCCGCCGACCCGGGCCCGCACGGCGACGGTGGTCACCAGGGCGGCGCGGTGCGGCGTGTCGTGGAGTCGCAGGTCGAAGACGGCGTCGAGGCCCGCGTGACGCAGCGCAGGGACCAGCGACGGGCCGACACTGGCGATGAGCGGCGCGCCGATGGCCGCGACCACGGGCAGGTCTTCCAGCTCGTCGAGCAGGGGCTCCAGCGGCTCGAGGCCCGGCGCGTCGAGGCTGAGCGCCAAGCGCGGTATTGGCGCCGGGCCCAACACCTAGAGCTCCAAGGGCGTGCCGGCGCGCGCCGCGACGATGGCGTCGCGCACCCGCTCCACCAGGCCGTCGAGCGGCATGTCCGCGCGGCTCCCGGTGTGGCGAACCTTGACCTCGATGAGCCCCTCACCCGCCTTGCGACCCACCACCAGCTGTAGGGGCCAGCCGACCAGGTCGGCGTCGTTGAACTTCACCCCGGGCCGCACCTCGCGATCGTCGAGCACGGCCTCGACGCCCAGCGCACGCAGCCCGTCGTAGAGATCCCGCGCGATGGTCGCGCCCGCGTCGTCCCGCGCCAGGGAGACCACGGCGACCTCGTAGGGCGCGATGGCCACAGGCCAGACGATGCCGCGCTGGTCGTGGCCCTGCTCGACGGCCGCCGAGAGGATGCGGCTGACCCCGATGCCGTAGCAGCCCATGACGAAGGGCCGCTCCTGGCCCGCCTCGTCGAGGAAGGTCGCGCCCATGGCCTCGGAGTACTTGGTGCCCAGGTAGAACACGTGCCCGACCTCGATGCCCTTGTGGGTGCGGAGCGAGCCGGCGCCGTCGGGGCTCGGGTCGCCGTCGGTCGCCATGCGCAGGTCGGCCACGACGAGGTCCGCGTTCTGGCCGAGATCGCGGGCTGGCCGCAGACCGCGGATGTGGCGCTGCTTCTCGTTGGCACCACAGATCGCGCGCTCCATGGCGAGCACCTCGTGGTCGACCAGGGCGCGCACGCGGCTCAGGTCGCCCACCGGGCCCAGGTAGCCCACGGGCAGGCCGCTGTTCTTGGCGAACCAGGCGGCCTCCGCGGTCTCGAGCACCGACACCCCTGCCACCTTCTTCACCTTGACGTCGTTGACCTCGCGATCGCCGCGGACGAAGACGAGCAGCGGCGTGTCGTCGGCGTTGAAGGCCACGGCGCGGATGGTGTCCGCCGGCGTGCACGCCATGCGCTTGCACAGGGACTCGATCGACTTCGTGCCGGGCGTGTCGATGACCTCGTAAGGCGCGGCGTCGTCGGGCACCGCGGCGGCGGGCGGCGCGGCCAGGGACACCATCTCGACGTTGGCGGCGTAGTCTGAGCCGTCGGAGCTGACGATGCGGTCCTCGCCCGAGTCAGCCAGCACCTGGAACTCGTGGCTCAAGCTGCCGCCGATGTTGCCCGTGTCGGCCTCCACCGGGCGAAAGTCGAGGCCGAGCCGCGTGAAGATGCGGACGTAGGCGTCGAACATCGCCTGGTAGCTGACCTTGGCGGCGTCGGCGTCGGCGTCGAAGGAGTAGGCGTCCTTCATGATGAACTCGCGCCCACGCATCAGGCCGGCGCGGGGGCGGATCTCGTCTCGGAACTTGGTCTGGATCTGATAGAGGTTGACCGGCAGCTGCTTGTAGCTGCGCACGTCGCGGCGCACCACGTCGACCACCGCCTCTTCGTGCGTTGGCCCGATGCAGAAGTCGCCCCCCTTGCGGTCACTGACGCGGAGCAGCTCGGGGCCGTACTCCGCCCAGCGCCCGCTCTCCTGCCACAGCTCGGCGGGGATCACGACCGGCAGCAGCACCTCCTGTGCGCCCGCAGCGTCGAGCTCGTCGCGGACGATGCGCTTGACCTTCTCCAGGCTGCGCAACGCGAGGGGCAGGAAGGCGTAGATCCCCGCCGCGGACTTGCGGATGTAGCCGGCGCGGACGAGCAGGGCGTGGCTCACCACCTCCGCGTCTTTGGGCGGATCACGAAGGGTGGGCATGTGCAGGTTTCGGACGAGCATGGCGGCTCCTGAGGTCACGTAGTCGGGCCGATGCGATGCCACGCCGGTCGCGGCAGCGCAACCCCAAGGCGCAGGTGGCCCCCGCCTGCAGGAGCCGAGCTTCACGGTCCCAGCGCCCGTCGCCGCGCGTCCGAGGGTGCGCGGCACCAAAAGCGCGAGAGGCCCGACCCGCGAGTGCGAGCCGAGCCTCTCCTCCCGCAAGCGGGAGGGCGGACGCGAGTTGTTAGTACTCGTAGGTCAAGTGCAGCGCGCGCTGGACCTCGATGAGGCTGACGCGGAACTGGTACTCCGAGAACAGGTAGTTGTCCTGCAGCGCGTCCAGGTCCTTGAACTGACTGAGCACGTCCTGGGCGGCCTGCAGGTTGAGGCAGCCGGGGTTGAGCACGTCGTCGGCGACCTTGGGCGACACGTAGACCTTACCCGAGAGCGGGTCGGTGAACGTGCACACGTCGGTGACGTTGTCGACGTCGATCTCCGAGCTGTGGCCCTTGAGGAACACACGGCTCAGGTCGAGGTAGCTACGGTCGAAGGCGTCCGTGAGCATCGACATGCCGTAGAGCGCACCGAGCAGCGGCATGCGGAAGCGGCTGGACGGGAAGGTCGGGCGCGCGTCCGGGAAGAGCCAGTACTTGCGGCAGCCCACCTGGTCCTTCATCGGCTTGCCGGAGTCGCAGGCCGTCGGGCACGAGGCCTGCGTACCGCCGACCCAGTGACGACGCTGGATGTAGTCGGACTCGTCGCCGCCACCGCCGTTCACCACGCACCAACCGAAGTACTTGGCCTCTTCCACGGCCCAGCCGCTCATCAGGTTCATCACCCGCTTCGGGAAGAAGTGGTAGAAGCTGACGAGGTAGCGGCGGATGTCCTCGTTGGGGTTCGACTTCACGTAGGTCGGCGGAGTCGGGTCCGTCAGCAGCGCGAAGGCGGCGAGACGGTCGTAGAACTGACCACCGCTGACCGGGCGCGTGAGGTAGCCAGAGCCGTCCCAGCCGGGGTAGAGGCGACGGCCGCCGTCGAGCTCGGTGAAGAGCTGGCAGTCCGACTGGTTGCCCTCACGGTCGTCGTAGGGCTCGTAGCGGTCCCGTGCGTTGTTGTAGCAGTAGTAGCCCGTGGACGGCCGCGCCAGGATCTGGCTGAGCGTGTTCATGGTCAGCGCCGTCGCCAGCGAGCCCGAGAGGCCGCCGTTGGGGTCGACGTCGAAGGCCTTGCCGTACTTGGTCTTCCACCAGTCCGCCTTGTTGTAGTGGCTGTACTGAATCGCCCAGTACTTGAACTGCTTCACCGCGGTCCAGAGGTAGCGCATCACCGTGCCGCTGTAGCGGTTCGGGTGGTAGGTCACACTGTCCTGGCCGTAGCCGTAGAAGAACCAGTAGTTCTCGTAGTCGTCGAGCGCGTTACGCGCGATCTCGAGCGTGTCCGCGCCCTCGTCGAAGGTGGCGCAGGTCGGCGTGCGGCCGTTGTACTCGTCCGAGCAGAAGCGGTAGGGCACCTCGGTGACCTTGGGGTCCGTGCAGAACTTGTCGGCGCCGAACTTGCGGCACTCGCGCGTGCCCTCGCAGTCGGTGTCGTTGTTGCACTGCTTGCCCTTGAGCTGGCTCCAGTTGACCGAGCGGCGGTCGTACATGTTCGCCACGCCGCCGAAGTACTTGGGCAGCGAGGTGTAGTGCACCTTGCGGATCAGCTTGGACATGTCGGTGTTGCCCAGGTGGAAGGGCTCGAAGGTCGACGCGTCGGTCGCGGAGGGCTCGTCGAGGAAGCTCCGCATGGCGGGCAGGTCCTTGCTGGGCGCGGTGTCCAGGTCGGGGGCCTTGTTGAAGACCTCGATCATGTCGCCGTAGGCGAACTTGATGGCGGCGTGGTCGTAGCGACCGAGCCCCCCGAAGCGGCCGTTGAACTTCGACGTGTAGTCCATGACCGACGCGAGCTGGTGCTGACGCATGTGACCCAGGCTCTGCGCCGGGGTGTCCCGCTGCCAGGGGTTCACGACCTCGCCCTTGGCGTCGAGCTTCAGCGACCAGAACTCCGGCTGGTAGTTGAGCGCGTCGGTGGACGCCTCGAAGTTGTGGCGCAGGCCGATGGTGTGACCCACCTCGTGCAGCTGGGTGCCCTTGTAGATGCGGGCCCAGAGGTCCTGCTTGATGCTCTGACGCAGCTTGTAGGCCAGGTCGCGGCCGATCTCCTGGGTCTTGCGCACCAGCGGGTCGGCCGAGTCGCTGTAGAGCGGGCTGGGCAGGAACTTGTTCGGCTCCGCGAAGGGGCTGCCACCGGCGGCCTCGTTGACCGCGACACGCAGCTTCTGCATGAGCACCTGCGCGGAGCAGCCGACCCACTGGGTCTTGCCCGCGACGTCGAGGCAGAGGCGGCCCTTGGCCAGCCCGAGGGACTCGTACTTGCCGGCCTCGCTGCAGTCGCCCGCCGCGGTCTTGTCGGTGTCCTTGGCCAGCTCGGCCCAGTTGTAGACCGTGCCCTCGGCGGCCGAGAAGGCCTTGCAGAACTGCTCGTCGTAGTGACGCCCGTACTCGAGCGACACGCCCATCACCGAGCCGTCGGTGAAGCTGTCGAGCATGATGTTCTTCTTGGCCAGCTCCATCTGCACACGCTGACGCTCGCGGAACGCGGTGATGTGGTTCCAGTTGGCGAGGCTCATGGTGTCGAGCTGGCTCTTGCTGACGGCCGACGCGGTGCCCTTGGCGACGCGCGGGTCCTTGAAGATGGCGTGCACAGCGTGGTCGTCCGTGCCAGCGACGAGCTGGGCGTCGATGGTCGGGTTGTTGCGCAGGATCGACATGCGGCCCTGGGCCCACGTGGCGGCCTGGTCGCTGAGCTTGAGGCCCTTGTTCTTCATGCGCTGCTGCACGGCGGGCTCGAGCATGTTCTCGACGTAGGACATCGCGGCCTTGGTCGACTTGGGACCGGCCTGGCCGTAGCTCTTCAGCTGGCGCGCCTCGGCGAGGTAGACCCGCTCGCTGCTGCGCTTGATGTCGTTGAAGTCCTTCACGCCGGCCGTGTACTCGATGGTGCGCATGGCGCGCTCGGCGCCCAGCTTCATCTGCGCGACGTAGGAGTGCGCGTACCCGGCCATCAGCTCGCCGGTGAGCGGGTCCGCGGCCGAGGGGCCGTAGCCGTAGAGGCCGATCTGGATCGGGTCCGTGACGGCGTGCATGGTCGAGTAGCGCAGGTCACCGAAGATGCGGGCCTCGCCCATGTTGCGGCAGAAGCGCTTGCCGAGCTCCGTGCCACTCCACTCGGCCATGGGCGAGCCGGCCTCGACGGCCTGCTTCGCGACGGCGTCGGTGTTCTCGCAGAGGATGAACATCGGGTGGTCGGGCGAGTTGTCCTTGATGCACTGGTCGTAGTCGGCCTTGCTCGTCTTGCTGCCGCAGTCGCCCTTGTGGAAGGCCACGACCTCGGTGAAGGGGACGGACCACTGCGCGGCGATGTCCTTGCTCGCCTCGACCAGCTCACGCGGGTGATCGGCGTTCATGTAGTAGACGATCGGGACCGGGGTCATCTTCGAGTAGTCGAAGCTGCCGGTCCACACCTTGCGGCCGTCCTTGTCGGTCTCGTACTTCTTGACGTAGCGGTCCCAGATGCGGTGGCGCTGGGCGCGGCGGATGGCGTTGGAGAAGGTCTTCGAGTAGTTGGTGTCGTAGGTCTGACGCTCGGTGCGGAAGAAGCCGAACTTCTCGAACTCAACGTCGTCCATCTCGCGGGCGACGTAGGCGCGCTCGGGATCCTTGCCGAAGTCCGGGACCTGCAGGAAGAAGGTGCGGACCTTGACCTCCTCGGTGAGGCAGTCGTACACGCCGCCGGTGTACCAGGGGTAGAAGAAGCAGATCGGGATGGCGCCGAAGCCGCTGAGGTAGGTCGACGGCGCGCTCAGGATGTAGCGGTTGACGAAGGTCAGGTAGCTCTGCTTGACGTCCTTGCCGTAGCGCGTGTCGACGCCGGTCTGGAACTGGTCGCCCTCGGGGCCGACCTCGCCCTCGTAGATGCTCTGGGCGCTGACGCCCGCGCCGACCATGCCGGCCAAGACGTCGGCCTCGTAGCTCATGGTGCTACCGGAGCCCCAGTCCACGCGGATGTAGTCCCGCTCGTACCACTTCCGGTCCGTGGTGTTCTCCGAGAGGATGTTGTTCCGCTCGCCGCTGGCCGCGCTGTAGCCGTAGGTGATGTCGAAGTGGCTGCTGATCGGGTAGGTGAAGAGCGGCGCGCCGCGGTACACGTAGCGCGTCGCCTCCTGCACGCAGAAGCCGTGGTGCTGGGCCTCGCCCTCGAGGCCGGCCTTGGGGGCCGTGGCGTCCGCGCACCAGCCCGCGCCGCACAGGTCTGCGTCGTCCTTGGTGCAGCGGAAGCGCTGGTAGTCCTTGAGCACGACCTGCTTGATGACCTTGCCGTCCTTGTCCTTCATGGGCGTGTCGACGTCGCCCTTCATCGCGTAGGCCTCGGAGCCCTGGATGAACTCGTAGGTGCGGTAGAAGAGCAGCGCGCCCTCCTGGATCTCGAACACACCGCGGGCGGTGGAGCTCATGGAGCCAGGGAAGGAGTACGCCGAGGTGAACTGCGTGCCCACCACGGTGGTGCGCACGTAGTACTCGCGACCAAGAAGATCGCTCTTCTTGATGTAGTTCGGCTGGACCCGGTTGATCTCGTCCGTCGACTGCGCACAGCCACCCAGGAGGGTCGCGAAGAGCGCGGTGACGGTGAGAGCCGCGATGAGGGAGCGGTTGGCAAACATGGCCATGCCTCCGGAGGTGTGGGTCCGCTGATGCGAGCCGTGCGAGCGCGTGGTGCGCGAAGAAGTGGTCGAGGAGTGCGTCGTGTGTGTCATGTCGTCCTCCCCTAGAGCCCGATCGCGCCGTACACGCGGTACAGCAAGCGCATGTAATCGACGACCTCGAGCTCCTGCTTCATGGCGTCGGCGAGCTCGTCCTTCTCGGCGCCCTCAGCCACGGCCCACTTGGCCTTGAGGCCGTTCAACTTGGTCAACACGTAGTACGTCGGGCTGAAGTACTCCTTGTTGTAGTTGACGCGCGGGGCGACGTAGGTCTTGAGGCCGAAGGGATCCTTGAACTCCACCACGTCGACGACCTGCTGGCCGGAGGCGCCGCCGTCCGGACCGGAGTTGCCGTCGCACTGACCGAACTTCTGGCAGACACCGAGCGCGTGCTCGTGCTGGGACCCCTTGACCCACACGGCCATGGAGTCCGTGAAGCTCGGGTCGAAGCCGGCCGGCAGGTTGGCGATGGCGAGCCAGGCCGCCTGCAAGCGGATGCTGAGGTTGTTGATGGAGGGCGACACCCGCGGCAGGTTCTTGTTGACGGGCTCGAAGGGGTTGCGCGCCTCGTAGACCTTGGCGCCGTCGGCCCCCGTCTTGACGTAGCCGCCGACCTCTTCGACCGCACCCGCCGCGACGCCGCCGAGCACCAGGCTCAGCTCTTTCGGGTAGATGGTGTTGAAGCCGATGGCCGTGCCGCGGAAGATGGGCAGCTGCTCGCCGACGAAGTCCGAGAGGAAGCTCGCGCTCGAGTTGGTCATGGTCTGGATGGCGGCCATCTTGTCCCAGTACGAGCCGATCCACGCGGGGTGCTGGTAGTAGTAGTAGCCGTTGTCCGTGGCGAAGGTGGTCCAGGGCAGACGACCCTGGCCCAGCGGCACGTTCAGCTCCGACTTGGTGTCGGGCAGGTAGCTCGTGTTCACGTAGACGTTGTCCGTCGCGTCCTTCTTGTAGGCGCCCGGGGCCGGCGAGGTCAGGACCTTGGTCAGCTCGCGGAAGGCCATCTCCGAGGCGTCACGCAGGCCCTGCATGTACATCGGGTGGTTGTCGTAGAAGGGGAAGAACGAGTAGACGCGGAAGATGTTGTTGTAGACCGCGTAGTACCGCGCCGCAGCGCCGATGGGCAGCATGTAGCGGTCCATGACCCGAGCGAAGTAGCTGTAGGGGTTGCCGTAGCTGCCGAAGAAGATGCGCTCACGCTTGAAGGCGTCGAAGATGTAGTACTCCTGCATCTGCTGCGCCGCGTGCCACACGATCTCCTGCATGTGCGCGCCGGTGTCGAAGTAGTAGCAGGACAGCGAGCCGCCGCGGTACTCGTCCGAGCAGTACTTGTAGGGCACCTCGAAGAGGGTCGAGTCGTAGACCCGGCGACCGTACTTGTTGGTCAGCGCCTCCTCGACGCGGATCCACGTGGTGGGGACCGCGTCGCGCTTGTTGAGGTACTCCGGCGGCATCCAGTTGTTGAGGTACATGAAGGGGTGCGTGATCGCGCCCGCGAAGGCCCAGCCGCCCGTGTCGATGCGCCACGAGGACGACTCTGGGGTCTGCGAGGTGTTCTTCGAGTACTTCTCGAGCTGGCGCCGCATGTAGCTCATGTCGGCGAAGACGTCGGTCAGGCGACCGTAGCCGTAGCGAATGGCGGCCTTGTCGTACTTGCCGAGGCCGAGGAAGTCGGCGTTGATCTTCTGGCCGTAGTCCATGATGGACGCGTACTGGTACTCGGTCCGACGCTTCTCGATCTCGCCCTTGGTGGGCGCGGGGCGCGGCATGAACTTCTTGACCGCGCCGGTGGTGGTGCTGACGGCGAGCGTGCTGCGGAAGTCGCCGGTCTGGACGTTCTGGCAGAACTTGTTGATGCAGCCTTCGCCGCTCTCGCAGTCGTCGTCGGAGCCGCAGGCGAACTTGGCGCCGCAGAGGCCGTCGACGCAGACGCCGCCGGACCCGCAGGTGTCGGCCTGGTTGCCCGTGGTGCACTTGGCGAAGAGCTCGGTCGAGCCGACGCAGCGGCCGACCTCAGAGTCGCTCTTGTCGACGCAGATGCTGTTGCTGCCGCAGGCGAGGCCCGAGGGGCAGTCCGCGTCGCTGGTGCACTGAATCTTCTCGCAGGTCTCGCCGAGGCTCTGCTCGCACATGTTGTCGGCGGTCACGACACCAAACTGGCTGACGATGTCGGCGCAGAGCACCTCTTCCTTCTCGCGGATGGTGTAGTAGGGCTCGAAGTAGTTGAGCACGTCGGCCGAGGCCGAGAAGTTGTGGCGCAGGCCCATGGTGTGGCCAATCTCGTGCTCGAGCACGCCGCGGAAGATGGCGTTCTGCAGCGCGAGGGTGATGGCGTCGCCCTTGTAGCAAGCCTTGTCGCCCACGGTGTCCGGCGTGTACTTGTCGGTCGGCGTCTGGCCGGGCTGGCACTTGAGGCGCTTGGCCATGGCGACCAGGCTCGGGTCGGTGAACTCGGCCAGGTAGATGTTGTTGTAGCCGAGCAGCTGCATGCGCTTGCGCTCGTCCTGCTCCTTCTTGGCCCAGACCCAACCGGCCGGCGAGATCTTGCCGATCATCTCCGGGGGGATCTGCTCGCCGGGCTGCAGCTCGCCGTTCGACATGACCAGGGCCATCTCGTCGTTGATCATGGCGCGCTCGAGGGCCGTGCCCTTGATCTTGTCCATGCGAGTGAAGACCTGGTCCATGTTGAAGAACATGCCGTCGGCCTCGAGCTTCTTGCCCAGCTCCCGCGGGGACTCCAGCGCGTGCATCTTGGCCATGTCGGCCTCTTTGGCCGCGCCCTTGGTGAAGCCCTTGTAGACCTTGCTCAGGTCGAGGGTCGCGCGCTCGTGAGCGGCCTTCGGCGTCTCGGTGCCGGGGAGCCCCTTGGGCATGGCGTCGTCGTTGCCGAAGTGCGCCTCACCGGAGAGCGAGACGTCGTTGGCGTCTTTGTTGAGCCCCTTGAGGTAGGCCTTGATGTACTCGCCGTTGGTGAGGTTCGACGGGTCGAGGTCGCCGTTGAGCAGGTCGACCAGGTCGCGGCCCCACTGGCCGTAGGTGGTCAGCGGCGCGCCGTAGATGTGCGCGGTGCCCCAGAAGAGCTCGCCCGTGTCCGGGTCGGCGGCCGAGGGGCCGTAGCCGAGGGGCGACGAGGCGTGCGGGTTGGTGACCCAGTAGATGTAGTTGTAGCGCGAGTCGCCGATGATCTTCGGCTTGTCGGCGTTGGGGACCCACTCCGGCTTGCTGCAGGGGTTGAACTCCTTGCCGTCCTTGTCGGTGGACCAGTAGCGGCAGTCGTTCAGCGCGTCCGGGTTGCCCTTGTCGGCGGCCGAGCAGTTGTCACCCGAGAACACGTTGGTGCAGAGGACCCACGTGTAGGGCATCTCCTTCTTGATCTGCAGGCGGCGGGCCCGGTCGTCGGGGGTCAGCGCCTGCTTCCAGCCGGCGCACTGGCCGACGCCGTTGACGTCCATGCAGGTCACGTCGGCGCGGCTGCCGGCCTTGACGAGCACGGGCTGCCACGTGTTGTTGGTGTGGTGGATGAAGTCGGTGGCCTCGCCGTAGTTGAGCGCCTCACGGCCGCGGACACCGTTGAGGCCGGCCTCGGCCTTCTCGCCGACGCTGAAGCTGACCGCGCCGTTCTTGCCAGTGGCGCCTTCGGTGGGCACGCCGTGGAAGATGCGCATGCCGCTCTGCGAGAGCTTGGCGCTGACCAGACCGATGCGGTCGCCGCCGTAGTACACGACGAAGTGGACCTGGTTGGCGGTCAGCTGCGCGTTGGGCAGCGTGGCCGTCTGGCTACCGGAGGTGACCTCGATGGTGACGCGGTTGCCAGCGTCGGCCTTCGAGAGGACCGCCGACTTCGCGTGCGCGTCGATGACGCCCTCGGTGAACGCGACGTCCGCGACGGTGGCCGAGCCGGCCTTGAAGGTCGCGGCGGAGCTGTTGGCCGAGGCGTTGACGAACATCAGCAGCGCGCCACCGTTGAGGTTCGGGCGCTTGTTGTTGTCGTCCTGCGCCACGACGAAGCCCTTGGCCGTACCGATGGCGAGCGCGTTGACGTCCTC
>JAUIAC010000722.1 GCA_030425545.1 bacterium | reverse complement strand
TTTGGCAAGCGCGCGAGAGAGCTTCAGACACAGCGTGACCGATCCTTCCGCAAACATGGCATGGAGCCGATCAGCGCGCGGGTGGGCGAGAGCTACCTGCCCGCGTTGACGGCCTACTTCCGACGACGGGCGGCGCGCCAGTAGTGCGGCCTCAACGGCCCAGCGCCGCGCCACTGAACGCGCCCCCACCGAGCCCCGGCACACACGCCTCCAGACCTCGCTCCCGACACGACAAGGAACCGACGCCCCTGCGATGACCCGACCTGCTGCCCCACGCCCTGCCCTGCTCCGAGCCCGCGCCCTCGCGGCGCTGTGCGTGCTCGCGGGCCTGTCTGCGCTCCCCGGCGGAGCTGCGGTGGCCCAGACCGCAGGCGCCCCTACCGCACGCGCCCCTACCGCAGGCGCCCCTACCGCAGGCGCCGCGGCCGCTGGCGCCGCGCCCACCGCCAAGCTGCCCGCCCCCGACCCGGCGACCGGCGTCCGCCCGATACCCGCCGACCCGGCCGCCGCCGCCGCCGCCACCGCCGAACCCAAGGCCAACAAGCCGGCGCCGGTGCGCGTGAGCGCGACCTTGAGCAAGGCCGAGCCGACCTTCGGCGACCGGGTCGAGGTGGTCGTGACCCTGCGCTACCCGACCAACGTGCGCGCCTTCTTCCCGCGAAAGCCGGACCTCAAGCCGCTGCTGACCTTGCCGGACGACCCCGGCCGCGTGGAGCGCCGCGAGGAAGGTGGCGAGACCGTCGAGGTGCTGACCATCCCGGTCCTCGCGGTGAAGAGCGGGCTGATCCGCACGCCCAAGGTCGAGGTGCCCTGGCACCGGGTCACGGCGAGCGGCGGCGCCGGCGAGAGCGGCACCGTGTCCATGCCCGGCCTGCGCGCCGTGGTCCGCAGCCAGTTCGAGGCGGCCACCGACGTGAAGCCCGCGCCGCTGCCGAAGGCCATGCCCCTGGTCGAGGAGAACGCGCCGCTCAAGGTCGGGCTCCTGGTGCTGGCGATGATGCTGGTGGCCGGGCTGCTGACGGCGCTCGGGCTCCGCGTCTACCGCAACCGGGCCATGCGCGACGAGCCGGAGCCGGAGATCCCGCCCCACGTGGTGGCCTTCGGCCGCATCGAGCAGCTGATGCGCTCGGGACGCCTCGAGGCCGACGAGCCGCGCCTCGTGCTGGGCGAGATCAGCGCGATCCTGCGGGAGTATGTGGGGCGCCGCTACCGCTTCAACGCGCTCGACATGACCTCCACCGAGCTGCTCGAGGGGCTCGAGGGCCAGGACCTCCGCGGCATCGCCATGTCGGAGTTCCAGGATTTCACCTCGGTGGGCGACCTGGTGAAGTTCGCGCGCCAGCCGGCCACGCCAGAGTTCTTGGCTGGTCAGGTGGACTGGGTGCGCCGGGTGGTCGACCGCACCATGCAGACCCCCGAGGAAGTGGAGCGGCTGCGGCAGCAACAGCTGGCCCGCCTCGCAAGGCAGAAGCGGCTGCGCATCCAGGTCATGGCCCCCGCGCCGCTGCGGCTGCTGGCCTTTGGCATCGACCTCTTTGTCGGCGCCGCGCTCACGCTGCTGGTGGCCTGGCTGGCCATCGACACGCAGAAGCAGGGGCTCTTCGACGCCAGCTACGTGCTGCTCCTGGTGTGGATGGCCCTGCGGGACCTGCTCGGCGACGGCTCGCCCGGCAAGGCGCTCATGGGGCTCCGCATCGCGCAGTGGGATCCCAACGCGGAGTCCGACCCCGACGCCGCGCTGCGGGAAGACGCCGCGGCGCGCCGCATCTCGCGGCAGGCCCAGGTGGCCGGCCTGGGCGCGCGCCTGCAACGCAACCTGCTGATGGCGCTGCCTGGGGCCGGCCTCGTGGCGGAGGCGTTGACGTGCTGGTACCTGCCGGAGATGCGCCGGCTGGGGGATCAGTGGGCGGAGACCCGGGTCATCGACGGCCGCTACGGCCTGCGCCGGGTCAAGGCAGGCTGGGCGCCGGGCGTGGCGGCGGTGGTGTGCGCGGCGGTGTGCCTGCTGCTGCCGCTGCTGGTGCTGGGAGGGCGACCGCTATGAGCAGCTCGTTCACCCTGGAACACCCGTGGTTTCTGCTCGGGCTGGTGCCGGTGCTGGCGCTGGCGTGGATGCGGCTGCGCGCCGTGCCCGCCGCCGTGCGCGTGTCCTCGCTGCGCACCGCCAAGGCCGCCGGCGTAGGCGTCCGGGCCCGGCTGTGGTGGCTCCCAGACGCCCTCCGCATCGTCGCGGCGGGCCTGCTGGTGGTCGCCATGGCGCGGCCGCAGCAGGTCGACCGGGAGCTGCTGAGCGGCGACGGCATCGACATCATGATCGCGCTCGACATGAGCGGGTCGATGAACGCCATCGACGCCAGCGAGTCCGAGATCCGCAAGGTGCAGGCGTCGGGGGGCGAGCCGCTCAACCGCTTCGGCACCGCCCGCAAGATCCTCAAGCAGTTCATCCGCGAGCGGAAAAGCGACCGCATCGGCCTCG
>JAUIAC010000721.1 GCA_030425545.1 bacterium | reverse complement strand
AGCAAGAGCCCCGGTGCGTAGTGCAGCGGGGCGCCCGGGTCCAGCTCCCACCTCGGCACCACGACCTTCAGGTCCAGCGGCGCCAGGGCCTTGCCCAGGTAGAACCACACCGCCCACGTCGCCCCGATGATCCGGGACAGCAGCGAGTCGCTCCGCACCAGGTTCCAGCCGATCACCCGGTGGTGCTGGAACCACAGGGTCAGCAGCCCGAAGCCGAGCGCGACGACGAAGAAGGGCGCCGCCCGGACCAGGTCACGGCGGGTCAGGCGGCCGCGCTGCCACCAGGTCGCGGCGACGAGCACCACCGGCAGCATCACCACGCTGGTCTTGGCCAGCAGCGCGGCGACGAAGAAGACGAGCGCTGCCAGGGTGCCGTCGCGGGTGCCCTCGGCCCCGTCGCGCACGTAGGCCCACACCGCCAGCAGAAAGAAGACCATGGCCAGCGTGTTCTTGCGCTGGACCACCCAGGCCACGGACTCGACGTTGACCGGGTGCACGGCGAAGAGCAGCGCGACCACCGCGGCGCCCGGGATCTTGAGGCGCAGCAGCACCAGCCACAGCAGCAGGCTGCTCAGCAGCTGCAGCAGCAGGCTCACCACGTGGTAGCCGGTCGGGTCGAGCCCGAAGGCGCGCCACTCCAACCACAGCGAGCTGTAGGTCAGCGGCCAGTAGTCCAGCTGCTCGGTGGTGGTCCAGGACCGGTAGAGGCCGTCGATGTCGGTGACGTTGGGGTTCTCGGTGACCAGGATGTCGTCGTCGAGCACGAAGTCGTTCTGCAGCGAGCCGCCGTAGGTCACCCCGAGCAGCGCCGCCAGCAGCAGGGCCATGCCCACCACGCGCTGCCAGGGCGGGGCGCCGTCGGGGGCGCCCGCCACGGCGGAAGAGGTCGGCTGCGTCGCCGTCTCGCTCGTCGCGGTCTCGCTCATCGCAGCAGCTCCGCGACGAAGGGCGCGAGCGCGCCCGCCACCAGGCCGTGGGCACGGGCGTTGGGGTGGTGGTCCGTGGGGTGGACCCACAACGCGTCGGTCGGCGCCGCCGCGAGCGCCGGCGTCAGGTCGAGAAAGCGCGCCCCCGCCGCGTCGGCTGCCACAGCGACCAGGTCACGCATCGGCGCGTAGCCCGGGCTGCCGACCTCGTGGAGCAGCGGAAAGTAGACCACCGCGAAGGGCACGCCGGACGCTTCGCTCGCCTTGGCCATGGCGGCGATGTCGGCCTTGGCCTGGGCCCAGCGCTGCTTGTGCCGGCCGGTGTAGTACGACAGGTACCAGCGCCGCGTGGCGTCGTTGTCTCGCCGGCGCGAGAGCAGGCTGAGCAGCTGCAGGCCCCGACGCGGCTGCGTCCGGCGGTTCATGAGGTCGTTGCCCCGCTTGGCCGAGTCCGCCACCGGAATCGGGTCGTTGGGCACGTAGACCAGCACCGCCGCCTTAGGCTTGAATCGCTTGAGCCAGGCCTCAAAGCGGTAGCGCTCGTCGCTGGTGCCGTAACCCGGCACGCCCGCGTTGAGCAGCAGCGGCGCCCCGGCGCCGTCGTTCGCCAGGCGCGCTGTGGTCTGTGCGACGAAGGTGTCCGCGGTCGCCACCCCCTCGCCAAAGGTGAAGGAGTCGCCCACGACCAGGACCACGCGCTGACCCGGCGAAGGGAGCGGCCCGCGCAGCCCGGCGCGGTTGAGCTGGACCTGCATCTGCGCGCCCTCGGGCAGGGTCCCGTAGGGGTCGCCGTCCCAGGTGAAGGTCGCGGTGCCACCGGGACGAAAGCCGTAGGGCGCGCCCTTCTCAGCGCCCGGGAGAAAGCCGTAGTCGGTCAATCGCGGCACGAGCGCCGTGCCGGCGGTGACGCGGGCAAACACCTCCCCAACCCCCACCGCGGCCACCGCGCTCAGCGCCACGAGCGCCATGCGCGTGAGCAGCGGATAGCGCTGGCCAAGGGGCGCGGCGTCTGGGCGGTCGCTGGCTGCCTGGGTCTCAGTCACGCGGGTTCCTCGACGGGCGGGCCGGTAGGGGGGCCGGCCCTGGACCATAGCGTGTCACGGCAGCACCCGCACCGCGACGCACAGGTGGCGCCAGTCGTGAGGCTGCTCGGGCACCGTGAAGGTCAGCGACGCCCCGCGTTGGTCGGCCGGCAGCGTCAGCTCGTGGATCTGGCCGACGCCGTGCACATTCAGCGTCTGCGGCCGCTTGGACGGCCCGGCGTCGAGCAGCAGCTTGACGTTGCTGAAGCGCGACTTCTTCGCCAGGCCGTAGCGCACCAAGAGGCGCCCCGGTGGCGGCGTCAGGGTCAGGCTCCGCGCCACCCCCGGGTTGGGGTGCATCCACAGCCAGTCGTCGCCCGCGTCGAAGCCTCGGGGCTGGCCCGCCTTCGCGCCGGCCATGCGGTCGAAGCGACACTCCTTGCCCACCGCGAGCCCCCAGCGCTGCCACACGTCGCGGTCGAGCATGGCGCACTCCCACTTCATGTGGCGCAGGTTGAAGTAGTCACAGCGC
>JAUIAC010000720.1 GCA_030425545.1 bacterium | reverse complement strand
GGACGCCCGCGCGCGCGGCGGCGTGGGTGGTGCCAGCGCCGCCGTGGTGGACGGCCCCGGCGCACCGCGGCAGCAGCAGGCTGTGGGGCGCGGCGCGGATCACCCGGACCGCGGGCGTGTCGAGCTGCGCGGCGTCGGACCAGCCTGTGCACAGCACCACGCGCACCCCGGCCCGGGTGGCCGCCTGCGCCACGAGGGTCGCGGTGGCGGCCGGGTCCGGGTCGACCATGCTGCCAAAGCCGACGTAGACCGGCGGAGAGCCCGCCTCCAGGAAGGCCACCAAGCTCGGCTCCAGCGCCGCGCCGGGCGCCTCGGGCACAAAGAGCGCGCCGGTCTGCTCCACGGGCAAGCTCAGGTCCCGAGGCACCCGCGCCAGGGCCGGCGAGCAGCAGAGCAGCGGCTTGCCACCGAGCAGCACCGGCAGCGGTCCGCTGAACGTCGGCAGCCCGTGGGCCCGCCGATAGCGCCAGAGCGCCCGGAACATGATCTGGCCGTTGACCCAGTCGCCCAGGGCGTGCAGCGCGCGGTTGAGCCAGCTGGGCAGGGACATGGTCGGCACCATGAAGGGCGGGTGCTCGCCGCTGGGCAGGAGCTGGGGCACGTACAGCACGTAGCGGTAGTCCACGCCGTGGGCCGCGCAGCACGAGCTCGCCGCCATCTGCAGCGCGGCGGTGACCACGAGGTCGTAGTCCTGGACCAGGGTGTCCATGGCCGCGAGCTGACCCGCGAGCTCCCGCCGCGTCTCGCGAAAGAGCAGCCGCGCCGTGGCCACGGGCGAGGTCAGGTCCGCGGCCGCGTCGGTCAACAGCGCCTGCACGTCGCGCATGCCGCTGTGGCAGACGAAGCCGTGGCGGTCCTGCAGCAAGGCGGTGAAGGTGTCGGGCGCCGAGAAATGCACGTCGTGGCCCCGCGCGCGCAGGCCGAGCCCGAGCGCGAGCATGGGCTGCACGTCGCCGCGGGAACCGACTGTGGCGAGGAGGATGCGCACGCCGGCGAGCGTAGCGCAGCCGCGAGCAGGCGTCGTGGGCGGGCGGCGCGGGGTGTCGGCGCACGGTGGCGGGAGGTGATCTACACAAGTCCCACACCCGCACGCGGTGGAGCGCGGTAGGCTACGGGCCCCACGCTCCCCTTCGGATCCCGCAGAGGCCGGCCAGGTGACCACCGCTCCCCGCATCCTCCTGGTCGAAGACGACGCGCGCCTCGCGCAGCACGTGCGGACCTTTCTCGAGCGCCACGGCTTTCGGGTCCACGTCGAGCACCGGGGCGACGACGCCCTGACGCGCTTCGACCCGACCGCCCAGGACGTGCTGGTGCTCGACTGGGGGCTGCCTGGCGTCGACGGCCTGAGCCTCTGTCGGGCGCTGCGCCCCCGCTTTTCCGGTCCCATCGTGCTGCTCACGGCGCGCCAGGGCGCCGCCAGTGAGGTCGCTGCGCTGGAGGCGGGCGCCGATGACTACCTGGCCAAGCCCGTGCGGCCGCGTGTGCTGCTGGCGCGCCTGCTGACCCGCCTGCGCACGTCGGTCCAAGTGGACGCCCCCTCGAGTCCCACCCCGGCCGCCGACCCCGTGGCCGCGCTGCCTGGGCTGGAGGTCGACACCCACCGCCGCGAGGTGCGGGTCGACGGGCGCCTGGTCTCGTTGACCACCGCCGAGTTCGATCTGCTGCGCTACCTGGTGGCGGCCGCGGGCCGCGTCGTGTCCCGCGACGAGCTCAGCTTGGCGCTGCGCGGCGTGCCCCACGACGGCTTGGACCGCACCGTCGACCTGCGCGTCGCCCACGTGCGCCGCAAGCTGGGCGACGACCCCCGAGCCCCGCGCTGGCTGAAGACCGTCCGCGGCGCGGGCTACCTGGCGATGCGCTCATGAAGCGGCTCGCGCTGGCGCTGGTGCTCGCCATCGTGGCGGTGGTCCTGCTCATCGGCCCGATGAAGTGGCTCGTGCAGGGGCTGATCGGGTCGCCTGCGTCGCACACCGGGCAGGTGCAGCTTGCCAAGCCCGCGCTCTGGCTGGGCAAGCACGCCCACAACCTGTCGGACCGGCTCGCCTCAGCGGCACCGACGGAGGTCGCGCGAGAGCTGGGCGGCACGGCGACGAAGCTCACCGACGCCGCGTGGCGCCAGGCGCTCGAGGGCCCCGGCACCACGGTGCGTGGGGCGGGCGCCCCCATGGTCCTGCAGGTGCGCGACAAGCAGGTCTGGGCGCTGGTCCGGCTGCCGTCTGGCGTGTGGCGCCTGGGGCCGCTCCACCGCGGCAAGCGTGACCCGCGTGCGTCGCTGATCGGCTGGCTGACGCTGCTGCTGCTCGCCGCGCTCGTGGCCGGGGGGTTGCTCGTCCGCCCCTTGCGCCAGCTCGGTCGACTGAGCGACGCGACCCGCGCTTTAGGCCGCGGAGATCTCGGCGTGCGTGCCCCTGTCGAGCGCGGCGCGCTCACGGAGCCGGTGGCGCTGGCGCTCAACCACCTGGCTGACCGCGTGCAACGCGCGCTGG
>JAUIAC010000719.1 GCA_030425545.1 bacterium | reverse complement strand
CATGGCGATGCCGTAGAGGCCGAGGCCCTCGGGCATCACGGCGTTGGCGATGTAGCCGACGACGGCGACGATGAAGAGCGACACCACGGTGCTCTCCATGCCGACCGCGAGGCCGCTGATGATGCCCGTGCCGGCGCCCGTCTTCGACGCCTCCGCCACCTTCTCGATGGGGGCCCAGGCGGTGTAGTACTCGGTGACGAGCCCGATGAGCGCGCCGCCGATGGCGCCAGCGCCGATGGCGTAGGTCACGGCCTGCTTGACGCCGAGCATGGGCATGATGACGAAGGCGGCGCCGAACATGACGACCGAGGGGACGACGAGCGCGGCGCGGAGCACCGTGGCCGGGTCGCTGTTGCGCATGGCGCGGGCGATGAAGATGCAGACGATGCTGACGGCGAGGCCGACACCGGCGAGGAAGAGCGGCAGGGTCACGGCCAGCGCGGTGGAGCCGACGCCCTCGGGCAGCTTGTCGAAGAGCGTGGCGACGACCTCGGCCTTGGCGGTCATGGCGATGGCCATGGTGGCGACGATGGCGGCCACCAGGGACTCGTAGATGTCCGCGCCCATGCCGGCCACGTCACCGACGTTGTCACCGACGTTGTCGGCGATGCCGCCGGGGTTCCGGGGGTCGTCCTCGGGGATGCCCTCGACCACCTTGCCGGCGATGTCCGAGCCGACGTCCGCGGCCTTGGTGTAGATGCCGCCGCCGATGCGCGCGAAGAGCGCGATGGACGAGGCGCCGACGGCGAAGCTGTGCAGGATCGTCGCGAGGTGCGGGTCCTTCTGGAACACGAAGTAGAGGCCGCCGAGGCCGAGCAGCGCCGTGGCCGCGACCGCGAGGCCCATGACCGCGCCGCCGTCGAGGGCGGTCAGCAGCGCGTTGGGCTTGGAGCCCTCACGGGCCGCCTGGCTCGTGCGCACGTTGGCGAAGGTGGCCGCCTTCATGCCGATGAAGCCGGAGAGCAGCGAGAGGAAGGCGCCGAGCACGAAGCAGGAGCCGGCCAGCACGCCGGTGCCCTCGGACTTGAACGCGAGGAAGAGCAGGCCAAAGACCACCAGCGAGTACACCGCGAGCACCTTGTACTCGCGCGCCAGGAAGGCCATGGAGCCCTCACGGATGTACCGGGCGATCATGTTCATGGTCTCGTTGCCCTCGGGCAGCGACTTCACTCGAAAGTAGAAGAAGACCGAGAGGGCGAGGCCGAGCGCGCCGGCTACTAGCGGCGCCATGATCAGCTGGTCAAGCAGTCCGTTCATCGTCCAAGTCCTTCCAAGGCAGGGGCCGGGTTGGACCCGGCGTCGTGAGGGCGTCGCGTGCGGACGCCGCCGTGCGAGGGTGCGTGGCCAGGGTGGGTGAGTTCGCTTTCTCGCCGGATTTCTTGCGAAAACTGGTGAAGAGAGCGCCCGGAGGCCCCGCGGGGGGCGGGAATGTAGCGGCAACGGCGCCGCTCGGCAACCGGGCGCCGGCGATTTGTCGCCATCGCCGCCCTGCGGGTTGGCTTTGGTTTCGCAGGATTGGGATCCACGACGCCGCCGAGGGGGCGCTCGGAGGCGCGTCTGGCGGGCCGTGTGGGGTGCCCTTGAGGTCCGCGCCCAGCCCTGAGCTGCCGAGCGTGTGGCGGCGTGGACCCGCGGGAGCGCGCGGCGCTCGGCTTGACGCGAACTTGGCGGGATGCCTACACGATGGGGGCCCCTCGCCCCTCCCGACGCGCGCCCGGCGCGCCCAGAGGCCTCCGCTCGTGTCGTCTCCCGACTCTCCCGAAAGCGCTGCGCAGACGCCGCCCGCCGGCGCGCCGCCGGGCGTGGCGTCGGGCGTGGCGGCCGGCGTGGCGGCCGGCGTGGCGTCAGACGCGGTCGCCCTCCCTGCGTCCAGGGTGCTCGGGCTGCGCGGACGACCGGAGGCGGCGGCGGTGGCGTGGCCCACGCAGGCCCGCCCCTTGGACCAGCGTGAGCACCCGCGCGGCGCGGCGGGCCCGCAGGCTCGTGGATCTGGCCCCACGGCGCGGACCCAACGGACGCGCGGCGCGCTCCAGGCCGCCCTCGCCGGAGCGGTCGCCGCTGGGCTCGCCGCCGCCGGACACCCCACGGGCGCATGGGTGGTCGGCGGCGTGGCGCTGGTGACGCTCTCGCTCGCGCTGCTCTCGCCGCTCGGCCTCTTCAGCCAGCTCGACCGGGCCATGAAGCGGCTCGGCCGGGCCGCGGGCGTGGCGGTCAGCTGGCTCGCGCTGACGCCGGTCTTCGTCGGCTTCTTCGTCCCCTTCGGCCTGCTCTTCCGGCGTGGTCGCAACGATCCGCTGCGGCGCGCGTGGCAGCCAGAGGCGCGGAGCTACTGGCGCGACGGGCGCGGTGGCGCGACGGGGGACCGGGGAGACGACGCGGGCGGCGAGGGGGCAGACGAGGCCGCACGGGCGCTGGCCCGGCGCAGGCGGATGTTTTGACGCGGGCGCAGGGGGGGACCCCGTGAAGATCCTCGGTATCAGCTGCTACTACCA
>JAUIAC010000718.1 GCA_030425545.1 bacterium | reverse complement strand
CGCCCTTGGCGCAGCCGCTGTCGTCGGTGCAGGGCTTGCCGCACACCTGCTTGCCGAAGCGATCCCACACGCACGCGCCGCTGTCGCAGGCGCTGTCCTCGGTGCAGGGGCAGCCCGGCTTGCCGCCACAGCCAGCGTCCGAGGCGTCGCTGCCCGTGTCTGAGTTCAGGGTGTCTGGGTCGATGGTGTCCGCAAGGGCGGTGTCCGAGCCGGTGTCCTGGCCGCCGTCTGCGAGCGTGTCCGTCGCGGCGGTGTCCGCCACCGTGTCGCCGCCCACGTCGCTGACCTGAATGTCGAGCGCGCCGATGTCCGCCGTGACGTCAGCCCCCGCGCCCGCGTTGTTCTGGTTCGGCGGGCCGTCGCCGCAGGCGCCGAGGCCGAGCAGCATGGCCGTGGCCCAGGCCGTGGCCCAGAGTCGCACCGCGGAGCGCCGGGCGCCGAGCGCGTGGAGGGGGGCAGAACAGGGACCAGGAACCGACATGGCGGCCTCCAGGCGAGGGTGCTGAACCAAGGGGGCGCCGCCGAGTTCGGGCGCCGCAGCGACGGACGATCGGCGCTCAGGGTAGCACCCCGAGAGTCGTCTTCGCAACCCTTTACAATTGATGTAACCAGCTGAAATCAGGATTCGATCGGGGCTCGATTTCGTCGCAGAACAACCCGCCCGAACGCACGCGCGCCCGCCCGCGCCACGCGCGTCGCCCCCGGCCCTCAGGGGGCGTTAGAGCTCATCGAGCGCGCGCAGCCAGCGCCCCTGGGCTGCGGCGTCGAAGGCCGCCGCGTGGGCCGCGCGCGCCGCGCGGTCCAAGGCGGGGTCCGGCGCGTGCAGCGCGGCCAGCGTCGCCGCAGCCAGCGCGGCGGGCGCGGCCCTCGGCACCCAGCGCAGGCCGGGCAGCGCTTCGCCGTCGACCGCGTCTCGGTGGCCGGAGACCTCCGTGGCCACCACCGGGGCGCCCGCCGCCAGGGCCTGCAGCAGCCCGAGCCCGAGGGTCTCGGCGTGGCTGGCAAAGACCGCGACCGCCGCGCGCTTGAGCCCGTGGTCCACCGCGTCGGGCGTCTGCCAGCCGGTCACGCGCAGCCGTCCCGCGTCGGTCCCGCAGGCCGCGGCGAGCTGGGTGGTCCAGCGTCGCTGCGCCGCGCGGTTGCCCGGCACGCCGCCGATCACGAGCGCAGCGGCCGCCGGGTCGGACCGCAGCACTTGAGGCAGCGCCGCGGCGAGGTCGGCGGTGCCCTTGCTCAGGTCGAGCCGCCCGGTGGCCACCACGGTTCGGCTCGGCCTCCTGCCGCGGGTCGCAGCCCCCGGGGGCGCGACGCTGGCATCCGCCGGCTCACCGCGGGGCCCGCTCGCGACCGAGGTCTGCGTCCGCGCCGCCGCGCCAGCCAGGCCACGCAGGCTCACCGGCAGCCGCAGCAGCGGCAGGGCCGCGCCGTGGTGGTGGCTCGCCAGGGCCGCTCCGGCGGGCCCAGCCACGACCACCGCGTCGGCCGCGCACAGCGCCTGCGACTGAGCTGTGGCGCTCGCGGTCTCGGCGACGCCGCGGAGCCGGTTCAGCTCCGCGTGCAGCACGTGGACCCACAGCCAGCGCGGCGCCACGTTGGACGCAGGCGGGCCCAGGGCCTCCAGCCAGGGCCAGAGCAGCGCGTCGTGCACCACCAGCAGCTGCGGCGCGAAGTCGCGCACCTCCGCCGCCAGGGCGCGCAGGTGGTCCGGGGCGCGCACGCGACGGACCTGCACCAGCGGGGCGGGCGACTCCCCGGGCGCCAGGGGCAGGGCGCCGTCGTCGGCCCGGGGGCGCCAGCGGTCGAAAGACACCACGTACTGGCCGTGGCCGGCGCCGGCGGCCACGTGGGCCAGCCAGTCCACCGCGAACGAGAGGCCGCCCTTCTCGTGCGGGGGATGGTCGCGGGTCAGGTGCAGCACACGGGTCACGGCGCGACCTCCGCCAGCTGCCGCGGCGAGACCGCCAGCCACCGCTCTCGCAACAGGAGCGGCGCCATCAGCCCTGGCGCCAGGAAGTCCTCCGGCGCGCGGCCGCCGAGCTGGCTGGCGTGGCACGCGATGGCGGCCCGCTTCACCCCGTGGACGGCGGCGAGATCTACGCTGACGTCGCAGCTGCGCACGCCGAAGCGCTCCGGGCCCCAGCCCTTGGGCACGCCCGCGAAGCCCGCCCGTCGCAGCCCGCGCCACACCCGGTGGAAGTGTCCGGGAGCAAAGGCCGCCTCCAGCAGCGTCGGCGCCGCGGGCCGACCCCGGGTCGTGTCCACGTCCGCGCCCGCGTCCGCCAGCCACCCCGCCACCGCGCGACGCAGCAGGCGGTGCAGCGCGAGGTGGTCGGTGTGGCCGTAGACCCCGTCCGCGCCCAGCCCCAGGAGCACCAGGGCGTCGCCCGGACAGGCCCCAGCCAGCGACCGCAGCGCGGCGCGCAGGTCCGCAGCGGCCCGATCGCCTGGCCGCTGAGCGACGGCGCCGTCCTCCCAGTCGAGAAACTCGGGCT
>JAUIAC010000717.1 GCA_030425545.1 bacterium | reverse complement strand
ACGTGGAGCGAGCCGCTGGTGGCCCCCTTGCCCTCGGGCCCCCCGAGCACCACGGCCGGCATCTTGTCCTGCCCCCAGCCGGCGCCCTTGCCCGGCGCGAAGCTGCCGACCTTGTCGGCGAAGGGCCCCGCCTGACCGGCGCCCGCGTCAGGCGCCCGCGCGTCGCCCGGGCCTCCGTCCGGCGTCGTCGCGTCGAGCGCGCCGCCGTCCGCCGCCGCGCCAGGCGTGGCGTCTGCGCTGCTGACGCTGCCGAGCGCTCCGTCGGTGCCCGCGCAGCCGCTGGCGCAGCCGACCCAAAGCGCTGCTCCCAGCAGGGCCCGGAGCAAGCGCAGGCGCCCGCGCCAAGACACGCACCCTCGACGCCTACCAGCGGGAGACATGGTCCTCCACGACGCCGAAGACCCCGTCGAGCGCGACCTGAGGCCCACCCGCGGGGTGGACGTGGCCCGAGAAGGTGCCATAGGGCTGCGTAAAGACGCTGGCGATGACCCCGACGTCGAGCCGCTCGCTGCGCGCACCGAGGGGCTCGAAGCGCAGGGACACGGTGTCGCCCACCGCGCTGCGCACGTGCCAGGGCTCCCGCTCCGGGTGCTGCGGCACGTCATAGACCACGCCGTCGAGCGGCCAGAGCTTGCCGTCCACCCAGAGGCCGTTCTCCAGGCCGTGGCCGCGCGCGTCTTCGTAGATGTGCGCGCTCAGGTTCAGGCCCACGCGCTGCCCGGCCGGGTCGTGCCAGGCTGCCGAGGTCCACTTCCACCGCGTGTCCCGCGGCAACCACCCCAGGGTCCAGTCGAGCGAGGCCAGGGCGTCGCCGGTGATGGCCGTGGGACCGAGCCGCAGATCCACCACCGCCGGCAGGCCCGCCTCCTTGTGGGTGTAGGCCGGCTGCTTGGGGCCAAAGCGATGCACCAGCGCCAGGCACTCGCTCCCCGGGGGCCGGCGCACCTGGGCCTCACCGCTGAGCCGCTGGTCCCCCGCCGGCACGTCGAGGGTGACCGTCCAGCCCGCGGCGCTGGCGGTGATCGCGATCTCGGCGTCGCCGCGGCGCCAGCGGGTGACGCCCGACACGGAGCTCGGCGCCATGTGGGCGGCGGGCCGCAGCAGCTGCTCGCCGGCGACGCAGGCGTACTCGTGGGCGGCGCCGGTGACCCGGTCCACGACGTAGGCAAAACCGTGTCCGGCGAAGCCCAGGTCGACCACGGCGACGGCCACGTAGTGCCGCTCGGTGGTGAGCGCGACGTAGTGCCAGCGCTTGGTCCGCAGGCGCGCGCGGCGGCCGAGCCCGGCGATGCTGGGCTCGGCGATCGGCTGCGTGTAGCGGCCGAAGTTGGGCAGGCCTTGGGCGTTGAGGAGGTGTTGGGGCGCTGACGTCATGGGGGCATGATGCGGCGCAGCCAGCAAAGTGCCAATGCGGTACAAGCGAGTGCCCCCGACGCCCTGGAGCCGCCATGAGCACGCCGCCCCCGACCTACGGCCGCGCAGACGACCCGAACCTGCCGACGCGGGCCGCGTTCTTCGCCGCGCTGGAGGCCCTCTCGCCGACGCGCCTGGCCGAGCCCTGGGACAACGTCGGGCTGCTGGTGGAGTCGCCGTCGATGGTCCCGCAGGTCGCCGCGGCGCTGGTGACCATCGACCTCACCGACGCGGTCCTGAGCGAGGCGGCTCAGCTGGGGGTCGACGTGATCGTCGCCTACCATCCGCCCATCTTCTCGGGCCTGAAGCGGATCACCAGCGCGACGCCCACCGGGCGGCGGCTGCAGTGGCTTCTGCAAGGCATGGTGTCGGTGTGGTCGCCGCACACGGCCCTCGACGCGGTCCCAGGCGGCATGAACGACTGGCTGGCCAGCGGCCTGGGCGAGCTCGCCGCGAGCGCGCCGCTGCAGCCCTGCGGGGCGGCCCCGGACCAGGCGGACACGGGCCTCGGGCGCGCGGTGACCCTGCGCGAAGGTGCCACGCTGGCCACCCTGGTGCGGCGGCTCAAGGCCCACCTCGGGCTGCCTCACCTGCGCGTCGCCACCGCCGGCGATCCGGGTCCCTATGCCGACGACACCCCCGTGGCCGTGCGCGACGAGGCCGACGTGATCACCCGCGTGGTGGTGTGCCCCGGGGCCGGGGGCTCCCTCTTCGACCCCCTGCCGCCGCCCCACGCGGGCGGCCCCGAGCTCTACGTCACCGGCGAGTGGGGGCACCACCACGTGTTGGCCAAGGCCGCGGAGGGCGCGCGCGTCATCTTGACCGACCACAGCAACACCGAGCGCGGCTTCCTGCCCACCTACGCCCAGTGGATCCGAGACGCGGCGCCCGGCGTGCAGGTGCACGTGTCGCAGGTGGACACCGACCCGCTCTCGGTGTGGTGAGCGCCGCCCTGCGTCGCGCGGGCCAGGAGCTGCCCTTGGACACATTCTGTCCGACGACGCTGCGACCGTGTCGGACCTGAGACGAGCACGCTCAGGACAACGCAGCACAGGAGACGACGATGAGATGGAGCTATGA
>JAUIAC010000093.1 GCA_030425545.1 bacterium | reverse complement strand
CAGCGAACTGGCACGACACCTACGAGCGCCCCCAGCCACGGCAAGCCGTGGCTTCCCCTTCCCAGCAGACTGACCGGCGTGGCCGCAAGAACGGAGAAAAGGCGCAGTCTGCTATCGAGTTCACCGCCGCATCGCGAACGCGGCAGGCGTGTCCCGGTCGGACGCATTGTCGTCGGAGCGCCGGGATCGCCGACGCCGGGCACGCGCTGGGGAGCCCGGTACGTAGGACGCGCCGCCGCGGCGCGAGCGCTGGCTCCGAGCGCCGCCTCCATGCTAGAAGCGCCCGCGCCGCAGGCCCTTTAGAGACGTCCCGCGGCCACGAACCACGCTGGAGGCTCCCATGTCCGCGAACCAGAACGCGCCGACCATCATCTACACCAAGACCGACGAAGCGCCGGCCCTCGCGACCTGCTCGTTCCTGCCCATCGTCCAGGCCTTCACCGCGCCAGCCGGGGTGCACGTAGAGACGCGCGACATCTCGCTCGCGGGCCGCGTCCTCGCGGTCTTCGCAGACCAGCTGCCACCGAGCCAGCAGGTCGCCGACGACCTCGCCTACCTCGGCGCCCTGGCGAAGAAGCCTGAGGCCAACATCATCAAGCTGCCCAACATCAGCGCCTCCGTGCCGCAGCTCAAGGCGACGATCGCCGAGCTCCAGGCCAAGGGCTACGGGCTCCCCGACTACCCGGAGGAGCCGCAGAACGACGCCGAGCGGGCCACCAAGGCGCGCTACGACAAGGTCAAGGGCAGCGCTGTGAACCCGGTCTTGCGCGAGGGCAACTCCGACCGCCGCGCGCCAAAGGCTGTGAAGGAGTACGCCCGCGCCAACCCGCACCGCATGGGCGCCTGGTCGAGCGACTCGAAGTCGCACGTGGCGTCGATGTCCGCCGGCGACTTTCGCCACAACGAGGCGTCGGTGACGGTGGAGACCGCCACCGTGGCGCGCATCGAGCACGTGGCCGGCGACGGCACGGTGACCCTGCTCAAGGGCGGCGTGGCCCTGCAGGCGGGCGAGATCATCGACGGCACCTTCATGAGCAAGCGGGCGCTGCTCGACTTCCTCGCCGCTCAGATCGAGGACGCGCGCTCGTCTGGCGTGCTCTTCTCGCTGCACATGAAGGCGACGATGATGAAGGTCAGCGACCCGATCATCTTCGGTCACGCCGTGCGGGTGTTCTTCAAGGATCTCTTCGCCAAGCACGCCGCGACCTTCGACCGCCTCGGGGTCGACGTGAACAACGGCTTCGGCGACCTGCTGGGCCGGCTCGACGAGCTGAGCGCGGACGAGCGCGGCGCCATCGAGGCGGACATCCAGGCGGCCTACGCTGCGGGCCCGGACCTCGCCATGGTCGACTCGGACCGCGGCATCACCAACCTGCACGTGCCGAGCGACGTCATCATCGACGCGTCGATGCCGGCGATGATCCGCACCTCCGGCCAGATGTGGAACGCCGAGGGCAAGCAGCAGGACGCCAAGGCCGTCATCCCTGACAGCAGCTACGCCGGTGTGTACGAGACCGTGATCAACTTCTGCAAGGAGCACGGCGCCTTTGACCCCACCACCATGGGCAGCGTGCCCAACGTCGGGCTCATGGCACAGAAGGCCGAGGAGTACGGCTCCCACGACAAGACCTTCGAGATCGCCGCCGCTGGCGAGGTCCGAGTGGTCACCACGGAGGGCGACGTCTTGCTCAGCCACCAGGTGGAGGCCGGCGACATCTGGCGCGCCTGCCAGGTCAAGGACGCACCGGTGCAGGACTGGGTCAAGCTGGCGGTCACCCGCGCCCGCGCCACGGGCGTGCCGGCCGTGTTCTGGCTGGACAGCGAGCGCGCCCACGACGCGCAGCTCATCACCAAGGTCGAGCGCTACCTCCAGGACCACGACACCGAGGGTCTCGAGCTCCACATCCTCTCGCCGGTGAAGGCCACGCAGCTCTCGCTCGAGCGCATCAAGCAGGGGCTCGACACCATCAGCGTGTCGGGCAACGTCCTGCGCGACTACCTGACGGACCTCTTCCCCATCCTGGAGGTCGGGACCAGCGCCAAGATGCTGTCGATCGTGCCGCTGATGAACGGGGGCGGGCTCTTCGAGACCGGCGCGGGTGGGTCGGCCCCCAAGCACGTGCAGCAGTTCAACAAGGAGAACCACCTCCGCTGGGACTCGCTCGGCGAGTTCCTGGCGCTGGCGGTCAGCTTGGACCACCTGTCGGAGCGCTACAGCCTGCCGCGGGCCCGCGTGCTCGGCGCCGCCCTCGACGACGCGACGACCAAGTACCTGCTCACCAACAAGTCGCCCTCGCGAAAGTGCGGCGAGCTCGACAACCGGGGCAGCCACTACTACCTGGCGCTCTACTGGGCCCAGGCCCTGGCCGCCCAGTCCGACGACGTGGGGCTGGCAGCGCACTTTGCGCCCATCGCCAACGCGCTGGCCGCCAGCGAGGCCGCCATCGTGGCAGAGCTCAACGGCGTGCAGGGGCAGGCCATGGACATCGGCGGCTACTACGACACCGACGACGTGCGGGCCACGGCGGCCATGCGTCCGAGCGCCACGCTCAACGCCATCATCGACGCCTAGCGCGAAACCGGGCGCGCTTCGGTTCGCGTCCATCCCATCGCGTGTTGTCGACAGCGCGCGCGCAGGGCACACGCCCGACCTTGGAGGCACCCTCATGGGTAGCAAAGACGACTGGTTGCAGGACGAGGCTGAGTTCGAGGCCCTCTTCGCCGAGAAGAGCCAGGAGGCTGACAAGCCGCGCTACAACCCCGGCGACGAGGTCTCGGCGCGCGTGGTGCACGTCGGCGAGCGCTTTGCGCAGCTCGACATCGACGGCCGCGACGGCCTGCTGGACCTGGGCACCAGCGACGCGGAGCGCCCGGCTGTCGGCGACGTGGTGAAGGGCTACGTGCTCCGCTACAAGGACCGCACCTTCGAGATCGCCACCGGCATGCCCCGCGGCAAGGTCGACCTGAGCGCGCTGTACACCGCGTCTCAGAGCGGCATGCCCATCGAGGGCCGTGTCGCCGAGGTCAACAAGGGCGGCTACGTCGTCGACGTGGGCAATGACGTGCGGGCTTTCTGTCCGCTCGGTCAGATGGACATCCGGCGCATCGAAGATCCCTCGGAGCTCGTCGGCGCGAAGCTGATGTTCAAGGTCCTCGAGATGCGTGACGGCCGAGACCCGGTCCTCTCGCGCAAGGCCGTGCTCCTGGCCGAGCAGGAGTCTCTCGCCGCGGAGACCCGCAAGAGCCTCGTGGTCGGCGCGCGTCTGCGGGGGCGGGTGACCCGCATCATGGACTTTGGCTGCTTCGTCGACCTCGGCGGCATCGAGGGTCTCGTGCACGTGTCGGAGCTCGGCTACGGCCGTCGCCGCACCAGCGAGATCGTCCAGCCCGACCAGATGGTCGAGGTGGAGGTGCTCCGCATCGAGCCCGCCGTGGGCGACCGTCGCGAGCGCATCGGGCTGAGCATGCGGGCCCTGGCGGCCGATCCCATGGAGACGGCGCTCGACGAGCTGAGCGCTGGGCTCATCGTCCGGGGCACGGTCACGCGCATCCAGCCCTGGGGAGCCTTCGTGGAGATCGCGACCGGCGTCGAGGGGCTCCTGCACGTGAGCGCTTTTGGCAAGCGGGTCGCGACACCCAAGGAAATGTGCGCCCTCGACGACAAGGTCGTGGTGCGAATCAAGGGCGTCGACCAGGCCCTGCGGCGCATCGCGCTCGCGTGGGTCGGAGACGACAAGCTCGACGAGGTCCGCGACGCCACTCAGGAGGCGCCGAAGGTGTCGTTGCACATGGAGGTGCTCGGCGTCGCCGCGCCGCAGGGCGACGAGGGTGCGCAGGGCGAGGCGAGCCAGGGCGCCCGCGAGCGCAAGGTCGCGCCGCCCGCCCCCAAGGTGGGCACGCTGCTGGACGTCATCATCGAGCGTCACGCCCGCTTCGGTGTCTTCGTCGGGTGGCCCGGCGGTGGCGAGGGGCTTGTGCCCTTCGCCGAGCTGGGGGTTCCGCACGGCACCGATCTGCGGCGCAACTTCGCCATCGGCAGCAAGCTCGAGGTGGTCGTCGACGCCGTCCGCCCCGACGGCAAGGTCCGGCTGAGCAAGGTGAAGGCCGAGCTCGCCAAGGAGAAGGCCGAGGCGGACGCCTGGCTGTCGAAGCAGCAGTCGAAGTCGACTGACGACGAGGTCGGTTCTTTCGGCGCGCTGCTGAAGGCCAAGCTCGGGCTGTGAGCGCCGAGGCTCCGCGCGTCTTCGGCGTGCGCGTCGACCCCGCCCACCTCCGTCGCGCTCGTCTCCGTCGCGCCCGTCTCCGTCACGCCCGTCTCCGTCACGCCCGTCTCCGTCACGCCCACCTCCGTCACGTCGACCTCGACCCCGCCAGCCTCCCACGGCGACGCACCGCTCGTGGCTCCGACGCCCGCCAGGGGCCCAGGGCAGCGCTGCTCGGCGTCGCGGTGTGTGTCGGTCTGCTCAGCGGGGCCTGCTCCGGTGGAGGTCCAGCGCCGCCCTCACGGGACCCTGGGGCCGGCGCGGTGGCCTGGCTCCAGGAGGTCCAGCGCGCTGGCTACGAGCGCCACGACCTCACCACCTACATGAGCCAGTGGGCACCAGGCGCGACCTTGACCGCCGCGCGGGCCGCCACGCCCGGCCCCCACGACCGGACGCTCACGCTCGACGCCATCCGCGCGACCCGCACCGAGCGCTACTTCAAGCCGCCCACCGACAAGCGCACGCTCCGGTGGCAGGACGTTCGCGTCCGGGTGGCGCCGCCCGAGCCGCCCGGTTCGGGCCAGCCACCCGGCTCCGCGCGTCGCGCGACCGTGACCTGGCTGGCGTTGAGCACCCACGAAGACGGCTCGGAGCTCATCGCCGAGCGCTACGAGCTGCGTCAGACCGGCGGGTCCTGGCGCGTGACGCGCAACCGCTTCTGGCCCGTCTGGACCCTCGAACGCGGCCACAAGAAGCGGGTGTTCTCCCCGGCGGTGTGGCGCAAGCTCGACGCCTGGGCGTCGCGCCAGGCCTGCTTCGGCGGTCCCTGCCCGTCGCGCCTGCTCACGGGGTGGCGCTTCGTCGACGCGTGGAAGGCCGCCGTGCGCATCAGCGAGCGACCGGGGGGCGCCAGCGGCCACGCCTGGCTCCTGCGCGGCATCTGCGCAGTCTTGGCGGGGCAGGTCGCCGACGCGCGGCCGAGCTTCGAGAAGGCGCGCGCGCTCGACAAGGCGATCCAGTTCCCACCGTGGAGGTCCGCGCAAGAACTGTGACCGAAAGGTCAGGTTCGAGCGCCCGCTCTCCGCCTGGAGGTCTCCATGGCCGTCAATCTCTACTCGGGCGCCAAGGCGCTGACCACCGCCGTCAAGGACATCAACCGCCTGCGTGAGATCGTCGCGGTGCTGGCGCGCCATGGCTTCGGCGAGCTGGTGAACCGCCTTGGGCTCACCGAGACGCTCGGGGTCAAGAACCTCGTGGCGACCACCGACGCGGACGACACGCCGCTGACCACCGCGCAGCAGATCCGCATGGCCATCGAGGAGCTCGGCCCCACCTTCGTCAAGCTCGGCCAGATCCTCAGCACGCGACCCGACCTCGTGCCGCCGGCGGTCATCGAGGAGCTGAGCCGACTGCAAGACAACGTGCCGGAGATGCCCTTCGAAGACGTGGAGTCGGTCCTGGTCGCCGAGCTCGGTGGCAGCATCTCCGACCACTTCGCCCACTTCGAGCCCAAGCCGCTCGCGTGCGCCTCCATCGCCCAGGTCCACCGGGCCGTTCTGGCCCATGAGGGGGCGGAGGTGGTGGTCAAGGTGCAGCGCCCCCGCATCGCGCGCCGCATCGACAGCGACCTCAACATCCTCCACGTGCTCGCCCGCCTGATCGAGGCCCGCGCTCCGGACCTGGCGTTGATGGACCCGGTGGGCATCGTCAACGAGTTCGACAAGGCGATCCGCAAGGAGCTCGATTTTACCGGCGAACGGCGAAACATCGGCCGGTTTCAAATGAACTTCGAGTCGTTCGATGGGCTCCGCGTCCCTCGGGTCTACGACAAGGTGTCGACCACGCGGGTGTTGGTCATGGAGTTCATCCGCGGCGTCAAGATCACGCTCGCGCCCGAGAAGCTCGACATCGACCCCTACGACGTCGCGCCGCGCATGTTGCGCGCGCTCTTCAAGATGGTGTTTCAGGACGGCGTGTTTCACGGCGACCTGCACCCGGGAAACATCCTGATCCTCGACGACGGCACCATCGTGCTCATCGACTTCGGCCTGGTCGGGCGCCTGACGCCGAAGCAGCGGGAGCACATCCTCGACATCCTCATCGGCCTCTCACGGCAGGACTACGAGCTGGTCAGCCGGGTGATGTTCGAGCTCGGCGTGAAGGTCCCCGGGGTGGTCTATGACTATGACGCCTTCGAGGCGGACGTGGTCGAGGTCATGGAGAAGCACCTCGCTGGGCGGACCCTGTCCGAGATCGACGTCGGCGCCTACTTCAGCGACCTGGTCGCCGGCGCGATCCGTCACCAGATCAAGATGCCGCCGACCTACACCATGGTGTTCAAGGCGCTGATGACCATCGAGGGCATCGGCAAGAGCCTCGCGCCGGAGGTCAACCTCGTCGAGGAGGCGCAGCCCTTCGTGCGGGAGATGCTGGCGGAGCGCTACAGCCCCAAGCGGCTGATGAAAGAGGGCATCGACGGGCTGGACTCGCTGAGCCGCTTCCTGCGGCTCTTTCCCCACCAGGCCGGGGAGCTGCTGCGAGATCTCAACGAGGGCCGGACCACGGTGCGGCTCAACCCCATGGGCATGGACGAGGCGCTGGAGGCGTACCGGACCCAGTCGCGCCGCCGCAACCGGGTGTTGATGTTCAGCGCGTGCATGCTCTCCGGCGCCGTGGCGCTCAACGCGCCGAGCCCCACGCTGCTGGGGCTCCCCGTCCCGGCGTGGCTGCTCTTCGGCCTTGGCGGCTTCATTGGCCTGGGGGTGTTGGCGGCCATGTTTCGCAAGTAGGGCAGGGCGCTCCGCGGCAGCGTCGACGCCCCGTCGCGGTCGCTTGCCGCCCCTTCGTGTTGCCCCGGCGGCTGCGGCTCGCTACACACGTGGCCTGCGTTCCCTGCGTGCGCCCGCGCGCGCCCTGAGAGGCTCCCATGCACCCCATGACTTCGGGCTCCGGGCCCCTTCGTGTCTCTTTCGTGGTCGCGCTCGCGGTGTGGACCGCCGCAGCAGCGACGACGGTGGCCCCACAGCGTGTTCACGCCCAAGAGCAGAAGAGCTGGATCCCCAACCTGCCGCCGCCCGACATGTACGGCGGCGCCAAGCTCGACCCCTATCTGAAGCGGGTGGCGAAGCAGCGGGCCGAGGACTCGCTCGGCAGCCTCACGCTCGGCCTGTCGTTCAACTACAAGTCCATGAGCGCCGAGACCTGGCAGATGCCCAGCGCCGGGACCGCGTTCGACCCGGTGCCCACCGCCAACTTCAGCAGCCTGTCGCTGTCGGTGGGGGCGCTCCTGCTCCACGGCCACGTCGAGGTGCTCACGAGCGTGCCGCTGCTGCGCCTGGCCAGCGCCGTGGGCGGGTCCGACAACGGGCAGGGCAGCCGCGACGTGGGCGTGGGCTACTTCGACCTGGCCGCGCGGGTGTATCCCTGGGCGCTGAAGCCCGGCGGCGTGCGGCCCTACGTCACGTTGGGCGTGGCCTACCGGACCCTCCGCGCAGAGCGCCGAGCCGAGGACGCCAACGACCCCACCAGTGACGTGCGGCACCTCAACGGCTGGGTGGCGCCTGTGGGCGTCGGCGCGAGCTACCTCGCGTCGGCCGGCGTGCTGATCGACGCCTCGTTCAGCCTGATGTTCGGCGAGAGCGCCGCGACCTGGACCGGCATTGACCCGCTGCCGCTCGACGCCGACGTGCCCGTGTTCGAGTCCAAAACGCTCGACCTCAGCGGCATGCGGGTGACCCTGGGCGTCCGCTGGGTGCGGGGTCTCTGGGACGAGACTCAGCGCGAGCGCTACGCCGAAGAGGCCGCCAAGCGTCTGATGGACCTGGACCGCATGCACCTGCTGAGCGATCTCACGGTGTCTCTCGGCGTCACCGCGCCGCTGCTCCGCCGCACCGGGACCTACGTGTCCAGCCGGCGCCCCTACCTCGGCGACGCCTTCGCCCACGGCCTCACGCCGCAGCTCGCGGTGGGGTGGCACCACGACCCCCTCGACGCAGAAGCGCGCCTGTCGTTCCGCTACATCTACGGCAGCGCCGAGGGCTACGGCGCGACGACAGAGACCTCCGACGCGTCGGTCTTCCTCGAGGTCATCAAGAAGTTCGACCTCAAGCTCTACGGGCTGGTGCCGTGGGTCGGCCTCGGCGCCGGCTACAGCTCCCTGTCGGTCACCGACACGCACAAGGGGGGCACGCTCACGTACAGCGACGGCCGCCCCGTGTTCACGGTGCCCTTTGGGTGGGACTACCGGGTCAACCCGAGCAGCTGGTGGTTCTTGCGCACGTCGTTCCGCTGGATCCCCACCGCCGAGATGGACCTCGAAGACGGGGTGACCTTTGACCATGGCGGCTTCGAGGTCGACGTCATCAGCTTCGTCGTGCACCCGCGCCGCCTCCTGGCCAAGCTGCGCGGCACGCGACCCAAGGCCGACTCGGCCGACGCCATCCTCACGGGCAAGGACACCACCCGGGGTCGAGACCACGCGCCACCGGCGACATCGCCCGCCGCTCCAGCGCCGTCCAGCGGGTCGAACCCAGAGCCCGCGCCCGGGGAACCAGCGTCCCCGCAGCCCGCGCCTGCGAAGCCTGCGCCTCCGAAGTCCGCGCCCCCGACGTCCGGGCCCCCGACACCCGCGCCGCCGACATCCGCTCCGGTGCCCGCGCCCTGAGCGAGGACCCGTGAGCGCCGCCCGGCCCAACTAGCGGCCCAGCGCGGCCTCGATCTTGGTCCCCAGCTCGGCGGCGGTCTTGGTGCCATAGCCTATCTGCTTGTGCACCACCACGCCCTTGCGGTCGACGAGGTAGCCCGTGGGCATGTTCGTCACGTCGAAGCGGCCGAGCACCTTGGCGTTGGGGTCGATCGAGAACACGAGGCCCTCGGTCTGCCGGCCGTGGGCGCCGATGAACTGCTCGCTCGCGTGCGCCTCGGTGTCCACGCCCACCGCCAGGACCTGGAAGCCCTTCTTGCCGTAACGCTCGGCCAGCGCGGAGAGCTCTGGCAGCTCCCGTCGACACGGGCTGCACCAGCTGGCGAAGAAGGTCACGAAGGTCACCTTGCCCAGCAGGTCCTTGTGCGTGAACGCCTTGCCCGCGGCGCCTGGAGCGTTGCCCGCCATGGCCCGCTGAGCCGCGAAGTCGCCGACCTTCTGGCCAACGATGGAGCCTGGGGCAGCGGCCGCCACGGGTGCGTCGCTGGCGTTCGCGACCTCCTTGTCGGCGCAGCAGCGGAAGCCGATGCCGCGGCTCCGATGTCCGGGGCCGAAGCTGCGATGGGCGCGCAGGCAGCTGCCCTTCTCCTTGACCCGGAAGTCTCCGCCTGCGAGCTGGGCGCGCGCCTCGGTCTGCTCGATCCACTCCTCGACGTTGCCAGCCAGATCGAACACGCCAGCGGGCGTCCGGCACTTGGCGTTGGCGCCCGTCTTCACCGGCGTCCCTGACCGGCGGTCTCCGTTGACATGGCAGTTGTCCGGCTCGAAGTAGTCAGCGTAGGGGAACTGGTTTCCCTCGATGTAGTCGTCGGCGAAGTTGCCGTTGCTGTCGTCGTCCACCGCGTCCTTGCCCTGGCACGCGGTGACCCACTCGAAGCTCGTGCACATGCGCTTGCCGGCCTTCTCGCAGGCGGTCTTGGCGGCGTACCAGCTGGCGTTGGCCGGCTCGGTGCCCGCGAGCGAGAGCGCGCGGCCCTCCTTGTCCACCGACGCCTCGTAGGCGTCGATCCAGAAGCTGCCCTTGGCCGACTTCACCTCGACCATGCCCGACGGCTTCGCCGGCGCGTTGGGCGCGGTCGGCACGCCCTTGGCGGCGAGCGGCTTGGCCCCCGCAGCCTGCGCCGCCAGCTCTGCTGCGCCAGCGCTCTTGAAGGCCTCGTCGATGAAGCGCGAGAGCACCTCTGGCGGCAGCGAACCGCTCAGCAGCAGGCCGTTGATAAAGGTCCGCGGCGTCGCCCGCAGGCCCAGGGCCTCCCCGCCCTCGTCGATGGTGCGCTTGAGGTTCTGCCGCGGCTCGGGCGCCCGCATGCAGGCGGTGTACTTGTCCATGTCGAGGCCCACCTGCTTGGCGTACCACCGCAGATCCGGCCCCTTGAGCTTGTGCTGGTTCTTGAAGAGCAGGTCGTGCATCGACCAGAAGCGACCCTGGCGGCGGGCGCACTCCGCGGCCAGGGCGGCGTTGCACGCGTAGCGGTGCTTGTTGTTCTTCAGGTGCGGGTTGCACAGCGTGCTCATGGGGAAGTGTTTGAACACAAAGCGGACACGCCCCTTGTAGCGCGCCTTCACGGTCTGCAGCGCGTAGAAGAGCTTCTTGCAGTAGCCACACTGAAAGTCGGCGTACTCGACCACGGTCACCTTGGCGTCCGCAGGGCCCATGACGGCGTCGTCCGGGTGCACCGGCACCACGTAGAGCGCGTCGCTGATCTTCTTCGCCACCTGCGGCCCGCTCGCCGCTGCCGTGCCAGCTCCGGCGCTCGCCGCGGCCGGGTCCCCCCCCTTGGGGGCCGCCTTCGCCGCCTTGGCCTGCTCCGCGGCCAGCTTGGCGCGGTCGAACTTGGCCTGCTCGGCCTGCTTCTCCGCGCGGGCCATCTGCTCGGCCATGAGCTTGGCCTTGCTGTCGTTGTGCCAGGTGTAGGTCATGCCGAAGCTCGCGAGGCCGACCACCACCGCGGTGGCCAGCGGCCCCGGCCAGGAGAGCTGACCCTGTGCAGGCCCCAGCGCGCGCAGGCTGAGCGTCGACAGCACGAGCACCGTGGCGGCCGCCGCGTCCATGGTCAGGCAGAAGAGGCAGAAGGTCTGCTCCACGCTGACCATGATGAAGAGCAGGAAGGCGCCGTAGGCCAGGGCGAGCGCGGACGACACCTGCAGCAGGCGGAGCGAGATGCGGGCCCGGTCGTCGGCGCTGCTGCCGAGCCACGCCAGGGCAGCCCAGGCGGCGTAGGTCGGCAGCGCGAAGGTGGTGACCGGCAGGCCGAAGATCTTGCCCCACACCGAGGTGTTGATCTTGTCGCAGTTGAAGGTGTCGTTGATGTTGCAGGCCGAGTCGAAGGCGTCGACGCCGTAGGTCTTCAGCATGAAGCTGCGGAGCAGGTAGCCCGCGGCTCCAACAGCGACGAGCAGCGCGATCCAGACGCCGAGCATGAACATGCGCTGCGGCGGGCGGTGGTCGTTGGTGGTCATGGCTGTCTCCCGAGCGCGGAGGGCGCGCAGCAGCGATGGTGCGTGTCACGAAGCTCGTGTCAACGGTCAGGTCTCGGCGGCCCGCGAAGAGTCCCACCGCGTGCCTTGGACGGGGTCAGTGGACCGGCGGCGTCGCGCGTCCGGCGTCGTTGCGGACGGCTCCCCACACCGTCCGACCAGGGACTGGGGCGGGGCCGAGCATCGCCGGCCACGCGCGCCACACCGCGGGGTCGGCGGGGCCGGGCCGCTCACCCTCTACGCGGAGCACGCCGGGGTGAGCTCGGTCGATGTGGTCGAAGGTGGCGCCGGTCAACCAGAACACGGTCGCGCCACCCCACGCGTCTGGGGCGCTCTGCCGCAGCGAGCGCGTGTGCCGCTGGTGGTCCAGGGGCTCGAGGTCCGACCGCAGCCAGGGCGCGACCACCGGGTGACCGTGGCGGAGCAGCAGGTTGCCGAGCCGCGCGTCGGCCAGGACCGGGGTCCGCGCGGCGGGGGCGAGCGCGGTCTGCAGCGCGGCTGGCAGCGCCGGGGGGCCGCTCGCCACGTGTCGGGGATCCCCGAGCGTCAAAGCGAGGCTCAGGACAGCGGCGCTCGCGAGGAGCACGCACGCCAGCGCCGCGCCGCTGCGTGAGCCCTTGCGCTCGATCAGCCGTCCGAGGGCTGCGGCCGACACGGCCGACATCAGGCACAGCGTGACGGCGAGGAGCACGCCCCGCGCGCCCGTCACCGGCCAGAGCCCGTGCGCGCCGCCCGGCACACCGAGCAGGCGCCCCGCTGGTCCGACGATGACCACGGCGGCCGCCAGGGCCGGCCCAAGGGCGCTCTGTGGGCGCAGCACGCGCGCCAGCCAGGGCAGCAGCGCGAGGGAGAGCGCGACGCCCGGCTCGAGCAGGCGGTGCAGGTCGACGTCGTAGCCCAGGGCCGGCATGCGCAGCCACATCGCGCCGAGCATGCCGCCGTAGGTCCAGAGCGCCAGGGTCTCCGCCCCGGCGCAGGGCAGCGCCCGGCGTCGCCACAGGATCCAGGGGACCGCCGCTGCGGGCAGGAGCTCCAAGAGCAGCACCTTGAGCCCGTCCAGCCGCCACACGGGCGGGTTGGGCCCGTGGAACGAGGGCCAGCTCGGCCACGTCAACGCCAGGGCCGCGTCGCCGGTGGCGGTGCCCATGGGCGTGTCGCCCCCGAGCGCGCCGGACACCCATGCGCTGGCGAAGCCTCCCCCCGCCAGGGCCAGGGGCGCCAGGGTCAGGCACGCGCCCACGACACGCCGCCATGCGGTCGCGTCGCCCCAGCGCAGCAGCCACAGCGCGCACGCCGCGACCACGCCGAGCACCAGCTCGTCTGCGCACTGCGACGCGCTCCCTGCGAGCAGGGCGAGCAACCCTGCGACCTGCCACGACGCCGCGCGCCGGCGCACCGGCGACGTGGAGCGCCCCGGCCCTTCGGCCAGCCCTACGTTGGTCCGCCCTCCGACAAAGAGGCGCAAGGTCAGCACCGCCACGAGAAAGCCCAGCACCGTCGACCGCCGCCCGGACAGCGCGAGGACCGACAGGTAGGTGCCACCCTCCCAGTGAGCGGTCCAGGGGAAGCCGGTGGGCTGCATCGCCGGCAACGCAGGGGTCAGCCAGTACACGCCCGCCCCGAACACGAGCGTCAACACCCCCAACGCGCGCTCGGCGGGCCGCGCGCCGACCGCGCGAAGCAGGGACACCGCCGCCAGGACCAGGGCCCCGTGCGCGCCGACGCTGGCGAGGTCCAGCCGCCCCTCGACGTCGAGCGGCACCCAGCCCCGCATCGCAGCAGCGAGCGCGTCCACCGCGGTGTGATAGCCCGCGACCCGGCTGGGGTCGCCGGGGGCCACGGCCGGCATGCCCAGCCGCTCGATCAGCGCGACGAACCCGTGGTGGCAGAAGGCGTCGTCGTTGTGCCCGGTGCGCAGGTACCAACCCAGCCCGGCGAGGCTGAGGGCTGCGGTCGCCAGGGCGGGCAGGTCTGCACGCGAGGGCGGGCGCAGGCGCAGCGCCCACCGGGTCAGCGCGGTCCACAGCGCGAGGGTGGTCGCCGCGGTCGCCAGGGCCCAGTGCCGCCCCACAACGTGGCCGAGGGGGCCGGCGAGGAAGACGAAGGTGAGCAGGGCATAGCCCGGCAGCTCGAGCGCGGGCAGGGCCGGGCGGGGTTGGGGGGCAGCCTGGGGCGTGGCGTCGGTCACGCCGGCACCCTACGACGCAGCTTCGTCGGTCGAAAGTTCGCGCGGGATGTAGACGCCGTCGGCCGGCGTCGACAGGGCCGTGTCCACCACCCGCACCCGCCCGGGAAAGCGCGCGCGCAGGCTCAGCGAGGGCGCCGCGTCGACGCTGCCGCGGCGAATCACCACCTCGGGGCGGCGGCTCCGCGTGCCCGCGACAGTGACCCCCGGGCCTCCGCCGTTGCGCAGCGCGCAGTCCTCCACGGTCGCCTCGACGTGGTCTTTGAGCGCGAGGGCTGCCGTCCCAGCGGCGCTCAGCTCACACCGGCACAGGCGCAGCGTCGCGACCCCGGTGGCGAGCACGAGCGCACCCGCGGCGCGCCCGCCGCCGCGGACCCGGGTGTCGTGCAGCGCGAGCGTGCCCGCGTCGGCGAAGACCGCGTCGCCCGCGCCCTCACGGGCGTGCGACCCCGAGATCTCGCAGTCGCGCAGGGTCAACGTGCTGAAGCCGCGCAGGCTCACGGCCCCGCCCGCACCAGCGTGTCCGTTGGTCAGCTGGAGACCGGTCAGGGTGACGTCGATCCCGTCGGCGTCCACCCACACCACGGCGCCTCGCCCGTCGCCGTCGAGGGTCACGGCGCCTGCCTCGCTCGCTCGGAGATGAACGGAGCGCGACACGGCCAGCCCGGCCGCGTACACGCCCGGCGTCAGCGTCACGACGGCGCCCTCCGGGGCGTCTTCGAGCACGTCCCGCAGGTCCTGGTCGGGGCTCACGGTCAGGGCAGGGCCCCCGTTGCCGGGCTGTGCCGCGGCGGGCATGGGCTAGCGCTCCTGCTGGGGCACGGTCGCGTTCACGCCGAGAGTCTCGAACAGGTCGAGGAACTCGCGCGCGCTCACCGGCTTCGGGTGCTTGTGCGCCGCGGGCCCCCACGGGTTGTGGAACTGCAGCTTGCCGTCCTTGACCTCGCGGAAGACGTAGGCGTGGTTGCCGTGGATGTTCAGCGAGGCCGAGAGCGTGCCCTCGAACTGGTAGGTCGTCACCAGATCCGCCGGGTCGGCCGGTCCTTTGCCCTCGTCGTAGCTGAAGCGCGTCTTGCCCGAGTCGTAGGCCACGGAGCCGTCCTTCAGGCCGTTGCCGGTGAGCCCGCCGTCGCCGTCGTCGCGGAGCTGGCCGCTGTTGCCCTCCCGGTCGCGGATGCTCACGGAGTCCTTGACGATCTCCGCGTCGTTGCCCTCTTTGTCGGTGAGCGTGCCGGTGTAGGGGCCGCTGCCCTCGCCGGACCACAGGCCCTCGACACGACGCTGGTCGATCCAGTCGCGCGTGCCGCAGACCACGGCCTTGTTCTCGGCGGTGAACTGCTCGAAGCGGGCGATGACATCCCGCTCACGGGGCATCGCCTGCCGGGCGCTCCGCACGCCGGTCAGCGCCTCCATGGCGCCCGCCGAGCTGCCGCCGCCGCCGATCTCCTCGTAGCCACCCTGCCACTGGGCGTAGGCCTTCTCGATGACCGCGGGCCACAGGGCCTGGTTCGCTGGGTTGAAGCTGGTGTCGCTGAGCGCGTAGGCCATGCGCGAGCCGCCGCGGCGGGTGGGGAAGTAGGCGTCGACCTCCTCCGTGTGCGGCTTGAAGGTGCCGCCGCGCTGCAGCTCCTGGAAGGTGACGGTGAACGTGCCGGTGCTCGCGTCGTAGTCGATCATGTCGGCGATGACGTCCGGGTTGCTCGCCGCGACGGCCCCCATGGCGCTGATGAGGTAGCAGTCCCCCAGCGCGCCCTGGTCGATGTCCATCACGGACGCGGCAGCCACGTCGCCACGAGCGAGGAAGAGCTCGCCCTCGTACTTCTTGTAGCTGTAGTCGTCCATCTCGCCGTCGTCGTTCTCACTCAAGCGCGGCTGGGCCTTGAAGAGCGCCGGGTCCACCGCGCCAGTCTTGCCCTTGGGCCGCCCGAGCACCTCGACCACGAGCTTGCCGTCCTGTCCGTAGCGGGTCTCGACCCCCTCGCCTTCGCGCACGGTGAAGGTCGCGCCGCCCTCGCCCACGAGCTCCGCGTCGGCGGTGAGCACGCCAAAGGTCCCCGGGTTGGGCAGGACCACCTCCGGCGCCGGGGTCGGGTCGTCGGTCGGTCCGTCTTTCTTCGGCGTCCCCGCGCGCTCCACCGCCCCCATGAAGCGACCGAGCAGGGCCGCGTCGCCCCACAGCGCGTCGACGCTGGCGTCGCCCTGGAACGTGAACGCGCTCTCCACAAGGATCAGCACCTCGAGCACGAGGTCGTCGCGATCGGCAGAGGTCAGCTCTGACGTGCCGCCGTCGGTGACCATCGCCCACAGCGCGACGATCTCCTTCCAGCCGGCGGTCTGGCTCAGCGCCTTGACCATCTGGTCCACGGTGGCTGGGGTCAGGGACGCGATCGGCTTGCCGCCGATCTTGTCGAACTGGACGGCCTTGGCCTGCACGCCCGCCGCTCCCTGCGCCTGGCCGCCTCCCTGGCCGCCGGCCGGCGCCAGCTCGTTGAGCTTGGCCTCCGCCGACTCGCCGCGGACGACCAGATCCGCGACCTCGTCGGCGTGCCGCTCGTACGCGTCGTCCTCGCGCCCGACGCCGCCGCCCGGGGCTACTCCCCGCGCCTGCATCACCAGGTGTGTGGCCTCGTGGGCGGCCGTGTGGAGGTCCGGCGCGCCGTCGAAGGCCGCGTGCTGACCGTAGGCGTAGGCGCTGGCGCCCATCTGTTTCGCGGCTGCGCCGCCAGCGCCACCGACGTGCGCCTTGACGCCGCTGAGGTCGTGCTGACCGAAGCTGCGTTGAATCTGCTCCTGGTAGGGCAGCGCTCCGCCGCCGCCCTGCACGCCCTGGGCCGCCACGGAGGGCACCAGCCGACCGTGCCCGCCGGGCGGCGGGGCCACCGCGCGAGCGCCCTCCGCGTAGTTCATGCCCTTGAGCGCGGCCGTGTTCGCCCCGCCGCTGGCTGCGGCGCGTCCCTGGACGGCCTGGGTCTGCTGGCCGCCTTGCGCGGCGCTGCTCTCGTTGCCTGCGTGCTTCACGGGGGCTCCTCACTGGCGCTTCGTGCGCGCGAAGGGCCACAGGGTGCCCTTGTCCGAGCCCAAATTGCACGCCTGGGCGCGTCGTGCCGCACGGCCCCTGAGTCGCGCAGACCCCGGTCTCCAGCGCGCCGCTTGCGCCGCCGCCACCTCCCCTTCCAGAGGCCGGTTGAATCCGCCCTGCCCAGGTCTACATTGCCACCGGACCCACGCGCCGACACCGGCG
>JAUIAC010000092.1 GCA_030425545.1 bacterium | reverse complement strand
TCGTAGAGCAGCGGCGGCGGCTCCCGCTTGTCGCGGCGCTGGACCTTGTGCACGACCCCTGTGGGCGCGCGCTGCAGGCGAGCCAGCACGGACTCGGCCACCTCGCGTTCCCAGATGCGGTCGGGCCAGGCGTCGTCGGCCGGCTCAGAGCCCTTGGCCGGCGGCTTGAGCGGCCGGCCACGCGCGTCGAGCCGGGTCCACGTCGCCTCCCATGTGCCCGCGTCGGTCTCCAGCTGGGCCCTGACGTGCCAGTAGGTGCGCGGCTCGAAGCCCTCGATCTCGGTCTCGCGGTCTGCGATGAGCGCGAGCGTGGGGGTCTGCACACGCCCGAGCGAGAGCAGCGCACCGCCGCCCGAGTCGCGCAGGCGCACGGTCATCGCGCGGGTGGCGTTGAGCCCGATCAGCCAGTCCGCCTCGGCGCGGCATCGGGCGGCGTCTTCGAGCGGCTGCATCGACGGCCCAGGCCGCAGACGCGCAAAGCCCTCCTGGATCGCGCCGTCGGTCATCGACGAGATCCAGAGCCGCTGCACCGGGCGCTGACACGACGCGAGTTGGTAGGCGTGGGCGAAGATGAGCTCGCCCTCGCGCCCGGCGTCGCACGCGTTGACGACGTCGACGAGGCTCGCGTCGCCCATGAGCCGACGCACCACCTGCCACTGATCGGTGGCCCCACTCCGCGGCTGCAGGTCGAAGCGCTCCGGGATCATCGGCAGGTTGTCGAGGCGCCAGCTCTTCCAGGCCGGGTTGTAGGTCTGCGGCGGGGCCAGCTCGACGAGGTGACCGACGCACCAGGTGATGCGCACGCCCTGGCCGTCGATGTAGCCCTGGCCGCGCTTGCGCGCGCCAAGCACCCGCGCGATGTCGCGGGCCACGGACGGCTTCTCGGTCACGATGAGTCGAATGGTCACCTCACGGCGCTCGGGCTGCGTGTTCGCCGTACACCGCCGGAGGCCAGCGCGTCTACCCGCGGCCACGCCGGGCGGCGGGCGTCACGCCTGTGCAGCGGGGAATGAGACGATGTTCTGCCGCACCGTGGCCAGCACGCGGCCGTCCTCTGCCCAGAGGGTGGCGCCCTCGTCGGCGAACCCGTGGTGTTCGGCGTGGGTCTCCCCACGGTACAGCACCCACCCCGGCGCGGCTGGCTCGGGCAGATCGTGGAAGTGGAGCCGCAGGTCGACCGAGGCGACGGGGTGCTGGGCGCGGGCCTGCGCGAGCGACGCCGGCGGCCACGCGTCGGCCAGGGCCGCGATCGCCCGGGCGTCGAGCGGCACCGCGTCGGCAAAGCGCCCCCAGCCGCCGATCACCGGCACCGGCGACGCGGCGAAGGGGCTGCCGAGGCAGTCGCGAAAGCGCAGCCACTGGGTGAACTCGGGCGGGACCGCGCCGTGCCGGCTCGTGCTCAGGCCCGACCAGTGAGGCACCCTGGGCATGGGCAGACGCGACGTGGCGCCCTGGGTGCGCGGCGCCGCGAAGGTCGCCAGGGCCTCCGCGACGACCGTGTCGCCGCAGCGCAGGGTGGCGCGGGCGTGGGACAGGGACCGACCCGCGCGGACCACGCGCGCGGAGACGTGCGCCACCCCAGGCGCGGCGCGCGCGACGAAGTGTACGGTCAAGGTGCGGACGCGCCGGGACGGATCCGCGACGGTCCGGGTCGCCGCGTCGAGCAGCACGGCGGCCTGCAGCCCCCCGACCACGCCGGGCCCCTGCCGCCACGACGCGGGCAGGTCGCACTGGAACCCGCCGTCTGCCGCGACCAGCGGCAGGGGAAAGGCGGCGTCGACCGCTGCGTCGTCCCGGCCCGACGCTCCGCGGGCAAGGCTCTTCGCCGTCACGGCGCGCTCTTGTAGACGGTGTGCGGCGTGCTGCGGTAGTCGGTGTACGAGTAGGCGCCGATGCCCAGCTGGCCGTAGCTGTTGATGCCCCAGCAGACGACGGAGCCGTTCTTGCGGAGCGCGCAGACGTGCTCCTCCCCCGGAGCGAGCTGCACGGCGTCGGCCAGGTTCTTCACGTCCACCGGAGTGCCCTCACCGGTGTATTTCTGCGAGCCGTTGCCGCACTGGCCCTTGCCGTTGGCGCCCCACGCCTTGACGGCGCCGCTCGTCAGCCTGGCGTAGCCCGTGAGCTTGCCCAGCGCGATCTCCGCCACGCCGCTGACGCCCTTGAGCTCCGTGGGCTGGAGGACGTCGGGGGCGCTCGTCGAGCTGCTGCCCGTGCCTGTCGCGCCGTAGACGTCATAGCCCCAGCACGACACCTTGCCCCCGCTGTGGACGGCGCAGACCGTGTTCCAGCCGTGGGACGCGGCGGTCACGCCCGTGAGCGCGCTGACGTGGAAGGGCGTCGGGACGCCGCTGGACGAGGGCTTCCCCGTGCCGATCTGCGCCTCGGTGTTGTCGCCCCACACGTACAGCTTGCCGCTCTGGGTGAGGGCTGCGTGGTGGTTGCCCCAGCCGTGGGCCAGGCCGGTCAGGTCAGACGGAACGGAGATGCTGACCGGTGTGAGGTAGTTCCATGCCGTCCCCTGCAGCTCACGGTCGGTCTTGTTCTCGCCCCAGCACATCACGCCACCGGCGGCGCGCTTGGCACAGGTGGTGCGCCCCGAGCCTGCGAGCCACGAGACGTCGTTCAGACCGATGACCCACACCGGCGAGGGTGAGCTCGTCGCCCCGCCGCGCCCCAGCTGGCCCTGACTGCCGTTACCCCAGCACTGGACCTCGCCCACGGCGGTCAGCACGCAGTAGTGGCCGCGACCGCCCACCAGCTGAACCGACTTCTCCACGGGGACGGTGACCGGCACGTCCTTGTTGAGGTCCTGCCCGTTGGGCCCGAGCGCGTAGGTCTTCTGTCCCCAGCAGGCCACCCCGCCGCCCGGGCGCAGCGCACAGGTGGTGTTGGTTCCTGCGGCGACGCCCACCGCGAAGGCGCAGGCGCCCGCGTGGCACTGTCGCAGATCGCCGCAGCTCAGGCCGTCCTCGGCCTTCGTGTAGCTGCACTTGCCCGTCTTGGGCACGCACGTGTCCACGGTGCACGGGTTGCTGTCGTCGCAGTCGACCTTGTTGACCACACAGAGGTCGACGCCCGGCGCGCTGCCGCTCACCTGCGCTGGTGTGGTCGCGTCGCCCGACGTGGCGCCGTTGCCCACCATGCCCTGCGCCTGCCAGCCCCAGCAGCGCACCTCGCCCGTGCGCAGCCGCGCGCACGAGAGGTTGTCACCCAGCGAGACGGACGCCGCCGGGCCCACGCCCGACACCGCCGCGGGGGTCAGTTGGGTCGTCTTCGACGCGCCGCCGCCGAGGGCGCCGTGGGTCTCTGTGCCCCAGCACAGCACGCGTCCGGCGCTGTCCACAGCGCACGTGTGCGTCAGGCCCGCGTCCACTGCGACGACCCCGCCGATCCCCGGCACGTCCACCGGCGCGGCGCTGCTCTGTTCGCTGCCGTGACCCAGGCGCCCGCCGGAGCCTCGGCCCCAGCACGAGAGCCACCCGCCGCTACGCACCGCGCAGGTGAAGCTGTCGCCGGCGGTCACGGCCACGGCGTCGTCGATGCCCTGCACCGCGGTGGGCTGCGTGCGCGCGGTGGTCGTGCCGTCGCCCAGCTGCCCGTGGGTGTTGGCGCCCCAGCACGCCACCTTTCCGCCGCTGTGCACGGCGCAGGTGTGGCTCACGCCGCTGGCCGCTGCGGTGACCGCCTGAAGCCCCAGGATCTGCACCGGCGTCTTGCGCGCGGCGGTCGAGCCGTCCCCGACCTGCCCGCTGCCGTTGGCGCCCCAGCACCACAGGCCCCCCGCCGCGGTCACGGCGCAGGCCGTCGCCCGGCCCGCGGCGACGGCGGTCGCCCCCTTGAGCCCGGACACCGCGGCGGGCACCCCACCGCTGTGGTTGGCCCCGCGACCGGTCTCGTAGCTCTCGGCGCGCCCCCAACAGGTGCCGCTGCCGTCCGAGTTCGCGGCGCAGCTGTACTTGAAGCCGAGCCCCAGGGCGCTGGCCTCACCGACGCCGTGGGCCGCCACCGGCTTGGGCTGCACCGCGGCCGACGCGCCCGCTGACACCTCGTCGGCGTCGTTGGCTCCCCAGCAGCGGGTGACGCTGTCGTGGCCGATGACGCACGCGTGGTAGCGGCCCGTCGCGAGGGTCTTGGCGAAGGCCGGCTTGCAGGCCCCCGCCGCGCAGACGCTGCCGACGTTGCACGCGCTGCCGTCGGCGCGCGGCGTGTGACGACACCCGCCCGAGAAGGGGTCGCACGTGTCCGCGGTGCAGGTCAGGCCGTCGTCGCAGGTCTTGGACGCGCAGCCGTTGGTGGCGGCAGCGGTGCCCTTGACCACGACCGGGCTCGCGCTCTGTGCGCTGGCGCCGCCCAGCTGACCCTTGCCGCCCGCACCCCAACAGTAGACGCCGCCGTCGCGGCTCAGCGCGCAGGTGTGCTGCTTGCCGGCGCCGACAGCTGCAACCTTGGGGAGCCCCGCGACCTTCTTCGCCATCTTGACCACGGCGCCGGTGGTCCCCGCCTGGCCGCTGGCGTTGCGTCCCCAGCAGTAGACGTCGCCGGACTTTGTCAGCGCGCAGGAGTGGCGGTCTCCCAGTGCGAGGCGGGTCGCACCGCTGACCCCGGCCACGAGGCCTGCGGACCCGGTCGCCGCGCTCACTCGACCGAGCTGGCTGTCTGCGTTGCCGCCCCAGCACACCACCTGGCCCGCGGCGCGGATGGCGCAGGAGTGACTCCCGCCCACCGCCACAGCCAGCGCGTCGGACACGCCGGAGACCGCCACGGGCGCCTTGGCCAGGACGCCGGTCTTGCCGTGCCCGAGCTGCCCCAGGGCCCCTTGGCCCCAACACCACACCTGGCCGCCTGCCTGCAGCGCGCAGCTGTGGGCCGGACCGCTGCTCACCTGGACGATCCGCTCGAGCGTCGACACCCACACCGCGGCGGCGCTGTCTGCGCCCTTGCCGTCGCCCAGCTGCCCTGCGCTCCCGCCGCCCCAGCAGGCGACGCGCCCGGACACATGGAGTCCGCAGGCGTGAGCCCCCCCGAGCGCGAGCGCGGTCAGCCCGGTCGCCACCGTGACCGCGCCTGCCTTGGGCAGCACCGCCGCGCTCCCGGAACCGCGGCCGGCCTGGTTCGCGTCGTTGGCGCCCCAGCAGCGCACCGCGCCGGCGATGTCGCGCGCGCAGCTCGTGCGGCCGCCGACAAAGACCTGCGCGGCGTGGGCCACGCCGCCCACCACCGTCTTGGTCGCCAGGGCCGCGCCGGTCCCCGCTGTGCCGTCGCCCAGCTGGCCAGCGGCGTCGTCGCCCCAGCAGCTGACCCGGCCGTCGGTCTGCAGCGCGCAGCCGTGGTCGTCGCCCACCTGCAGCGCCGTGGCGTAGGGGGCCTTGCAGGCGCCGGCGCTGCACACCAGCCCCTGCCCGCACGCGCCGCCGTCGTTGCCGGCCGCATGCGCGCACTTGCCGGTCTTGGCGTCGCACGTGTCGACCGTGCACGGGTCCTGATCGTCGCAGTAGCCGGCCGACTTGCACACCGCCGCCGGCACCGCCTTCGACGCGGCCACCAGGGTCGGCGTCGCGCTGCCGTTGTCGAGCGTGCCACGGCCCAGCTGCCCCTTGGTGTTGTGCCCCCAGCACCACACCTCACCGAGCTCGGTCAGGACGCACTGCGACTTCTGCCCACCGGCCACCTGAACCACGCGGCCCGTCGTCGCCGGCATGGCCACCTTGTGCGGCCAGAACTTGTCCCCGCTGGTGCCCAGCTCGCCGTAGTCGTTGTTGCCCCAGCAGTAGACATCGCCAGCGACGGTCGCCGCGCAGAAGTGGTAGTCCCCGGCCCCCACGTCCACCACCTTGGGCAGCGTCCGCAGTCGCGCAGGCACTGTCAGCTTGCCGGTCGATGAGTAGCCCAGGCCGAGCTGCCCCGCTTCCGCCTTGCCGGCGCAGTACACGTCGCCCTCGCCGTCGAGGTGGCAGCCCGCGACGTTGCTCACCGCGTAGTCCACCGGCCCGGTTCGCAGCGGCACCGCACGCGCCTTGGTCACGTACTGTGAGTCCGCGCCGCCCAGCCCCATCATGCCGTAGAAGTTGTAGCCCCAACCCCAGACCTTGCCGTCCTTGTCCTCGGCGAGGCACTGGGCGCGCGAACACAGCACCTTCTTGGCGTTGACCATGTTGAGCACCGTCGACATCACCGACGTGTAGCCGCCGTTGCTGGTCCCCTGGCCGAGCTGGCCACCGGAGTTGCTGCCCCAGCAGCGGACGCGGCCGTCGTCGCGCAGCGCACAGCGGTGGCTCCGACCGCCCGACAAGCTCAGCGGCGTCCCGTCGAACTTCAGCACCTGCTTGGCGCTGACGATGGACGACGACGACTCGCCCACGCTGAGGTTCGACTGCTGGTTGATGCCCCAGCAGAAGAGCTTGTCGGTCGACGTGCGCGCGCAGGTCCAGAACTCTCCCGCCGTGACCTCCACCACGTCCTTGAGCCCGGGCACCGGCGCGGGCAGCGGCGCGCTGGACGGCTGCGAGGAGCCGCGGCCCAGCGCACCATAGTCATTGCCCCCCCAGCAGCTCAGCGTGCCGTTCGGGTGCAGGGCGCACGTGTGCCACTTGCCTTGCACCACCGACTTGGCCCACTTGCACACGCCGGCGTGGCACCACCGCCCGCCGCCGCCGCACACCGCGCCCTCGTTGCCGGGCTTGGCCGCGCAGCTGCCGGTCAGCGGGTCGCACGCGTCGGCAGTGCAGGGGTCGCCGTCGTCGCACGACACGGTGGTGCCGGCGCAGCTGCCCTTGCCGCACGTGTCGCTGGTCGTGCAGGCGTCCCCGTCGTCGCAGGGCGCCGTGTTGGCCACGGCCACGCAGCCGAGCGCCTTGCTGCAGGCGTCGTCGGTGCAAGGGTTGCCGTCGTCACACGAGATGCTCGAACCGCCGGTGCACGCGCCGCTCTGGCAGGTCTCGCCGGTGGTGCAGGCGTCGCCGTCGCTGCAGGCCGCCGCGTTGTTGGCGTGGACGCACTGCCCCGTCTTTGCGTCGCAGGCGTCGTCGGTGCACGCGTCGCTGTCGTCACAGCTCTTGCCCTTGCCCAGGCACGCTCCGCTGGCGCACGCGTCGCTGCTGGTGCACGGGTCGCCGTCGTCGCAGCTGCCCGACTTGGCGGTCTGCTTGCAGCCGGTCACCGGGTCACAGCTGCCCGCCGTGCAGGGGTTGCCGTCGTCGCAGCTGAGCACGGAGCCGGACTTGCAGCTGCCGTTGGCGCAGGTGTCGCCGCTGGTGCACGCGTTGCCGTCGGTGCACTCGGCCGTGTTCGCCGCGTGCACACACCCCTTCTTGCCGTCGCAGCTGTCGTCGGTGCACGGGTTGCCGTCGCTGCAGTCGACCTTCTGGCCGACGCACTTGCCGTTGACGCACTTGTCCTGGGTGGTGCAGCTGTCCCCGTCGATGCACGGCGCGGTCGACGTCTTGTGCTGGCAGCCCAGCTTGGCGTCGCAGCTGTCCACCGTGCACGGCTCGCTGTCGTCGCACGACTTCTTGCTGCCGACGCACTTGCCTTCGTTGCACGCGTCCTTGTCGGTGCACAGGTCGCCGTCGTCGCACACCCCCGCCGCGGCGGCGTGCACGCAGCCGGCCTTGCCGGTGACCTTGCCGGTGGCGTCGCAGCTGTCTTTCGTGCACGGGTTGCCGTCGTTGCACGAGGTCGCCTCGCCCGGCAGGCACACCCCGTCGGCGCACAGGTCGCCCGACGTGCAGGCGTTGCCGTCGTCGCACACACCGAGCTGCGCGGTGTGGACGCAGCCCTTGCCGGTGGCGTCGCAGGTGTCGGCGGTGCAGGCGTTCTTGTCGTCGCAGTCGGTCTTGCTGCCCCCCACACACTGGCCCGACGAGCACGCGGTCCCCGAGGTGCAGGGGTCGCCGTCGTCACAGCTGCCCGCGCTCAGCGCGGCGTGGGCGCAGCCGGTCTTGGCGCCGCAGCTGTCCTTGGTGCAGTCGTCCTTGTCGTCGCAGTCGGTGGCCTTGCCGCCCTGACACTGCTTGGCGCTGCACGCCTCGCCGGTGGTGCAGGGGTTGCCGTCGTTGCAGCTCGCCGTGTTCGCCGTGTGGGTGCAGCCGGCCTTGCCGTCACAGGCGTCGTCGGTGCACGGGTTGCCGTCGCCACAGTCGACCGGATCCCCGCCGCACTTGCCGCCCGCGCAATGGTCGTTGGTGGTGCAGCTGTCGCCGTCGACGCACTTCGCCGTGTTCGGCACGTTCTGGCAGCCGAGCGCCTTGTCGCAGCTGTCGTCGGTGCACACCTGCCCGTCGCTGCAGTCTTTGGCCTTGCCCGTGCACGCCCCCTTGCTGTCGCAGGCGTCGTCGGTCGTGCACACGCTGCCGTCGCTGCACTGCGCGTTGGTCGCTGTGTGCGTGCAGCCCTTGTTTCCGGCCTTCTCGCACGCGTCCTGGGTGCAGGGGTTGTTGTCGTCGCACAGGGTCGCCTCGCCCGGCAGGCACACGCCGCCCGCGCACACGTCGCCCTTGGTGCACACGTCGCCGTCGTCACAGGTGGCCTGGTTCGCCGTCGCCACGCAGCCCTTGCCCTTGGCGCAGGTGTCGTCCGTGCAGGCGTTGCCGTCGTCGCAGTCCTTGGCCTTGCCCACGCAGGTGCCCTTGGCGTCGCAGCCGTCGGCCCAGGTGCACGGATCCCCGTCGTCGCAGGCCTGGCCCGTCGCCTTGGGCACATGCAGGCAGGGGTCCTTGCCCACCGCCTTGGGGTTGCACGCGTCGGTGGTGCACGCCTCGCCGTCGTCACAGCCGGCCGCTTGCCCCACGCACTTGCCGGTCTTGCAGGCGGTCGCCACGGTGCACGCGTCGCCGTCGTCGCAGACCTTGCCGTCCTGGCCGGCCTTGTGCGCACACCCGGTCCCCTTGTCGCAGCTGTCGACCGAGCAGTCGTTGTCGTCGTCGCAGTCGGCGACCTTGCCGCCAGCGCAGACGCCGCCCTGGCAGCTGTCGCCGGTGGAGCACTTGTCGCCGTCTTCACAGCTCGCGCCGGTCTTCAGCAGCACGTGGACGCAGCCGTCGCCCTTCTGCGCCTTGTCGCAGGTGTCGGTCGTGCACGAGTTGCCGTCGTCACACACCGTGGCCGACTGCGGCAAGAACACGCAGCCCTTGTCCGCCGCGCAGGTGTCGACCGTGCAGGGGTTGCTGTCGTCGCACTGCAGCTTGCCGCCGGAGCAGCTGCCCGCCTTGCAGGTGGGCTTGGTCTTGCACTGGTCGCCGTCGCTACAGGCGACACCTTCGTCGATGGCGGTGAGCTTGCAGTCGCCTGAGCCCGGCTGGCACAGGTTCTTCAGGCAGGGGCCGTCCTTGCCCTTCTCGCAGAGCACCGCCGACGCCGGGTTGGGCGTGCACACGTAGGGCTGGTTCTTCTTGTTGCAGTAGAGCGTGCCGTTGCACTGGTCGCTGTCCTCGAAGCGGTCGCAGTGGCCGTCGAGCTTGCACTGACACAGGTTCTTGCCCTGGGTGCACACGCCGTTGACGCAGGCGTCGTTGAGCGTGCACTGGGTGCCGTCGAACTCGCACTTGGCGTAGTCGTGCAGCTTCACTGGCCCGCACTGGCCCGAGACGGGGTTGCAGCGGTTCTTGGTGCACTGCGTGTCGTTGGCCGAGGCGCAGCTCACCAGGGTCGCTGGGTTCACCTCGCACTTGTTCGAGGCTTTGTTGCAGTAGAGCGTGCCGTTGCAGAGGTTGCCGTCTTCCTTGGCTTTGCACTCCGCGTCCTTCTGGCAGGGGCAGGTGTTCACGTCGGGCTTGCAGGCGCCGTTCAGGCAGGTGTCGTGCACGGTGCAGTTGTTGCCGTCGGCGTCGCAGGGCTTCTTGTCGGCCAGGGGCACGAGGCTGCACTTCGCCGTCTTGGGGTTGCACGTGTTCTTCAGGCAGCCGGTGTCGTCGACGGTGGGGCAGAACACCACGGTCACCGGGTTGACCTTGCAGGTGGGGTCCTTGGCCGCGATGTCGCAGTAGAGCGTGCCGTTGCACAGGTCACCGTCTTCGTACTTGCCGCAGTCGAGATCGCTCTGACAGGTGCAGCTGTTGGCCGTCGCGGTGCAGGTGCCTTTGACGCAGGTGTCGTTGGGCGTGCAGGCGTTGCCGTCGTCGCAGGTCTTGCCTTCGTTCACCGACTGCGGCGCGCACGTGCCCGTCTTGGCGTCGCACAGGTTCTTCGTGCAGCCGGTGTCGGCGGCCGACGGGCACACCACGATGGTCGCTGGGTTCAGCACGCACTTGCCCGTGCTCACCTGGCAGTAGAGCGTGCCGTTGCAGGCGTCGCCGTCCTCGAAGCCGGCGCAGTCCTTGTCGCTCTGGCAGCACACCGACTGGCCGCCCTTGCAGGAGCCGTCGGCACACGCGTCGTTGGCGGTGCAGAGCACGCCGTCGTCGCACGAGGTCCCGGCCTTCGCTGGCGTCATGGCGCACTTGCCGCTCGCCGGATCGCACAGGTTCTTGGCGCACTGGGTGTCCTTGGCGCTGGGGCACAGCACCAGCGACGCCGGGTTCACCTGGCACTTGCTCGTCTCGGGGTCACAGAACAGGGTGCCGTCGCAGGCGTCGCCGTTCTCGAACTTGGCGCAGTCGGCGCTCTCCTGGCAGGCGCACACCAGCTTGCCGGGGGCGCACTTGCCGCCCTCGTCGCAGGTGTCGCCGTCGGTGCAGGCGCTGCCGTCGTCGCAGGCCGCCCCCGCGGTGGGCGTGTGCTGACAGGCGCCTGTCTTCGCGTCGCAGGTGTCGGTGGTGCACGACGCGCCGTCGTCGCAGGTCTTCAGCGGGCCGGCCACGCACGCGCCCTTGTCGCAGAGCGAGCTCAGCGTGCACGCGTCGTCGTCGTTGCACAGCGCGTCGTCGGGCATGGCGACCTCGACGCAGCCCGCGGTCGGGTGACACAGCGCCTGCACGCACTTGCTCGTGGGCACCGGACAGTCTGCCGTGGTCCCGCACGGCGCCCCACCGTCGGGGCCCAAGCTGTCAGCACCTGTGCCGTCGGAGGCCGCAACGTCAGGACCGCTGACGCCATCGCCGGGACCGCGACCCTGGCCGTCGGACGCGCCGTCCGGCCCCTGGCTGTCGAGCACGAGCCCGTCCGCGACCGCGTCGGAGACCGCGTCGGAGACCACGTCGGTCGCCGCGACGCTGTCCGTCACCGCGTCGCCGGTCTGCGCCCCCGACGCGCCGTCGTCTCCGCCGTCACAGCCGGCGGTCAGCGCGGCGAGCGCGGCGAGCGCGAGCGCCACGGCGAGCCTGCCAAGGCCTCGACGGTACGGGGACAACTTCTCGGCGACGGTTGGGGCGGTCCAGGCCATCAAGCGCTCCTCGTCGCTGGCGGCGACGGGGGGCGCACAGCAATCACGACAACAGGGATGCCCGGCAGTCTACTCGCCGCGCGCGCCGGCCAAAAGGGAGATCCGGGGCGGGCTGGTCCGGGGCCGGCGGACCCGGCGCGGCCGAGGCCCAAGCGCGACAGGCGTGACAGGCGCGACAGGCGCGACAGGCGCACGCCGGCACGCCGCCCCTGGCCCGCTCTCACCGGCGCTGACTCAGGTCCCGGGCACCTTGGAGAACTTCGGCTTCGACGGCGTGGCAAACGAGCCGTTGGCGAGCTGGCCGTAGTAGTTGTAGCCCGCGCACATCACCGAGCCGGCCTGGGTCACAAAGCAGAAGGCGTTGTACGTGCCTGCGCCGTCGATGACCGAGCCCACGCCCTGGACCGCGGCCGGCGAGAGCACCTCCGACTTGCTGCCGTCGCCCGACAGCTCGCCGTAGCTGTTGCGCCCCCAGCACGAGGGCGCACCGGCCTTGTCGATGGCGCAGAAGCCGTACTGATGCCGCCCCACCGCGCGCACGCCCGTGACCTTGGGCACCTTGACCGAGGTCTGCGACGCCGACGACTTGGTGCCGTCGCCGAGCTCGCCGTAGTAGCCGCGCCCGAAGGTGCGCACCGTGCCGTCCGCCAGGATGCCCAGCGTCGCGTACGACGCGTTGGCCACGCCCACCGCCGCGGGCATCTCCGACTTCTTCGTGGGAGAGGTCTTGTCTCCGTACTGCGTCGCCGTCTGGCGGGTCGAGTTGGAGCCCCAGCACCACAGCCCCCCGTCGCTCCGCAGCGCGCACATGTTGTAGCCGCCAGAGGTCAGCGTGCGCACGTTGGCCAGCCCGGGGACCTGCAGCGGTGTGGCCGACTTGGACAGCACCGACGTGGTCTTGCCCTGCCCCAGCAGCCCGTAGAGGTTGCTGCCCCAGCAGGTGACCGTGCTGTTCGCGAGCAGCACGCAGGTCGCGTCGCGGGCGGCGGCGACGGCGGTGGCGGTGGACACACCCTTGACCTGCACCGGCTTGCCGCTCTTTGTCTCGGTGCCGTCGCCCAACTGCCCCATGTGGTTCTTGCCCCAGCACCACACGGTGCCGTCGGACCTGACCGCGCAGGTGTGCATGTAGCCGGCCCCCACGGAGACCGCGTTGGTCAAGCCGACCACCGTCTGCGGCGCGTTGTAGCGACCGCCCACGGTGCCGCGTCCGAGCTCGCCGTCGTAGTTGCGGCCCCAGCAGGCGACCTGACCGTTGGTCCGCAGCGCGCACAGGTGGCTGCCGTTGCTCGTGCTGGCGATCACCCGCCGCGCCCAGCCCTTGGTGCTCGCCGCGCACGCGCCCTTGCTGCACCGCTGTCCGAGCCCACACACGTCCCCGTCGTTGCCGGCGGTGAACACGCACTTGCCGCTCTGGCAGGTGTCCGCGGTGCAGGGGTTGTTGTCCGAGCAGTTGTCGTCCACCAGGCAGCTCACCGCGCAGGTCGCGAGCTCGGGGTTCTTGCAGGTCCCGGTCTTGGTGTCGCAGTCGTCCGACGTGCAGGGGTTGCCGTCGTCGCAGGAGCGCTTGGCCGCGCTCGAGCACGTGCCGGCGATGCACTGGTCGAAGAGGGTGCACGCGTCGCCGTCGTCGCAGTCCTTGGGCGTGCCCTTGCACACGTCCTGGGCGCACACGTCGGAGAGCGTGCACGCGTCGCCGTCGTCGCAGGGCGCCTTGTCGGTGACCGCGTTGGTGCAGTCGCCCGACTTCACGTTGCACGTGTCCTTGGTGCAGGGCTTGCCGTCGTCGCAGGCGGCGTCGCTCTTGCATGCCGTGTCTTCCACCACCAGGTCGTCGATGTCGGGCCCGGTGTACCCCGTGTTCTTGTCGCAGCTCTTGGTCCAGAAGCGGAAGCGCAGCTTGGCCTGCTTGCCCGCGAGCGGCGCCAGATCGGTGGTGACCTGCTTGAAGCTGTACTTCGACGTCCCCGCTGGGTAGGTCTTCAGCTTGAGCCACGACTTGCCGCCGTCGACGCTCGCCTCCAGGTCCAGGTTGTCCCAGTCGCCGGGCTCCCAGGTCCCGCTCAGCCAGAACGACAGGCTCGGCTTGAGCGCGCTGGTGAAGTCGATGTCCGGGAACTGGGCCACGCCCTCCACGCCCACCGTCGCGGACAGCGGCTTGCCGCCCGGGCAGTCGTAGTCCACGCCGTCGTTGAAGTTCAGCGCCGTCGGCGAGCTCTTGAAGGTCGGGTAGTAGGGCGTCGCGTCGATGGCCCAGCCCGGCCCGTTCGGCGTCCCGGTGAGCTGCCACAGCTTGGCGCTGGCGCTGCCGGTCTTGAACGACTCCTTGAAGGGCATGGGCAGCGGCTTGCTGCCGCAGTCGGCGACGGGCTTGTAGGTGCAGGCGCCGGTCGTGGCGGTGCAGCTGTCCACCGTGCAGCCGTCCTGGTCGTTGCACACCTTGGCGGTGCCGACGCACGACCCGTCCGTCTGACACTTGTCGCTGTAGGTGCACGACGAGCCGTCGGAGCACGCCGCACCGGCGGCCTGCGGCACGAACACGCACTTGCCGGTCTTCGGGTCGCAGCTGTCCTTGGTGCACGGCTTCTTGTCGTCGCAGACCACGCTCCCCACCTGGGAGCACACGCCGGTGAGGCTGCAGGCCGAGCTCTTGGCGCACAGCCCGGGGTCGCCGCCGCACTGGGTGCCGACGGCCCAGGGGACGTAGGCGCACGTGGCCTTGGCCGACTCGCACAGGTTCTGGGTGCAGTCCGAGGTGTCGGCGCAGGTCTTGGCCTTGCCGGTGCACTCGCCCTTGGCGCAGCTGTCGGTCGTGGTGCAGGCGCTGCCGTCGTTGCACGCCGTGCCGTCCTTCACCGCGGTGTTGACGCACTTGCCCGCCGTGCAGGCGTCTGTGGTGCAGGTGTTGCCGTCGTCGCAGTTGGCCTTGTCGACGCAGGGGGCGTTGACCTTCTTGGCCACCAGGAGCACGTCGTCGAGGAACCACCCCTTGCCGCTGTTGTTGACCCCGTCGCGCGAGTCGAAGACCCAGCTCACGGTGACGGTCTGGCCGGCCCACCGGCTCAGGTCGAGCTTCCGCAGGGTCCAGGTCTTGCTGCCCTTGGTGTTGTCCTCACGCCACGTGCGCACCGGCGTGCCGCCGACGCTCAGCACCACCCAGCGCTTGTCGTAGTTCGAGGACGTCTCCATGTCGTGGTAGCTGTACCAGGACAGGGTCACGCGGCTGCCGGCTGGCAGGGCGCGCGGAGGCGTGACCACGCGCGCGACCACGCGACCAGCGGCGAAGTCCTTGCCGTTGTTGAGGTTCAGCGAGCACTTCGCCGACTTGTAGCCCGGCACGTTGGCCGTCGCGTCGACGTGCCAGCCGACCTTGGGCTCCGGCTCCTTGGGCTCGAGCGTCCAGCCCGGCAGCTTCGACCCGCAGGGGAAGGCCGCGTCGAGCAGCTTGGTCTCTCCACAGAGCGTCGCCTTGGCCTTGCACACCCCGGCCGCGCAGGACTCGCCGGTGGTGCAGGCGTCGCCGTCGTCGCAGGCGCCCCCGTCGGCCACGGGCTTGGACGTGCAGGTGTGCGAGTACGAGGTCTTCTTGGTGCACGCGTCCAGGGTGCAGGGGTTGTTGTCGTCGCAGGGCGAGCCCGTGCCGCCCACGCACTGGCCGCTCTTGCACGCGTCTCCCACCGTGCACGACGAGGCGTCCGAGCAGCTGTAACCGTCGGGTCGGTTGGCGCCGCCCACGCACTTGCCGCTCTGGCACTTCTCGCCAACGGTGCACAGGTTGCCGTCGGAGCAGCTGCCGCCGTCGTTGTTGACCACGCCGACACACTTGCCGCCCTTGCAGGCGTCGTCCTTGGTGCACGAGCTGCCGTCGGCGCAGAAGGAGCCGTCGGCCTTGGCGGTGGTCGCGCACTGCCCGGTCTTCGGGTCGCAGAAGTCGTTGGTGCACCAGTCGTTGTCGTCGCAGACCTTGAGCGTGCCCGTGCAGGTCCCCTGCTTGCACGACGACGTGGCGGTGCAGGCGTTGTCGTCGTCACACTTGGCGCCGTCGGTCGCAGGCTTGAAGCCACAGGTGCCCGCCTGCAGGTCGCACACCGGCAGCTGGCAGGGCTTGCCCTTGGGGCACACCGCGTCGCTGGTGCACGCCACGTCGCCCACGCTCAGGTCGTCGACGAAGGGGCCCGTGCCGGTGTTGAACAGGCAGTCCGTGGTCCAGAAGCGCAGGCGCACGCGGAACTTCTTGCCCTTCCACTGCGGCATGGCCACCGTCACCTGCTCAAAGGTGTTGCCGGTGCCGTCAAAGGTCGCGAGCTTGCTCCAGGTCTTGCCGTCGGCGCTGACCTCGAGGTCGAGGTTGTCGTCGGTCGACGCCTGCCACGTGCCCGCGATGTGCATGCGCACGCCGAGCAGCGTGCCCACGAACTTGCCGCCGTCGAGCAGCGGCGACACCGCCGTGGCCTCGATCTTCTTCGCGTTGGCGGGGCACTGGTAGTCCTTGCCGTTGTTGGCGTTGAGCGAGCAGGGCTTGCTGTGGAAGCCGGGGGTGTTGGGGCTGGCGTCCACGGCGAACGAGACGTTGCCCGTGCCGGTGAAGGTCCACGCGCTCAGGTCGTTGGCGCCGCAGGTGAAGTCGGTGCTCAGCAGGGTCTTGGTCGACCCGCAGCCCGCGATGGCCTTGTGCACGCAGCCCACCTTGGGGTCGCAGCTGTCGGTGGTGCACTTGTCCTTGTCGTCGCAGACCACCTTGGGGCCCGCGCCGCACTTCGCGCCGACGCACACGTCGGGGGCGGTGCACTTGTCGCCGTCGTCGCACGCGGCCTTGTCGGCCGGCTTGAACAGGCAGCCCTGCTTGGGATCACAGTTGTCGGTGGTGCAGGGGTTGCCGTCGTCGCACACGGTCTGCTGGCCGACGCACTTGCCCTGCGCGCAGGTGTCCTTGCTGGTGCAGGCGCTGCCGTCGTCGCAGGCGCCGGTGACGGCCGCGTTCACGCAGCCGGTCTTGTCGTCGCAGCTGTCCTTGGTGCAGGGGTTGCCGTCGTCGCAGACCTTGGCCTTGCCGGGCACGCACTTGGTGCCGCCGCACAGGTCCTTGTCGGTGCAGGCGTCGCCGTCGTCGCAGGCCTTGCCGTCCGCCGCCTTGAACACGCAGCCCTTGGTCACGTCGCAGGTGTCGGTGGTGCAGGGGTTGCCGTCGTCGCACACCAGCTTCTTGCCCGTGCAGGCGCCCTTGTCGCAGGTGTCCGTCTCGGTGCACTTGTCGCCGTCGTCGCACTTGCCGGTCTGCTCGGTGGCCTGGCAGCCGGCCTTGGCGTCGCAGGTGTCCTTGGTGCAGGGGTTGCCGTCGTCGCACTGGGTCGCCGCGCCGGCGCTGCACTTGCCGTTGCTGCAGGTGTCCTTGTCGGTGCACTTGTCGCCGTCTTCGCAAGGCGCCTGGTTGGCCACGTAGGCGCAGCCCTTCTTGCCGTCGCAGCTGTCGTCGGTGCAGGGGTTGTCGTCGTCGCACACCGCGCCGTTGTCGAC
>JAUIAC010000716.1 GCA_030425545.1 bacterium | reverse complement strand
TACCTCGGCCTCAGCGTGCAGACCCTGCCCTGGGACAAGCTCGACGGCACGCGAGAGCGGTCCAAGCCGCTGCCCTCCTACTTCGCCACGTGGAGCGAGTTCCGCCGGCTCACCCGCATCCTCCGGCGACGGCGGCGGGTGTTCCAGGGCGTGCCCAACCTGGTGACCAAGGTCAACGTGCTGCTCTTCATGCTCGAGAGCGTCGGGCTCTGGCGGCCCAAGCTGCGGACCACGGTGATCTCGCTGATGGACCTCATCGCCGACCGCCGGGTGCGCTGGCTCGTGCCCATGCTCACGCGGGTGGTCAACCGGGTCCTGGGGGGCGACTTCCGCATGCAGGCGCTGCCCAACCCCTTCGAGGTGCGGGCCGACGGCATCGACCTGGTCATCTTCGAGGAGTTCGCGGCTGGCACCGAGGCCCTGCACCTGACCGACCTGGCGGACCGCGCCGACCTGATGCGGGACCCGGCGTGGCGGCGGCGCTTTCGCAAGCAGTGGGGCAGCCTCTTCCTGCCGCGCGTGTACCACCGCGACCTGCGGCACAGCACCATCGAGGCCTGCCCCGACGCGCGGGTGGTGGGGCGCTCCTTCGTCGACGTGGCCGCCGAGCGCGGGCAGCACCCGGCCGACCTCTTCCTCGACCTGTGCGCCGAGCACGGACCTGCCCTGCGCTGGCACACGGTGGTGGCCAACGACCGGCGCGAGCCGCTGCAGCGCATCACCGCAGACCCAGACGTGCTCATCGGCTTCTCGGACGCGGGGGCGCACCTGCGCAACATGGCCTTCTACAACTTTCCACTGCGGCTCCTGCGCCTGGTGCGCGAGGCCGAGCAGCGGGGCGCGCCCTACATGAGCGTGGAGCGGGCCGTGCACCGGGTCACCGGCGAGATCGCGGGGTGGTTCGGCCTCGACGTCGGCGTGGTCGCCGAGGGGCGGCAGGCCGACCTGGTGGTGGTCAACCCCGAGGGGCTGGACGCGGACTGCGACGTGCTCCACGAGTCGGAGATGCCCGGCTTTCCCGGGTTGATGCGGCTGGTGAACCGCAACGCGCGCGCGGTGGACGCGGTGGTGGTCCGCGGCCGCGTCGCCTCGCGCGGCGACACCCCGGCCCGCGATCTCGGCCAGGTCGCTTACGGCCAGGTGCTGCGGCCCGCACCCTGACCCCGCAGCCCCCGCAGCCCCCGCAGCCTACGCAGCCACGCTCTCCGCGCGCAGGGTGGCGCGGGTCCGCGGCGCCGCTCTGGCCCCTGGCGCCACCTCAGCCCCCGGCACGGCCTCGGCCAGCCGCGGGGCGGTGTCGGCCCGCCAGCTCGGTCGGAACATCACCACCATGCGCGGGTCGGCGTGCTTGCGCTTGGGCACCCGGTGCTCCCACGTGCGCTGGCAGCTGCCGCCCATGACCACCAGGTCGCCCCAGCCCAGGTTCAGCGTCAACGGGCGGGGCCGCGGCCCACCGGCGGATCCTGGCTGGGCCTTGGGTCGCAGCTGAAAAGGCCGCGGCGCGCCGAGCGACAGCGTCACCACCAGGGACTGGGGCAGCTCTCGCGCCACCCGGTCGCCGTGCCAGGCCACGCTGTCGTTGCCGTCGCGGTAGAGCGCCAGGCTGGTGTGGCAGAGGTCGCAGCCGTAACGCTCGGACAGCGCCTGCCGCACCCGCGCCAGCGCCGGGTGGTCCGGGCAGTCCCCCGGCTCGCTCGCCACCAGCCGCGGCACCGCCACCACCTTGTCGTACATGGCCCGCTGCTCCTGCCGCCAGGTGGTCTTGAAGCCCAGGTCTGCCAGCAGGCGCTCGTGGCCCGAGAGGAAGCCCGGGCCATGATCGAGCCAGGCGCCCTCACCGAGATCGATGCGCCGCACACCGGCGAAGTCGCCTGGGAAGGTGACGGGCTCGTGTCCAAAGAGGGTGCCTTGAATCGCCATGTCCCGCAGGGTGGGGTGAACATCTGTTCAGGTCAAGAAAACTCGCACGCACCTTGAAGGGGCGCTCCCTTGGCGGCGACACCGGGCGTGCGCGACCTCGAACCCTGGAGCGCTGATGCGCGAGCCCCCCTCGACTCCACCCCAGCGCGTCGCCGCGCCACGCCTGCGGCGCGGACCCAGGGCGCGCTAGCGCGCCGCGTCGATGCGCTCTTCGATGCGTTCCGGGTGCATGATCTGGCCGTCGGGCAGGCCAGCCGCTGCGATGCGCGCGACCTCGCTGGCCGCGACCCAGAGCACCACCGCCAGCCCGGCCAAGGCCAAGGTCCAGGTGACAGCGCGACACCGACGGCGGTGCGCGCGCTGCCAGCGCTCGCGGGAGGCGGCGCCCAAGCGCTCGGCGCGACCCGCGAGCGCTGGTCCAGCCGTCGCCAGGCTCTGGCGAGCGGCGGTGCCCAGGTCCGGCAGCTCCACCGCGTCGCTTGGGGCCCTCGGTCCGCCGTGGGCGTCGTCTCCGCGGGGCGGTAGGCCGCGGAGCGCCACGCGGCGGTCCGCGCCGCTGTCCCGAACGCCACTGGGCCTGTTGACGTGGGGCT
>JAUIAC010000715.1 GCA_030425545.1 bacterium | reverse complement strand
ACCCCGAGATCATTGGCGCTCAGGCCCTTGAGCGAGCCGCCGAAGCCGCCGAAAGGCGTGCGCTTGCCAGCGACGATGACGATGTCTTTGTTCAGGCGGGCCATGGGGGCTCCTCAGCGCGCGCGGCGCGACGGGTGATGTGGGCCGCGGCACGAGCCTACGGCGCGGCGCGGAGTGAATAGGCGAGCGACCTCGGGGATGCAAGCGTCACGCAGGGTTGGCGAGCGTTGCCCTGGGCTTGCGGCGGTCGCGACGCGTGGCGTGCCGGCCCCGCTGAGGCGGCGCTCAGTGCACGTGTTGGTGCGCCGCGCCACCCGCGTCGCGGCCGCCGGCGCTCTGGCCCTCAGGCAGCGGCTCCGGCATGTGCCGCAGCCACGAGATGCGGTCGTCGTCGCTCAGCTGGAGCTGCCACGTGCCCCCGTGAACGAACTGAATCTCGGCGATGCGGTAGACGTAGCGGAGCTCGTAGGCCGGCTTGCCGCGGCGCTCGATCTGCTCCAGATCCCCGCCGAGCTCGAAGAGCACGCCGTCTGGCATGCGCTCGAGCCACGCCGCGACCTCGTCCTGGCCGCGGAAGGTCTCCGCGAGCTTGCCTTGCTTGTCGAAGACCCCCATGCGGTCGATGACGATGTCCGGTGCGGTGGCCGCCTCGAGCCGTGACCGGTCGGTCGGCGCGTTGATGGCGTCGACCCAGCGCATGGCTGCGACGATGACCGCTCCTGCTCGCTTTTTCATGATGTCCTCCGGGGCGCGGAACTCCCCTCACCGGCGCGGCCCACGGCGAGGGCGATCCCGCCAGCCCACGATAGGACGCGGGCGGCGGCGCGCTAGCTGTGTCTCAGTGTAGCGTTCTCCGCCGAGGTCTGCTGAGCCACCAGATCCCACGGATGCACAGCGGCGGGTCGGGCTCGCCCCGCGCACCTCTGGGTTCCGGGGCCTGTGCGTCAGCGGAAGCGGACCACGCGCTCGTTGGGCCGGACCATGCTCAGCTCCTTGCGGATCACGGCCATGCGGACCTCTGGCTGGGTGTCGATGGCCGAGAGCTGGGACTCGAGCAGCACCGTCTTGGCGCGCGACTCGGTGAGCTGCTGCTCGACCTGGTGCAGCTCGCGCGCGCGATCGCGGTAGGGGCCCTCGAGCGACCAGGCGCGAACGAAGCCGACCACGGTGAGCACGCCCCACACGACGACGATCATGGCGCCAAGGCTCCGTCCGGCGAGACGCAGGTTCATGCCCCACGACACGGCGCGCGCGGTGCGCAGCCGCTGCGGCAGCAGGGCGTCGGCCGCGGCCCGAAGGATCCGGCGCAGCTGCGCGCGCACCCGCCCCTTGGCCCGCTCCATGGCGTCGGGTTCACGACGGCGGTTGCGTGGGACGTGGGCTTGGCGGCTGGCGCGGCGCATGGGGCGGCCTCGATGGGACAGGGCAGACCCCCGAACCCTGCCGTAGCCAGCGCGATCGTCTACTTTTTAGCCGCCGCCTCGGCGCTCAGGTCCAAGGGCGCGACCGCCTGCGACGGCGACACCGTCTCCACCGCGATGCGCACCTCGAAGGTCGCGCCGCCTCCGGGCGTGTCGTGGTAGGTCACCTCGCCGCCGTGGGCGTCGGCGAACTGCTGCACCATGGCCAGGCCCAGCCCCGTGCCGTCCTTCTTCCCCTGCGTGGCGAAGGCGTCGAACATGCGGTGGCGGAACTCGGGCGCCACGCCGGGGCCCGTGTCCGAGAAGGTGAGCACCAGCTCGCTGTCTTCCTTGTCGATGACCAGGCTGAAGCGCAGGGGCCGGGTGTGGTCGTCGGGCAGCGCCGACATGGCCTCCCGCGAGTTGCGCGCGAGGTTCTGCACCACCCGCATGCCCTTGAGCTTGTCGAAGCGCGCCGCGCCCTTGTAGCGGGCCAGCACCTCGGTCTGCACCGGGTCGTTCTGGAACACCTGCGCCACCAGCTCGGCGGCCTCCGTCGCGAAGTCGTTGAGGTGAACCCGCTGGATGAAGAGCGACTGCGTGCCCCGGGCGAACCCGAGCACGTCGCGCGTCATGCCGGTCACGCGCTCGAGCTGCTTGAGCACCGTGGCGGCCATGTCGGCGCGCTTGGCCGGGTCGTCGGTCTTGGCCATCAGCTGCACGTAGCCGCTCGTGATCGTCATCGGCGTGCGGAAGTCGTGCAAGATCCCGGAGATCGCGCCCCCCAGCGAGGCCAGCCGCTCCTCGCGCTCGGCCTTCTCGCGGGCCTGCAGCCGGGCCACCACCCGCGCGGTCTGCCCGCCGACCAGCTCGACCAGCTTGACGTCGTCGTCGTCGAAACCGCCGCCGTGGGCCACGCGCTCGAAGAGACACAGCGCCCCCAGGGTCTCGCCGCGGGCCTTGAGCGGCACGCACAGCCCGCTGTCGGGCTCCACGCCGAGGCCCTCCTCTTCACACAGGTGCAGCTGCACCTCGGTCTTCAGGTCCGCGACCTCCAGCGACTGGCTGCTGCGCAGGGTGCGCCCCGCGAAGCCCAAGGCGCGCTCGAAGCGCA
>JAUIAC010000714.1 GCA_030425545.1 bacterium | reverse complement strand
ACAAGGGCCTGGCCGCCCACGTGAAGCCCGGCCAGCTCGACGACTACTACGGCTTCTGGTCCGGCGGTCAGTCCGGCGAGATCCGCATCATCGGCGTGCCCTCGATGCGCGAGCTCAAGCGCATCCCGGTGTTCAACCGCGACGCGGCCACCGGCTGGGGCGCCACCGACTGGAGCAAGGAGCTGCTCGGCGGCCGCACCTCCGGCGACACCCACCACGTGCACCTGAGCTACAAAGACGGCACCTACGACGGCCGCTACGTCTTCGTGAACGACAAGGCCTCGGCCCGCCTCGCGCGGGTCAGCTGCGAGACCATGGAGGTCGACAAGGTCGTCGACATCCCCAACAGCCAGGGCACCCACGGCATCTTCCCGCAGCGCCACAAGACCGGCTACGTCTTCTGCAACTCCGAGTTCCGCACGCCCCTGCCCAACGACGGCAAGGACATGCTCGACCCGAAGAAGTACGGGGCGCTGCACACGGCCATCGACGGCGAGACCATGGAGGTCAAGTGGCAGGTCATGGTCGAGGGCAACATGGACCTCTGCGCCACCGACTACGCCGGCAAGTACAGCTTCGCCATCTGCTACAACTCCGAGGGCGGCGTCACGCTCGAGCAGATGATGGGCGCCGACCGCGACCACCTCTACGTGTTCAACATCGCGGCCTGTGAGAAGGCGGTGAAAGAGGGCAAGACCCTCACCATCGGCGACTCCAAGGTGCCGGTGGTCGACGCGCGCGGTAAGAACGGGCCCTACGTGCAGCGGGTGCCGGTGCCCAAGAGCCCGCACGGCGTGAACATCAGCCCCGACGGCAAGTACGCCATGTGCTCGGGCAAGCTCTCGCCCACGGTCACCGTGGTGCAGCTCGACAAGCTCGACGACGTCTTCGCCGGCAAGATCAAGCCGCGCGACGCGGTGGTGGCAGAGCCCGAGGTGGGCCTGGGACCGCTGCACACGGCCTTCGACGGGCGCGGCAACGCCTACACGTCCATCTTCATCGACTCGGTCATCACCAAGTGGAACATCGACAAGGCCATCGCCGCGTTCAAGAGCAAGGACGGCAAGACGCCCAACCCCATCGTGCAGAAGATCGACGTGCACTATCAGGTGGGCCACACCAACGCCTCGATGTCCGAGACCAAGGACGCCGACGGCAAGTGGCTGGTGGCGCTGTGCAAGTTCTCCAAGGACCGCTTCCTCAACGTGGGCATGCTGCACCCGGAGAACGACCAGCTCATCGACATCTCCGGTGAGAAGATGCTGCTGGCGCACGACGGCCCGACCTTCAGCGAGCCGCACGACTGCGTCATCGTCGACAAGGCGCTGATCCACCCCAAGAAGATCCAGCAGCGCACCGACGACCGCTTCAAGATGTACGCCGCCTGGGCCAAGGAAGACGGCGTCGACCTGCTCAAGGACAACAAGGTGGTGCGGCGCAAGGACGGCGTGGTGCGGGTCTACATGACCAGCCAGGCCCCCAGCTACGGCATGCGCGACTTCAAGGTGAAGGCTGGCGAGACGGTCCAGGTCATCGTCACCAACCTGGACAACGTCGAGGACCTGAGCCACGGCTTCTGCATGTCGCTCCACGACGTGAACTTCATCGTCAACGCCCGCGACACCAACTCCATGACCTTCAAGGTCGGGAAGCCCGGGGTCTACTGGTACTACTGCCCCTGGTTCTGCCACGCCCTGCACCTGGAGATGCGTGGCCGCATGATCGTCGAGGCCTGACCTCCGCCTCGCGAGCGCGTGCATCGTCGTCTCCCCGACAGCACGCCCTGCCGCGGGCGAGGGGCTCCCTGACCCGACCCCGCGTGCCCGAAGCGCGGGAGCGGTCCGTGTGTTGGCGGACGCTCCCGCGCTTCCCGCTTCTGCCCTGACAAGGCGCCGGCTCCCCGGAGTTGATCCCAGTCAAGTGGGGCCGGCCGAAAGCGCCCTAGTTTTGTCCTCGATCGACGCGGGGCCCTCGCCCCAGGAGGCTGCGTTGCCCCACGATCCCGCCCGCCCCCCGCGCCCGCCGCGCGCCACCCCCCGTCGCTGGCCCCACCCGCTCACGCCCCTGAGCCTGGTGGCCGCCGCCCTCGGGCTGAGCCTGCTGGCCCCGACCCCGTCCCTCGCCAGCAAGGGGCCCCCGCCCGCCAGGCTCGACTGCGCCACGCAGCCCTGCGCCGAGGTGCTGCCCGGGGCGGTCCGCTTCGAGCCGGTGGCGCGCACCCCCTTCGCCGCCGGCTTCGACGCCACGGGCAAGAAGCTCGGCTGGGTCGCGCTGTCCACCGACGTGGTCGACATCGACGCCTACAGCGGCAAGCCCCTGGTCACCCTGGTGGGGGTCGACACCCAGGCCGCCTTCACCGGCGCGCGCGTGCTCCACCACGCCGAGCCGATCCTGCTGGTGGGCATCCCCGAGTCGTCGCTGCAGCGCTTCGCGCGCTGGTACGCCGGAAAACCGGTCTCCACGCGGGTGGTCGTCGGCCGGTCCGACCAGCCCGGGGCCGTCACGGTCGACGCCATCTC
>JAUIAC010000713.1 GCA_030425545.1 bacterium | reverse complement strand
TGACCCCTGCCTTGTTGATGACCCCGGCCCTGCTCGTGGCCGCGTCGCTCGCCCTGCTGACCTGCGGCTGCAAAGGCCCGCGCCCCGCCGGGCCCGGGGTGAAGGACGAGCGACCCCAGGGCGCTGCCCCAACTCCCAGCGCTGAGCCGACTCCTGGCGCCGCGAGGCACGGCGCCGCGGGGCCCACTGCTGCGGGGTCTACTGCTGCGGGGCCCAATGCTGCGGGGCCCACTGCTGCGGGGCCCAATGCCGCGGGGCCCGGCGCCGACAAGAAGCCGGGGCCGCGCGCCGCCGGCCCTCAGGGCGGCCAGCCCGCCGAGCGTGGCCCCCAGGGCGCCGCGGCCGCACAGCCCAACCCTCAGCCTGAGAAGGCGGCGCCCCCGCCCCCAGCACCCTCGCCCCCAGCGCCGACGCAGAAGGGCGCGACAGGCCCGGTCGAGCTGGTCGACGCGACCCCGGAGATCCCCGCCGACATCGTCGTGCACAACGCGGTCGGCAAGGCCGCCGAGGACCACAAAGACCTGCTGGTGTACGTGGGCGCGACCTGGTGCGCGCCCTGCGAGCGCTTCAAAGAGGCCGCGAAGAAGGGCGAGCTCGACGCCGCGCTCCCGGGCGTGCGCTTCCTCATGTTCGACGCCGACGCCGACGCCAAGCGGCTGCGCGCAGCCGGCTACCGCTGGACCTACGTGCCGCTCTTCGTCCGCCCTGCGGTCAACGGCCACTCGTCGGGCCAGCAGATCGCCGGCGTGCCCAACAAGGCCGCGGGCGTGGCCAACCTGGCTCCGCGAATCAAGGCGCTGCTCGGGCGCTGACGCCCCTCGTCACCGAGCGCGACGTCACATACGTGTGCGCCCTTCATGCGCCTCGGGGGCGGGCGCGGCGGCTCTCGGCTACTTCGGGTCCTTGCCGTCGTTCCAGTTTGTGTGCGTGCCGCTGCGGACGTGCAGGCGAAGGCTACCCGGGTAGAGCCAGACCCCCGGGTTGCGCTTGAGCAGCAGCGCCGGCCCGCCGTCGATGTCGCCACCCGACTTGACCGCGTCGGCGTCGACCACCGCCGTGGCCTCCCAGGCCTCGCTGCGCTCCTGCGGCGTGCCGTCGATGGCGTTCCAGGACGGCTTGCTCTTGTCGTCACCGCTCGTCCGCGTGAACACCTCGGTCCACACGTGGAAGTTCCACACCGACTCGCCGCCGCTCTTCGACTGCGTGTCGTTCTCCCAGACCTTGGTGTTCCAGGTCAGGTAGCCGAGGGCGCGCTTCGGGTCGCCGCCCGACTTCACGAACACCTCGTTCCACACGTGGAAGTTCCACTGCGACTCCCCGGTGCCGTCCTTGCGCACCGTGGTGAACGCGCGACCGTGCGGCCCCACGCCCGCCGGCATGCCCGCCTTCTCGTGGGCGGAGTCGAAGTTGGTCACGGTCCGCACCGGGATGCCAGCGGAGCGCGAGATGCCCACGCTCAAGCCGGCGAAGACCCAGCACTGGCCGTACTTCACACGCGCGTCGCCGCCCGTGCGGGCCGTCGCAAGGATGTCGGTGGTGCCGGTCCACTCCCAGGGCTTCTTGCCGTCGGCGTAGGCGCTCTTGGTCGCCTTGGACGACGCGGCGAGCTTGCTCGAGAGCTGCTTCACCTCGTCGCTGCTGCCCTGCGGGTAAGCCTTGGTCACCGCGTTCAGCTCGCCCGCCACGAAGGCGCTGTCGTACGAGCTGGTGCCGACCTTGAGGAAGGCCGTCTCGCCCTGCCAGTCGTCGACGAAGTGCACAGTCGCCTCGACCGTGAGGCCGGTGTGCTTGGGCAGGGACTTGCCGACGCCCCAGGCGCCACCCGAGAGGCCGTCGAGCGCGTGGGAGTCGTCGAAGTCGTACCACCCCACCAGCCCCTTGGGCTTGGTCGTGGGCGTAACCCCCTTGTTCATCACGCCAGACGTGTCCTGGCCGATCGCGTCGTCGAAGGTCCACGCGCCCACCAGGCCCTTGCCCGGCCCCTGCTTGGCGCCGACCGTGTACTCCTCGCTGCCGCTGCCGAAGATCACCACAGCCTGCTGGTGGGTCGACCAGCGGCCCGGGCGCGTGCGGAAGGTGCCGCCACCGTCCCACAGGTCGAAGTGCCCCGTGGCGTCGTTCCAGGCCTTCACGTCCTCTGCCACCACCGCGGCCGCCTCGCCGCTCTTGGTGTCGTCGCCGGACTTGCTGTAGGTCGCGCGACCGGTCAGCTGAATCGGACCGCGCTGGCCGAGGCGCGCCACGAGCGCGGCGTGGGCGCGGGCGCTCAGCGGCAGCTTGGAGGTCAGCTGCAGCGCCGCGTCGCGAGCCTCCCAGTCGGCCTCGATCTTGAAGGGGAGCCGCAGCGGGCCGGCCTGGATCTGCTCGCTCTGAGCGAGCCCCTGCGCCAGCGCAGCCTTGTCGGCGACGTACTCGCCCGTGGTGGAGGCGTAGGGGTTGAAGAGCACCACCAGCGGCAGCGACTGCGTGCGCGCGATGCCGTCGCAGGCGAAGCTGAGGTCGTAGGCGCCAAAGGGCGTC
>JAUIAC010000712.1 GCA_030425545.1 bacterium | reverse complement strand
CATGGCGACGCGCCCGCACACCTCGCTCCACTCCGCCACCGTCCGCTGGCGCCGGAGCACGGCGACGCACGACTACGACACCTACAACCGAGCCCACGTCTGGGACTTCGGCCCGGGCGGCCAGGTGCCAGCGTCGGCCGCGCCCCCCTTCTTGGGGCTGGGCGACGCCGTGGATCCTGAGCAGGCCTTCGTCGCGGCGCTGTCCAGCTGCCACATGCTGACCTTCCTCGCTATCGCCGCGCGCAAGGGGCTGTCGGTCAGCGCCTATGTCGACACCGCCGAGGGCCGACTCGCGCCGAACGACGCGGGTCGGCTCGCGGTCACCGAGGTGACCCTGCGCCCCGAGATCACCTTCGACGTCGCGGACCCGGCGGCGCTGCCCGACGCGGCCACGCTCGCCCGGCTGCACACCATGGCCCACCGCGGCTGCTTCATCGCCAGCTCGGTCACGACCGCCGTCACCGTGGTCCCGTCCCCGGCCTTGGCCGCGGCGCCGGTCGCCCCGACGCAGCAGCGTTAGCGGCGCTCTGGTGTGGGTGTGTTGGGGGGCGCTGGGCGCGCCGGTGCTCGGGCCGCTCAGAAGAGCGCCGGCATCAGCAGCACCGCGCCGAGGGTGGCGGCGCTCACGGTGGCGAAGAGCAGCAGGCAATAGCCCATGATCTCGCCAAAGGCCACGCCGGTGACGCTGAGCAGGGGGATCGCCCAGAAGGGCTGGATCAGGTTCGTGCTCATGTCCCCGTAGGCGAAGGCGAGGACTGTGGCGCCGTGGGGGAGGCCGTGCTGCGCGCCCGCGGCGAGGATGTAGGGCGCCTCGATGACGAACTGCGAGCCGCCCGAGGGGACCAGGTAGTTCACCACCGCGCTCAGGACATAGACCACGGCCGGGAAGGTGTGAGCGTCGCCCAGGGCGGCGATCCAGTCGGTCATCTGCGCGGCGAGGGGGGTCAGCGTCATCAGCCCGAAGATCCCGGCGTAGAGCGGGAACTGCACGATGATGCCCCAGGCGTTCCTGGCGCCTTGCTCGCAGCCCGCCAGGAAGGTCCGCGGGGAGTCGTGCAGCACCAGCGCCAAGCCCAGGAACGCGGCGTTGTAGCCGTTGATATCCCAGCCAGCCGCCCCCTCCCGCACGAAGCGAGTGACCAGGTGGGCGAGCACGAGCCCCCCGACCAGCAGACTGAGCAGGCGCAGGTGATCCAGCCGCTGCGCCGGGGTCAGCTCGGCCGCCTCGGGGCGCGGCGGCGGCGGCGAGAGCAGGGCCTCTGCGCGGGCGACCGGGAGCGGCCGGGCGTCGTCGTCCTGGGGGTGCAGCAGGGCCACGGTGGTGGTGGCGACGGCGGTGATGAACACCACGTAGGCCAGGTTGAAGGGCGCCAGGAGCGTCTCGGAGATCGGCAGCGGCGCCTGCAGCACCCCCTGCTTCACCAGAAAGTTCCCCGCGGTCGCGGCCACGAGCGGCCCCGAGCCCGACAGGCCCGCGTGCCACACCACCCCGATGCCCAGGTAGGCCGTGGCCACGAGCAGACGAAAGTCGGTCTTGGGGTTTCGCGCGGCGACGATGGGCACAAAGGTGGCGCACATCACCAGGTTCACCGCCCAGTTGAGATAGGCGGTCGACGCGGAGAAGAGCGCCATGAGCACGATGGCCTGCCGCGGCCTGTCCGGGTTCGCCAGCCCGGCGAGGCGGCCCATGAGCCCGTAGAGCGGCCGCGACGTGGCGCAGGCCTGCGCCGCCACCAGGGCCAGGGCGAACTGCGACGTGAGCTTGAGCAGGCGCCAGATCCCGCCCGACCAGGCGTCGAACGCGCCGCACGACCGGTCTTTGGCGCAGCCGGGGAGCGGCACGTCGCCAGTCCACGCCGGGGCGTCGGCGGCGAACACCGCCAGCCCCCAGACGAGCGCGGAGAGCAGCACCGCCACGACCCACGCGTCGGGTACCCAGCGCATGGTGAAGTCGGTGAGTCGCGTTCCGAGGCGAGAGAGGCGGGCTTGCATGGCCGCAGGGTAGCGCAGCGCGCGGCCACGTGTCCCGGGGGGCGCCCGGGCTTCGGGCTCAGCGCCCCGCCGTCTCGGCCTTGCAGCGGCGCTGGGCCTCGCCCCCCGCCTCCTTGGCCTTGGCGCGCTCAGCGACCCGCGCCAGCTCGCACCACGCCAGCCGTCGCTGCTTGGGCCCCTCGGCGCGCTCGGCGGCCAGGCGGTAGACGGGCACCGCCATCTTCCAGCCGCCTCGGGTGACCGCGGCGCGCGCCTCCCACAGGGCCTGGGCGTAGGTGTGCGGCGCCGTCTCTTCGAGCTGCAGGGCGCCGCGCTGCACGTCCCGCGCCAGGGCCGCGAGGGCCCGCGGATCGAGCGGCTTCGCCGGCTTGGACGTCGCGCCCCCACGCTGAGAGGCCCCAGGCTGGGCGGCGCCGGGCGCGCCGGGCACGCCGGGGACTTTGGCGCCCGCGCCCTTGGCGACACCCGCCCCACGTTTGTTCGGCGGCGTCAGCCCCAAGGACGCCCGCAGGTCCTTCCACGCCAGCG
>JAUIAC010000091.1 GCA_030425545.1 bacterium | reverse complement strand
AGACGTACGATTGTCGGGGCACCGAGGCTGCATTGGCCGGCTCACAGCTTGCGTCTGAGAATGAAGATTATGTCAACCAAATTTGCGAGAGCCAGAAAGTGGGTTCATGCTGCCTATCCCCCCTTCGTCATTTGAGGCAAGTATGAAGCTAGAAGCTATGATTGTGGCCGGAGCGGATGATGATTAGGCGGTTTGTACGGTTCAATTGTTTGCGAGATTTGTTAGTTCTAATAGTCGGGTGCTGTCTTGCTTCGTGCGGGTCTTCGGAGGATCCCTGTTCTTCGTCGCCAACCGACGAAACATGCGCGGCTTTCATCAACTGCCAAGTGTTTGGGACATGTGGTGTATTTCGCTCGTCAGAGTTGTCCTGTCCGCGTTGTGCGCCCACTCAGGCCGATCACTGCGCCAAATCGGACCGATGTGCTTCAGTTGGAAAGTGCGGCCTTCATTTCTCTACATCCAGAGGGTTCAACGTGTGCGCCACGAGGAATGGTGACGACTGCAAGTTATCGAAGACCTGCCTGGATGACAACAAGGGTTGTAGCTTCTCTCATGAGGCTGACACGCCTGTTTGCTTGTGAGTCACGGGTGTTTGTCTATGTCCCACCACTACCACCTCGCCGGCTTCGCAGCCACCAAGCCTGACCGACGCGTCCCGCGCCGATACGTCCTCACGGTCGCTGGATTCACGCCGTAGCGCTCAGCAACCTAAGCTCTGGGGAAGACCTCGCTACGTCATCTATCCCACGGAAGAGGCAGGGGCGACACTCCTGCTGCCCTCCTACTCGGGAGCAGGCGGGGCCATTTTCACCACCACCTCGCCGGCTCCGCAGCCTTGAGCCCTGGCCGACGCGACCCGCGACCATACGTCCGCACTGTCTCTGGCGGTTGTTGGTTAGCACCTGCGGGGTACCTTCCTCTTCAACTCCTGGCTACTCCTCGATTCGGACCAACTTTCCGGATCTGCGCCCGCCGGTGGGCGCGCGGGGGACGTGGCTCAGCCTACTCCGGACACACCGCGCTGCCCTTCAGGTTCGTACGTAGCTGCCACGTGTCCCCGTTGGTGCCGGCGTAGCTGCGACCAGCCAAGAGCCAGGTCTGCTCGTCCCCAGACGCCACGGCGAAGAGGTAGTCGTTCTTGCTCGTGCCCACGCGCGCGTTCACGCCCGACGGGTTGCCCGAGTAGGCGCTGAGCCCTTGGATCCAGCCGTCGTAGCCCCCCTTGCTGTCGGCGACGCTGGAGCTCGAGTAGCCCACCGCTACGAAGCGGCTGGTGCCGTCGGCGTGCACGCCCCACAGCAGGTCGGTGCCGGCGCCGCCGTGGTTCACCAGCTTGGGCGAAGCCAGCGACGTGGTTGTGCGCACCGCGAGCCCGTCCGTGCCGCCCTTGGTGCTTGTCGTGGTCGCGCCCACCGCCATGACGTTGCCCGCGTCGTTGATCGCCACGCCGTAGAGCACCTCGCTGCCGCTGCCGCCGACCTCGACGCTCTTGATCGAGCCCGCGCTGGTGACCGCCGTCAGCACGCCCTGGTTGCTCTTGCCGCTGACGCTGCGGAACCCGACGGCGACCGTGGTCTGGGTCGGGCCGTGCCACGCGACGTCGAAGGCATAGTCCGCTGCCGAGGTGCCAAAAGTGCGCTCCTTGAGGCCCGTGGGTGTGCCGCTGCTCGAGAGCCACATCAGCCACCCCTGCGCGCCCTGGCTCGACGTCCCGGCCTTGCGGCCGACCACCACCAGCGCGTTGTTCGAGGTGGCGGCCGCGCCGTAGAACGCGTCCGAACCGGTGGTGCCGTAGGACTTCTGCGAGAGCACACCGCCGCTGCTGCTGAGCCGGACGACCCAGCCGTCGGTGCCGCCGATGCTGCCCTTGGACGTGTAGCCCACCGCCCACAGACCGCCGTCGGTCCGGGCCACGGCGCCGCGGAGCACGTCGCTGCCGCTGCCGCCGATGTGCTTGGCCCACAGCCGCTTTCCGGCCAGGTCCCGGCGAACCACCAGGCCCTGGTTGCTCAGCGTCGAGCCCGCGTACACGTAGCCCACCGCAAAGGAGCCCGGCGTGTCGCCCCGCGCCCGGGTCACGTCGTAGAGGTACTCCGAGCTCGTGGTGGTCTTCGGCGACTCGTCCTCGTTGCCGTAGACCTTGTTGTAGAGCGCGCAGCCACAGCTTGGCGTCGCGCCACACACGGCCTGCGGGCCGCACACGGCCAGGGGCGTCGGGTTGAAGGCGCACTTGCCGGCCGAGCAGACGTCGAGCGTGCAGCCCTTGCCGTCGTCGCAGTCGGAGCTGGTGGCGCAGGAGCCGGCGCTGGGCTTGCACGCGGCCTCGCCGCCGTCGTCGGTCTGCAGCAGCCAGGTGTCGCGGGTCGTCGCGTAGGACTGCGTGCCGCCGACCAGGGCGTAGCCCACACCGACGCGCGCCACGCCGTAGAGGCTGTCGCTCTTGGCCCCACCGAAGTGCCACCCGGGCGTGCTGCGCGCCCCGGAGACCGGGTTCACCTCCCACGCCACGCCGTCGTCCGAGCCGGCGGACTGCGTCGTGCTCTGGCCGACGACCACCGCGCCGCCGAAGCGGCCCGCGGTCACGCCGTAGAGGCGCTCCGTGCCCTCGCCGCCCCAGCGATGGCTCAGCGCCGAGGTCAGCGACGACGTCGAGCGCACCAGCCACGCGTCGTCGCTCCCCGCGGAGTCGGTGGACGACGAGCCGACGCCCACCACGGAGCCGTCGGGCAGCACGGTCAGGCCGCGCAGCACGTCCGAGCCGGCGCCGCCGACGTCGAGCGTCTTGGTCGAGCCCGTGTCGGTGACGTAGCCAAGGACCCCTTGGTTGCTGAGGCCGGTGACGTAGCGGTAGCCCGCCACGAAGGCGCGCTTGGTGCCCGCGTGCCAGGCCACCGACTGGCCGTAGTCCGCCCCTGGCAGCGGGATGGTCTTGTCCTTGAAGCCCACCGGCGTGCCTGCGCTGTTGAGCCGCACCAACCACAGGTCGTAGCCCGTCGCGCCGCCCGTGCTGCGGTAGCCGCCGACGACCACGCCGCCGTCGCCTGTGCTGGCGGCGCCCATGAAGCGGTCGCTCGCGCTGCCGCCGAACCAGAGCTGCTGGAGCACGCCGCCCTTGTCGTCGAGCCGCTGCACCCAGCCGTCATAGCCGCCCTTGGGGCCCTTGCTCGTGTAGCCCGCGGTCCACACCGCGCTGCCGCTGGCGGGCGCGACCGCGCGCACGTAGTCGCTGCCGCTGCCGCCGTAGGTCTTGGCCCAGCGCACCTTGCCGCCCGCGTCGCGGTTGATCACGAGCCCCTGGACGCCCAGGCTGCCCCCGACGTTGCGGTAGCCGCCCGACACGCTCCCGGCCGAGGCCTCCGCGCCGCTGCCGCCCCACCGCGGACACACGCCGTAGAGACCCTCGCTGCTGGTGGTCACCTTCGGGTTGCCCGACTCGGCCCCGTGGGTCCACTCGCCGCTGTGACAGGCGCACGAGGAGGCTCCGGAGCTGGTGAGTCGGGCCTGCCAGGTGTCGCCGTTGACCCCGTAGGAGTACGAGCGACCCACAAGGGCGATGCCGGAGCCGTAGGCCGCGACGCCGTAGATGGTGTCGGTCTTGGCGCCGCCGACCCAGCTCTCGCCCACGGGCGCGCCGTCCTTGAGCTGCGCGCGCACGACCCAGCCGCTGGTCGAGCCGCGACGGTCGCTGTAGCCCCCGAGAATCAAGGTCGATCCGGCGACGGTGACGCTCTCGAAGCGGTCGTGGCCCGCACCGCCGACGCGCCGCTGGGTCAGGCTGCCCAGGCTCGGCGACGCCGTGACGATCCAGCCGTCGTAGCCGCCCTGGCTCGCGCTCGACGACACGCCTGCCGCGGCGATGCGGCCATCCGGCATGAAGGTGACCCCGAGCAACATGTCGTAGTTGGGCCCCGTGACGAGCTTGTGGCTCAGCGTCCCGGTGGGCGTGACCCGCGCCAGCAGGCCTTCGTTGCTCTTGGCGCTGACGTAGCCGTAGCCCGCCGCGGCCACCAGCCCGGACTTCGCGTCGTAGGCCACGTCGTACACCGCCTGGCTGCCGCTGCCGCCGAAGATCTTCTCCTTCCACCCGGTGGCCACGCCCTTGGCGTCCACGCGCACCAGCCACGCGTCGTTGCCCGTCGCTCCGCCGACCCCGCGGTAGCCGCCGAGCACGGCGCCGCCCTGGGTGGTCGGCGCCGCGGCGTAGAAGACGTCGGTGCCCTTGCCGCCGAAGTAGTGGCTCGAGACCGCCTTGCCAGCGGCGTCGATGCGCACGAGCCAGCCGTCTGTGCCGCCCTGGGTGCCCTTGCTGCTGTACCCCGCGACCCAGGCGGCGCCGTCGCTGCGCATCGCCACGCCGCGGAAGAGCTCGCTGCCGCTGCCGCCGTACTGCTTGGCCCAGAGCCGCTTGCCGCTCGCGTCGCGCCGGATGACGAGGCCCTGGTTGCTGCTGGTACCGCCGCTGTACTGGTAGCCCGCGGCGATGGTGCCGCCGTCGCTCCGCACCCCGACCGCGTACAAGATGTCGCTGCTCGTGCTCACCTTCGGCGCCTCGAGCTCGTTGCCGTAGGTCTGCTCGAACACCAGGCAGCTCGCTCCGCACACGCCGGCCGCGCTGCAGGTCTTGCCCGCGCCACACACCTTGCCGGCGCTCACCTTGAACACGCACGCCCCGGTCTTGGCGTCGCAGCTGTCGGTCGTGCACACGTTCTTGTCGACGCAGACCTTGGCCTTGCCCACGCAGGTCCCCTTGGCGCAGGCGTCGCCGCTGGTGCACGCCTTGCCGTCACTGCACGCCGTGCCGTCTGGGGCCGCCTTCACGCCGCAGGTGCCGGTGGCCTTGTCGCACGTGGCCAGCACACACGGGCCGCCGCCGGGGCACACCGTGGCTTTGCCGGCGCAGGTCGCCTTGCCCCCCGACACGGCGCACACGTCGCCGCTGGTGCAGGCGCTGCCGTCGTCGCAGGGCGTGCCAGCCTTGCCCGGCGCGGCGACGCAGCCCTTGCCGGCGACACAGCTGTCCACGGTGCAGGGGTCTTTGTCGTCGCAGGTCTTCGCGCCGCCGGTGCAGAGCCCGCCGGTGCAGGTGTCCTGGTCGGTGCAGGGGTCACCGTCGTCACACGGGCCCGCGGCTGCGGCGTTTTTGCAGGCGCCGCTCTGGGCGTCGCACGTGTCTTGGGTGCAGGGGTTGTCGTCGGCGCAGACCTTGGGCGTGCCCGTGCACGCCGGCTTGCCACCCCCGCTGCAAAGGTCGGGTAGGGTGCAGGCGTCGCCGTCGTCGCACTTGGCCCCCGGCGTCGGGATGTTGGTGCAGCCCGTCGCGCCGCAGGTGTCCGCCGTGCAGGGGTTCTTGTCGTCGCAGGTGCCTTCGTCGGTCTGGCCGTCGCAGTCGTCGTCCTTGGCGTTGCAGATCTCGTCGGTGGCCGCCTTGCCGCTGCAGGCAGAGAGGCCGCCCCCCACCGGCGCGCCCGGCTTGCCCGAGAGCAAGCAGGCCCGCTCGCCGGCGCAGCCAGCGGATCCACACGGGGTCTTCAACCCCTTGAGCTGCGCGCGTACGGAGCAGCTGCACACCGCGCCGCCTGCGGGTTGGCACTGCTTGGTGTCGAGCCCGTCGATGTCCTTGGTGTCGCTGCAGCCGTAGCCGGCGGGACAGTCGGCGTCGACCCCGCAGACCTTGCCGCAGAAGTTCCCCAGGGCGCCGATGGCGACGCAGCGAGCGCCCTTGCTTCCCGGCACGCTGCACGCCGCGCTCGTGGTGCAGGGCTCGCAGAGCGTGACGTCGGTGGGCAGGCAGTGGAGGCCGGCGTCGACCTTGACGCAGCTGTAGCCCTCCGCGCAGGTGCCGGCGGGGCAGGGCTGGGCGCAGGTGGACTGGCCTGCGCTGGTGGTCACGCAGGGGCCGGTGTTGCAGTCGCTGTCTTGGACGCAGGTGCAGGTGGGGTCGCCGGGGCAGGTGGGCGTGCCCGAGTCCGGTGTGCCCGTGTCAGGGGTGTCCGTGTCGGGCGCACCCGAGTCTGGGAGCCCGGTGTCTGGGACTCCGGTGTCTGGGACTCCGGTGTCTGGGACTCCGGAGTCGGGGATGCCAGAGTCAGGTACGCCGCCGTCGCTCTGAAAGCGCACACCCCCGTCTCCGATGGAGGCGTCCTTCACCGCGCTGCCGCTGCCCAAGAGGCCGCCTTCAGCGCCGCCGCCGCCGGTGTCGCCATCGGCGCCGCAGCCGCTCGCCGTCAGGAGCACAGCCAGCCCCAGCGTGAGCCAGGTCGCGGCGCGCTGACGCTCGCGGCTGGGGTCGATCGTCCACGCTGTCATCCCACCCTCCCTGGCGACCGAGAGCATACGGAGCGCCGACCCTCGCTCCAAGCGCCACCCCGGCGAGAGCGGCGGTCGACCGCGGCGCGCGCAAACTTGACGCCCAGCGTAGCCGTCGAACACTGCCCTCACTGGATCCGGTACGGGTCCGCGGAGCTCAACGATGCCAAGCGCCGACATCGACCGCCGCGCCCTCGCGCGCCTCATCCGCCGCATCGTCCGCGTCAACCGCGGCGTCGAGGCCGAGGGCACCTTCACGCTGCGTCCGGGCGAGCTCCAGATCGACTGGGGCAACGGCGGAGAGAGCATCGACGCCGACTGCGAGGTCGAGGCCCAGTGCCACCTGGCCGACCGCTACATGCGCAAGCTGCCAGCCGTCCTCCGCGGCACCGGCACGGTGACCCTCGAGATTCGCGACGGCCGCGTGTTCTTCGACCGCTTCAGCATCGACGCCTTCATCGAGCGCAACCCGCGCGCGCCGCTGCTGCCAGCCTCGCCGCGCCACGTGGACTTCCTGCTGCTCCCGCTCCGCCACGAGCCCGAGACCATCGAAGAGGCTGGCCTCACGGCCGAGGTGGAGTTCGCCCAGGAGCGCTTCGCCGCGACGGTCTCCGCCGTGGCGCGCAAGCTGCGCTGGCTCGAGGTGCAAGAGTCGGAGATCAAGCGCTTCCTGCGAGACCGCCTGAAGGCGCGGGCCGAGGGGCAGGGCGCGCTGCCGCTGGCAGAGGGCGCCCCTGTGTCGGCCTCGGACGATCAGTTCTCGCTCTTCGAATAGCGCCGCCCGCGGTCAGCGCCCCTGGCACGCCTGAAAGTCGAGGATCTTGGCGTAGAGCGTCGGGGGCACGTCTTGCACGCACTGGTCGGTGTAGACGGTCTTCGTGTTGCTGTTGCCACCGTCGCACGTCAGCGTGGTGTGCTGCGTGTACGTGAACGACCTCGCGCTGACGTCGCAGCTGAACTGGTAGGCCGAGTTGTTGCCCGAGCCCCCAGGCCAGCAGTAGCACGGCGCGTCGCTCGCGACCGGGAAGTGGTTGGTGGAGATGGGGTCCCCACTACAGTCGGTGGTCTTCCAGAAGCCCACTTCGACATAGCGTGTGGGGTCCGCGGCGTGCCTGTCGCAGCTGTCCTCGGTGTCGCTGCTGCACGCGCCAAGCGCCGCCACCAGGCTCAGGGCAACCCACCCGGGGAGCCGTCGCCGCAGTCTCAGGTTCGCGTTCATCCGGGACCTCACGTTTTTGGAGGGGCGGCGGACCGCAGGCTCGACGTGCCGATGACGCGGTCCAACACCGCCATGCTCGCCACGATGGTCCCACCGGTCAGCGCCAGGAGCCAGTCCGGGTAGAGGGCGCCCACGTACGCAGCCACGGCGAAGGCCATGGAGATGCTGTAGAGCTTGCGCGTGAAGAGCCCCGCGTAGGCCGCGGCGGTCATGGCGTACACGGCGAGGTCGGCGACCTGCACCTGCGTGGTGTTCATGCCCAGCCGCCAGTTGAGGATGCGAAAGGCCTGGCCGATGACGGTCATGGACAGCACCACACCGAAGGCCGCACGGTTGATGGCGGTGCGGGCCAGGTCTGCCCGGCGCACCCAGCCCACGCCGGCGACGAGCGCGATGGCGAGCCAGCCAGGCCACAGCAGGTGGGCGGGCGTCACCGAGAAGAGCCCGAGGTTGACCAGCAGCTCCGCGCCGCCGAACACCAGCAGGAAGACCACGCCGAGCGCGCGGATGATGGTGCCGCGGCTGCGTGCGCCGAACTCTGCGTCGTGCTCGTCCGCGATGTCGCGCAGGCGCCGCACCTCAGCCTCCCGGGAGCGCCGGCGCTGTCGGGCCGCTTCGAGCGCGTCGCGCAGCGCTGCCGAGGGCGACGCCAGGGTCGCGACGAGCTGCTCGCCGTGACGCAGCTCGTCGTGGGCGAGGTCGTAGAGCGCCATGGCCTCGGTCGCCGCCACAAGGCCCTCTCGCGCCGTGTCGTGGCCCGGCCACAAGGCCAGCGCCTGCTGAAAGCCGAAGCTCGCCCGGGCGAAGTGCTCCCGCACCGTCGCAGCGTCGCCGTCGGCTCGGATCGCCGCCTCGAGCTCGGACGCCTGCTGCGCGGCGAGCCGCCCGAGGTCGATGGCGGGGCGGCGCTCCAAGAAGCGGTCGAGCGCCTCGCGCAGGGCGCCGACCGAGGCGTAGCGCTCGCCGGGCGTTCGGCCGAGCGCCGTCTGGCAGATCCGCGCGAGCTCGGTGTGCACGTGCGGCGGCAGCGGCGCGATCTCACACGCCAGCACCGCCATGACCGTGGCGCCCAGCGTGTCGCGAGCGTGTGGGGCCGCGCCTGTCAGCAGCTCGAAGAGGGTGGCGCCGAGCAGGAACTGGTCGGTGTGTTCGGTGACCCCGCCCTCCACCGCGCCGGCCTGCTCGGGGGCCATGTAGGCCAGCGTGCCCTCGACCTGAGACTCGTCGACCGCGTGGACCCGCCGGGCGCCGTCGGCGTCGTGCATGCGCAGCGCCAGCCCCCAGTCGAGCACGTAGACCTCACCGAAGGCGCCGATCATGACGTTGTCGGGCTTCAGGTCCCTGTGCACGATGCCGCGGCTGTGGGCGTACTCCACCGCGTGGCACACCTGCAGCAGCACGCGCAGCTCGCCGTCGAGCCAGCTCTCCCAGCGGGGGTCGTCGGCCGCCGGCCGCTCGGCCAGGCGGGCGGTCCAGGTGGTGCCCTCGACCCGCTTCATCAGCAGGATCGGTCGGCCCGCGTCGTCGAGCGCCAGGTCGTAGACCGGCACCACGTTCGGGTGCTGCAAGGTGCCGGTGACCAGCGCCTCGCCGAGCAGGGCCGTGGTGTGTCGGTGGGCGTCGTCATGGGCGCGCTTCACCGCCACGTCACGATCGAGGGAGACCTGCGTCCCGGCCAGCACGGTCCCCATGCCTCCGCTCGCGATGACCTCGCCCAGCACCAGCCCGGCGGCCGCGTCCGGCGTGTGCGTCACCCGGTAGGCGCGCAGCCCCGGCGGGAGCTGTGGCGCAGGCTCCTCGGTGCGCAGGCCGCTGTGGCGGAGCCGCTGGGTCGGGTCCTCGTGCGACAGATCCATGGCGCGCGTGATGCGCTCCGCCCGCGCGAGCTGATCGCTCGGCGGCGAGGACGGCGTCGCGACCCGCGCGACCTGTACGGCCACGGTCTCCTGCTCGTCGGATAGGGATGGCTGGGGGGCAAGGGCCATGCTGCACGCTACCACGGCTGACCTGTGAAGCTCGCGCTGCGCGGCCCGCGCCAGGCCGACGCCTCAGGCCAGGCGGGTGCGCGCGCCGAGCCGCCCCAGCAGCGCCGTGAGCTCGTGGGGGCGCAGCTGAACGCCGTGGTCCACCACGCGGCCGTAGAGCAGCGCCGTCGGCACCGCGCGCCCACCCAGCTCCCGCTCGAGCGCGTCGAGCTGCCACAGCACGACGCGCTCGACTCGAGTCAGCCCGTCGCGCACGTCGGGGATGCGGTCGCGGGCGTGGGGCCAGTGTGCGAGCTCGGGGAGCGACAGCCCGCCGTCGGTCAGCACCCCGGCGTCGGGGCGGTCCGGCTCGCTCACGGCGCGGGCTGCCCGACGATGGTCGGCGTGGTGACCTTGACCAGCGTGCTCCCGCCCCCCACCTGACCGCTGTAGTTGTGCCCCCAACAGGCCGCTTGATCGGCGACGATGCGCGCGCACACGTGCGTCTCGCCCACGACGAGCTCCTTCAGGTCCAACACGCCTTGGACGGGCACCGGGCTCGTATGGGGCGCCGTGTCCGCCTTGGTCGCGAGCTGTCCGAAGCTGTTGTCGCCCCAGCACGCGAGCTTGCCGCCCAGCTGCCAGGCGCACGAGGTCTTGCCGCCCAGGCTCAGCTCTTTGGGCTCGAACGTGAGGCCGCTGACCTGCACTGGGGACTTCTTGGGCAGCCCCGCGCTGCCGTCGCCGGTCTGCCCCGCGCCGTTGGCTCCCCAGCACCACACCTTGGCGCTCGCGCCGCTGCCCGTGATCGCGCAGGCGTGGTCGCGCCCGGCGGCAAGGTCGGTCACCGTGCCGCTGAGGCTCACCTTCACCGGCACGTCGCTCCACTGGCTGGTGCCGCCCTTGCCGTCGCCGAGCTGGCCCTGGCCGTTGGTGCCCCAGCACCAGGCTGTGCCGTCAAAGTGCCGCGCGCAGGTGAAGGCCTCGCCGAGGGCGAGCTGCTCCAGGCCTGAGAGCCCCTTGACCTGCACCGGCGACGTGCTGCTCTTGCCCTGGCCGTCACCGAGCTGTCCCGCGCCGCCGATGCCCCAGCAGAAGGCGGCGCCGTCGGTCCGCAAGGCGCAGCCGTGGGAGATGCCCAGGGTCACCGACGCGAAGGTCTGCGAGGTCTTCAGCGGTGTCGGCGAGCCGACGGCCTTGGACGTGGTGGTGCCATTGCCCAGCTGACCGTAGGCGTTCGTGCCCCAACAGCGCACCTTGCCAGCGGCGTCCAAGGCGCAGCCGAAGCCCAGGCCGAGGGCCACCTGCTCGGTCTTGCCCAGCACCGAGAGCTGGGGCCAGGGGTAGCCCGTGGCGGAGCCGCTGGCCTTGCCGAAGGGCAGCTGAGCGGCGTCGTTGCGGCCCCAGCACCACACCTGGCCGTCGGCGAGGAGGGCGCAGCTGGTCTTGTCGCCCGCGGCGATGTCCCAGGTGCTGCCGCGGACCGTGGCCTGGCACCCGCCCGGGGCGCCCTTGGGGGTGCACTGCTTGCCGGCGCCGCAGGAGGTCCAGTCGGTGAGCGGCAGGTGATCGCAGACGCCGCCGGTGCACTGAGACGCGGTGCAGGGGTCGTTGTCGTCGCACTGCTTGTCGGTGACGCAGCCAGTGTCGGGCGTCCCAGTGTCGGGCGTTCCAGTGTCGGGCATTCCAGTGTCGGGCGTCCCAGTGTCGGGCGTTCCAGTGTCGGGCGTCCCGGTGTCGGGCGTCCCGGTGTCGGGCGTCCCGGTGTCGGGCGTCCCGGTGTCGGGCGTTCCAGTGTCGGGCGTTCCAGCGTCGGGCGTCCCAGTGTCGGGCGTCCCAGCGTCGGGCGTTCCAGCGTCGGGCGTCCCGGTGTCGGGTGCTCCGGCGTCGGGCTTCACGGCGTCGCTGTGGTCGGCGCCGAGCGTGTCGCCTGCGCCACCGTCCGCGCTGGCGAAGTTGTTGGTGTCCGGGGTGTCTTGCGGGCACCCGGTGAGCGGCAGGGCGAGCGCCAGCGCGAGCAGCGACCCCAGCGAGCGCGGGAGCGCCCAGCGCGGGCGCCACCGGCACGCTGGTGGTGCAGGGACCCCCGGCTGCGCGCTCTCCGCGTGCCCGCGCACCTCAGGCCCCCGCCACGTGCAGCCCGCACACGCGCAGGGTCTGGCCGGTGACGCCCAGGGCGCCCGGCGTGCACAGAAAGGTCACGGCGTCGGCGATGTCCTGCGGCAGCCCGCCCTGCGACACCGCGTTCAATCGCCGGCCGGCCTCGCGCGGCACGGCGGGCATCGCCGCGGTCATGGCGGTCTCGATGAAGCCGGGCGCGACGCAGTTCACCGTGATGCCGCGTCGCCCGAGCGGCGTGCCGAGCGCCGCGGCGTAGCCGATGAGCCCCGCCTTGCTCGCGCCGTAGTTGGTCTGGCCCGGGTTGCCGGCGATGCCACCGATGCTCGAGATGAACACCACCCGCCCGTCGCGTCGCAGCAGCTTGGGCCGCAGCGCCTCGGTGAGCGCCATGGCGGCGCCGAGGTTGACGTCCAGGCACAGCGACCACCACTGCGCGCTCATCTTCGCCAGCGTGCGGTCTCGGGTGACCCCGGCGTTGTTCACCAGCAGGTCCACGCCGCCATAGGTGTCGGACACGTGCTGGGTCACCTGCTCGATGGCCCCCTCCGAGAGCAGGTCCACGGCCACGCTCGTCCCGGAGAACTGGCGCAGCAGCGCGTCCATGCCGGCTTGCCCTTCGGGCCGATCCACGAGCACGAGCGTCGCGCCCTCCTCGCCCAGCCGCGTCGCGATGGCCGCGCCGATGCCACGGGCCGCGCCGGTCACCAGCGCCACCTTGCCCGCGAGCGGCGCCGCCAGCAGATCGTGGACCTCACTGCGCGCGGTCTTGCCGAGGGTCAGCGCCTGACCGGAGACGAACGCTGCCCGCTGGCTGACGAAGAAGCGCAGCGGCGCCGCCACCCGAGCCTCCGCCCCCTCGCCGACCCACAGCAGGTTGGCCGTGGACGCCTTGCGGCCCAGCTCCTTGCCCAGGCTCTTCACAAAGCCAAGCAGGGCACGCTGCACAGCCGCCGCCGCCGGTGACGCGCACTTGGCCGGGGGGCGCCCGAGGACCACCACGCGGCCGTCGGCCTTGAGCGCCCGCACACGGGGATGAAAGAAGGCGTGCAGCTGGGCGAGGTCGGAGCTCTGGCTCAAGGTCGACGCGTCGAAGACCAGCACGTGAGGCCCGTCGCCGTGGCCGGGCTCACTCTGGAGCTCGACCCGGCTCACCGCGGCGCCGGCCTGGGTCAGGGCGTCGGACGCCACCGGGGCGAGCGGACCCTCGCCGCCGACGATGACCCGCAGCGTTGCGAGGGCGTCGGCGCGGTCGGCCCCTTCGGCCCGCCGCAGCGAGCGCGGCAGCGGGATCGGCAGCCCCAAGGTCTGAATCGCCTGGCGCGCGTAGGGGTTCTTGGCGAGGTCCAGCAAGTAGTCGCTCATGGTCTCTCCTGTCGGGCCGCGTCGCGCCGGCACAGGGACGGGGCGGGGGCGTCGGGGATGTCGGTGTGGATCGCGTCGCTGCGCTGGGGCGGCAGGCCCTGCGGCGGCCGAGCGATCACACGCTGAGGTAGTGTCCGGGCAGCCGCAAGATGGCGCGCCGCATGGTGTTCAGCAGCCGCAGGTAGGTCAGATCGACCTCGGCCCCCGACTCCAGGGCCGCGCCGCTGTCGTCGATGTCCCGGCTGTCCAGGTCCACCACCAGCTCCACGCCCTCGTGGGTGAAGTCGAAGCGGCCGTCGGCGCGCACGCGAGCGGCGTAGGCGCGACCCTCGAAGCGGCCCCACGCGCTGTCGCCGACCCGCGCGCTGCCCCCGGCCGTGGGCGCGCCCTCGCCACGCTCGACGAAGAAGCCGTCGTGATCCGGCCACGCGCGCCACTCCTCAAGCGAGCCGAAGAAGCGGGGTTTCAGCAGGTAGGGGCCGCCCAGGTCCGGGCAGAAGGTGTCGCAGTTGCCGCACTCGTTGCACAGGTCGGCGAAGTTGCCGATCTGGTGCTTCTTGTTGGCGGCCACGCCGTCGGAGGTCAGCCAGACCCAGCCCTGCGCTCCCTTGACCGCCTTCTCCACCGGCACCGTGTCGACGTCGAGGTCGTAGGTGAAGTTGGCGTCGTTGGGGCACACGGGGACGCAGATGTCGCAGGTCAGGCAGTCGAACATCCACAGGGTGGTGCCCGGCTTCTTCGGGGGCTTGGGCAGCTTCGCCTTGCCGTAGGCCGCCCCGCCGTCGCCGTGCAGGTGGGCTCGGTAGGCCACGGCGTTGGCGTGGGCGGCGGTCTGGACCCAGCGGCGCAGCGCGTCGGGGTCGTCCGGCAGGGCGGCCGTCAGCGCCGCTGCGGCGCCTGAGGCGTCGCGCTTGACCTGCTCCGACAAGGCCGCGCGGACGTCCGCCGCGAGCGCCGGGGCCGCGGCCGCCAGCGACGCGGCCGGATCGGGGTCGCGGCCCAGGATCAGCGCGTCGACCGAGGTCGCGCCGACCACCGTCATCGCCTTGGCGAGGTTGCGCATGTACTTCTGGGCGCGGCCGTAGCCGCCCTTCTTGAGCAGGTCGGTGCACGCGGTCACGGGCGTCAGACCACAGGCCACCGCCTCGACGAAGTTCGTCGCCTTGATGCCGGCCGAGAACGAGTACTGCAGGGCGTCGCCAAAGCGCTCGCGGAAGTCGGCCGCCACCGTCATGGCGAGCACGTGCAGCGGGTCGCCGGAGAGGTACATCACCTTCTCAGTCGCCGGGAACACGTCGCGATAGTTCTCGACGATGAGCGTGTTGGTGAACTTGGCGCCGAAGCCCACCCCAGCCGCGTCCGCCTTCGCCTTGAGCCGGGTCAGGATGCCCTCCGCCTGGTCCCACTGCATGTCGTCGGTGAAGGCGTGGTCCGGCACGCGCAGGTCGTCGTAGCCCAGGTGGTCGTTGAGCAGCGCCCGCAGCCGGTCCGGCCCGAGCAGGGTCGGGTTGAGCTTGATGATGGTGTGGATGCCGAGGTCGTCGATGAGGTGGGCGCCGATGGCCTCGACCTCGTCCGGCGGGCAGCCGTGGAAGGTGCTGAGGGTGATCGCGTCGCTGATGCGGGTGCGGAAGGGGATGTCGCGCAGGTGGGCCCACGGCTCGGGGATCTGGGCGCGAAAGTGGGCCACCAGCGCGCTGGCGTCGCGCATGCCGTCGATGAAGGCCCGCACCTTCTCGCCGCGGATGCCGGCCAGGTCGTAGCCCACGGACATGTCGAAGAGGGTGTCGTCGTCGCCCGGCGAGAGCTGCAGCGGCGGGGCGGGGTCGGCCGCGCTGCCGCTCGGGATGGGCGCCTGGGTGTGCAGGGTCGAGCTGTGGATCAGCATGTCCACCAGCATCGAGCCCTTGACGTACTCGGCCAGCGACTGCGGAACCTTGAGCTCCTGCGACCACTCGACGTTGAAGCCCAGGTTGGGCACGTCGATGCAGGGGCGCGGCAGCTCGAGCGCGTCGTTCACCTGCACGGTCTTGAGCTCGAGGATGCGCGCGCCCGTGAGCCAGGCCATGACCACGTTCTGCGCCATCTGCGCGTGTGGGCCGGCCGCGGGACCAAAGGGCGTCGCGGCCCGGGCGCCGTGGAAGCGCACCGACAGGTCGCGCCCCTCGGGCGTGTAGAAGAAGCGCGCCCGCGGGATGTCGAAGATGGCGTCTCGCTCCGCCAGCGACGTGAACATCGCGCGGACGAGCTTGGGAAAGGGGACAGGTACGAGCTCGGCCATGGGGTCCTCCCGGTCGGGGCGCTTGCATACCGCGCCTTTGGGAGCCTTGGCCAGCCTTGACCGCCGTGCGGGGCTCTGGCCCTGAGCTGCGGCGACTCGGCGCCGGCGGCGCAATGGACCTCGCCCGCCGGCCTCGGCCTTCGTGCGCACCACGACGCCGGTGATCGGCAGCGCCCCTGCGGGCGCCCGCAAGCAAGAAGCCCGGTCGGTCGCGGCGCAGGCGGGCGCTCTTCGAAGACCGCGCGGTTGGAATGCACGTGAATATGTGCGAACGTACGCATATGTGAAGCTGCTTTCGATGGTTCGACGGCGGCCATCGATCAAGCGAGCGATCTGTCTGAATTTCACGGGGTGGGAGGAGCGCCATGTCGGCCAGAGAACGGGCAGCGCAGGAGCTGGCGTCGATGCTGCACGTGTTGGGACACGCCCAGCGCATTCGCATCGTCGAGGCCCTGCGTGACGGCGAACAGGACGTAAACCACCTGATGAACGCGGTCGGTTGCTCGCACTCTCGCGTGTCGCAGCACCTGGCCAAGCTGCGCGGCTTGCGGCTGGTGCGCATGCGCCGCGAAGGCCGGCACGTGTTCTATCGGCTCACCAGCCCCGCGCTCGCCGGTTGGCTGGTGGACGGCCTCGACTTTGTCGAGTCGGAGTTCGCGGACACGGAGCAGGTCCGCGACTCGCTGCGCATCGCGCGCGAGACCTGGCGGCCCGAGTAGCCGCGAGCAGGGCGACGTGTCAGCGTGACGAAGCCGCCGAGGCGGCATGCGCGACACGCTCCTACCTTCGCCGCGCCCACAGGGCCACGGCCTGCTCGCGCGCCAGGGCCCGCTCCGCCGCCTCGTCCACGTGCGCCAGCTGGCCGTCGACCACCACGGCGTCGCCCCCCACCCACACCCGCCGGACCAGGCCGGCGTGCATCGCAAACACGAAGTGCCCTGCGAGCGTGTCGGCCGTCAGCGGGGTCGGGCTGTCGTAGTCGAGCCAGATGAGGTCCGCGACCGCGCCGGGGCACACGACGCCGCCGTCGACGCCGAGCGCGCCGTAGAGCAGCTGCGCCGACCGGTCGATCATCGCGAGGACACGCCCGGGAGAGAGCGCGCCGGTGGCCTCCGTGCCGCGGAAGTACGCGCTCTTGGCCTCGGTGAAGAGGTCCGCGCCGATGCCGTCGGTGCCGAGCACCACTCGGTCGCTCGACCGCCAGACCGGCTGAAAGCCGACGCGGTTGTTCAGGTTGCTGGACGGGTTGTGCGCCAGCGTACAGCCGGCCGCGTCGGCCTGCGCCAGCTCGTCAGCGCTCAGGTCGACGCAGTGGGCGAGGATCGTGCCGGGGCGCAGCAGGCCGCGGCTGGCGAAGCGCTCGAGCAGGGGCGTCGGGGTCATGGCCGCCGTCTCGGCGCGGTCCGTGGCGCCCTCGGCGACGTGCACATGGAGCCCGACGTCCAAGGACTCGGCGTGCTCAGCGAGCCGGTCGAGGGTCGCGTCGCTGAGGGTGAACGAGGCGTGTGCCCCCAGCAGCCCAGCGCTCCAGCCGTCGCTGCCGCGCGCGACGAAGCGCGCGTTCTCGGCCAGGCCAGCGTCGCGCACCGCGTCTCCGTCTCGGTCCGAGGTCTCATAACAGAGCAGGCTGCGCACCTTGAGCGCGCGCAGGTCGTCGGCCAGCAGGTCCA
>JAUIAC010000711.1 GCA_030425545.1 bacterium | reverse complement strand
CGACGACGTGGTCCCCAACGTCGCCAACCGCGCCCTGGCCCGCGCCATGGGCACGCCGCAGGTGGGGCCCGAGCTGCAGCCGGTGGGCATCGTCCAAGGTGGTGTGACCCTGCCCGTCAGCGGCAACGTGTCGGGCGTCACCGCCGGCGTGTTCCAGTTCGACCGCATCACCAAGAGCAAGGGCGGCAAGGTGCAGGACGCCAAGCACGGCAACGTGCCCGCGTCGCGGGAGGCGCTGGAGCAAGACAAGGCCTTCCTGCAGGCCTGGCTCGACGGCGACGCGCCCGTGATCATCGATCCTTTCAAGCTGCTCTCGACGCCGCCCCTCAAGTCCTCGCCGTAGTCGTCGCCGGAGTCGTCGCCGTTGTCGTCGCCGGAGTCGTCACCGGGGCCACCGCCGGGCAGCATTTCAGAGCCCGCAGCGCCCCTCAACGCCGCAGCTCAGGTCCGACCCACGGCGCCCAAAGCACCATGGCGTCCGCACCCTCGGCCCGTTGTTGCTCGGCGAACGGTGGGGTACGATCCGGCCTACACCCACCCCTCGCCCCGGAGCCGTGATGACCCGTCGGGTCCTGCTGGTCGAAGACGAGCCCGAGTTTCAGCTCCTCGTACGCACCGCGCTCGCGCCCCTTGACTTCGAGCTGAGCGTCGCCGAAGACGGCGAGCAAGGCCTGGCGCAAGCCCGCGCGGGCGACTTCGACGCCATCTTGCTCGACCTCATGACCCCGCGCATGCACGGCTACGAGCTGCTGCAGCACCTGCGGGCCGAGCCCGGCACGCAGCACATCCCCGTGGTCATCATCTCGGCCAAGACCTTCGCGTCCGACCAGCGCAAGGCCCTCGACATGGGCGCCGACGCCTTCCTGGCCAAGCCCTTCAGCTCCGACGAGCTGGTCGCCACCCTCGACCGCCTCGCGTGGCGCACGCGGGTCACCTTCTGGGGCGTGCGGGGCTCCATCGCGGCCCCCGGCCCGGAGACCGTCCGCTACGGCGGCAACACCCCCTGCGTCACCATCGAGCACGACAAACACCTGCTGATCCTCGACGCGGGCACCGGCCTGCGCCGGCTCGGCATCGACCTCATGCGCCGGGCGCGCGACACCCCGCTGACCATGCAGATGCTGGTGACGCACACCCACTGGGATCACATCCAGGGCCTGCCCTTCTTCGTGCCGGCCTTCGTGCCTGGGAACCAGCTCAACATCTACGGTCCGCGCAGCGTCGACAAGCCGCTGGAGAAGGTGTTGCGCGGGCAGATGGACCCCGAGTACTTCCCGGTCGCCCTCGGCGACATGTCGGCCCACATCGCGGTGACCGAGCTGCGCGGCGACCCCGTGACCATCGGCCCATTCGAGGTCTCGTACACCTACATGAACCACCCCGGCGTCACGCTGGGCTACCGGGTCGCCATGGGCGACACCGTGGTCACCTACGCCACCGACACCGAGCCCTATCGCTCGCTGCTGAAGCAAGCCCGACCGGACGGTCAGGGCGAGGCCTACGGTCGCAAGCGCGACGCGCAGCTGGTCGACCTGGCGCAGGGCGCGGACCTCTACATCGCCGACTCGCAGTACGCGCCGAACGAGTACGACAAGAAGGTCGGCTGGGGCCACACCTGCTATGTCGACGCGCTCGACGTCGCCATCGACGCCCAGGTCAAGCGGCTGGCGCTCTTTTCGCACGATCCCATGCACGACGACGACGCGGTGGACGCAAAGCTGGCACACTGTCAGGCGCTGGCGGCCGAACGGGACGCGAGCCTTGAGATCCTGGCTGCGACCGAAGGTCACAACGTGGTGCTCGACTGAACGACTCTCCCCCACAGCCCGCCCCCGAGACGCCCGCCCCGGGCCTGTCGCTGCGCGAGCGCGCGCGCACGCTGCCGGTGTACGCCCACGCCGACGAGATCCTCGACGCGGTGCGGCGGCATCAGGTCGTGGTCATCGAGGGGCCGACCGGCTCGGGCAAGACCACGCAGCTGCCGCAGATGCTGCTCGAGGCCGGCGTCACCGAGCGGGTGATCGGGCTGACCCAGCCCCGTCGCATCGCGGCGGTGAGCGTCTGCTGGCGCATCGCTGAGGAGCAGGGCGTCGAGGTCGGCCAGGAGGTGGGCTACACCATCCGCTTCGACGACCAGTCGAGCGACGCCACCCGCGTGCGGGTGATGACCGACGGCATCCTGCTGCAGGAGGCGCGCGAGACGCCCGACTTCGACGACTACGGCGTCATCATCATCGACGAGGCCCATGAGCGCTCGCTCAACATCGACTTCCTGCTCGGGCTGCTGCACCGCGCCGTGCGCAACCGCGCCGACCTGCGCGTCATCATCAGCTCGGCGACCATCGACCCAGGGCAGTTCGTCCGCTTCTTCGACGGCCTGGGCACAGCCGTGCCGCAGGTCGCCATCGACGCCCGGCCGCACCCGGTGGAGATCCGCTACGAGGTGCCGCGCAGCTCGGACCCGCAGGACATCCTCGACGAGGCGGGCTGGCAGATCGACGCCATCTGCAAGAGCGGCGAGG
>JAUIAC010000710.1 GCA_030425545.1 bacterium | reverse complement strand
GACCGGGCGCTGCAGGCCTTGCAGGAGGCCCGCGAGCAGCTGGCGCAGGCGAGCGGCGACCTGCAGCTGGCGGGGGCCGACAAGGCGGCCGACGGCCGTCGCTTGCGGGCGGCGCTGGACCGGAGCGCGCGGGCGGCGACGCAGCTGCGTGAGGCCTTGCCGGCGCCGGTGGCCCTGCACGACCCGGCGACCCAACGGCAGCTGCGTCGCAGCGGGAGCGCGCAGGACCGGCTGCGACGCCGGCTGGACAAGGTGCGCAAGCGCTTGGAGCGAGACGGCCACGCCCACCCCGCGCTCCAGCGGCAGGTGGGTGCGCGCCTGGACCACGCCCACGGGATGATGCGGCAGTCGGCGGGATCGCTGCGGGCGTCCGACGCGAGCCGCGCGCACCAGCAGATGCGCGAGGTGCAGAGCGCCCTCGACCAGGCCCGCAGGTTGCTCGACCAGGCGCGTGGCAGCCCCGGCGCCGGCCGCGGGGCGCGGCGGCCGACGCAAGGGCCGCGGCCGACCGAGGGTGCGGGGCGCCCCAACCGCCGCGCCGGCGGGCGGCGGGTCGAGATCCGCAGCGGCAACGACAACGACTCGGGAGAAGACTTCCGGCAGGAGGTGCTGCGGGCGATGAAGCGGCGCGCCCCAGCCGGCTACGACGCCCGGGTGCAGCGCTACTACCGCGGGCTCACCGGCGACCCGCCGTAACGTCTGGCGCGCGCGACGACTCTAGCCATAGCGGGGCGCGGACATCGTCGTCCGTGCCGCCGCGCACCTTCGCCGCCCGACCGCGGGCGCGCCCCCGACGACCCGGGCCCACCGGCCCAAGGAGCCCACCATGAGCCAAGCCCACGACCTCAGCCTCGACCGCTTCGAGGCGGTGATCCGCGACAACGAGACCGTCTTCATCGACTTCTGGGCCCCGTGGTGTGGGCCGTGCCGCACCTTCAAGCCCGTGTTCGAGAAGGCCGCCAGCAAGCACCCGGACGGCTACTTCGCCAAGGTGAACACCGAAGACGAGCAGCAGCTGGCGGCCGCCTTCGGCATCAGCTCGATCCCGACGCTCATGGCCTTCCGCGAGGGCGTCTTGGTCTACTCGCAGCCCGGCGCGCTGCCGCCAGCGGCGCTGGAGGAGCTGATCACCAAGGTCGGCGCGCTCGACATGGAGATGGTGCACGCCGAGGTCGCCAAGCAGCAGACCGCACAGAACTGACGCGGCGCTCCGGTCCGAGGGGCGTGCGTCCCAGGGTTGGGGACGGGGCGGCGCTCAGGCCGCGGCGGCGGGCGCGTCGGCGGCGGGCGTGTCGGGCGCGTCGGTGTCGGGCGCGTCGGTGTCGGGCGCGTCGGTGGCGGGGCCCACGACCACGGCGGCGGGGCTCAGGTCCTGCGGTGACTCCCGCCAGGCGCGGGCGAGGTAGGCCGTGACGTCCCAGAGCCCGGCGAAGAGGCCGATGCGCTGGTAGGGGAAGCCACGCTCGGTGGCCCACCGCTCGACGATCGGGGCCGCCTTGGGCAGCTGGTGGTGCGGGATCCGCGGGAAGAGGTGGTGCTCGAGCTGGTACTGCAGGCCGACAAAGGCCCAGTTGAGGCCGAAGGGCACAGTGATGTTGCGGGTGGTGACCAGCTGCTGCATCCAGCCGTCCATGGGCTGAGAGCGCCGCTGGTCCAGCAGGGGCAGGCCCATGTGCGCGGGCGAGAAGATCGCCGAGAGGAAGAGCCCGACCACGCTCCAGACCACCTGGTACATCAGCAGCGCGGCGCCGAAGCCGAAGAGCGCGCTCGGCAGCCCGATCCACAGACCGAAGTGGAGCGCCAGGCCGGTGACGTCGTACCAGAACACGCGGTCGCGCTTGCGCTCGGACGCCGGCGCGCGGGCGCAGGCCCACAGGTGCTTGACGCTCGACCAGCGCAGCGCCCAGTGCAGCTGGCTCGCCAGCGGCCAGAAGAGCCAGGCCTGCAGGTAGCGATGCAGCACGCGGCGGCCGGGTCCGGCGACCTCGTAGGCCTCCTGGTGGCCGGCCATGGGGCGGATGTTGACGTCGGGGTCCAGCACCACGTCGTTCGGGTGGGCGTGGTGCAGGCGGTTGTGCTTGTGGGTCCAGTAGGCCGCGCTGAGACCGCTGAGGAGCGGGAAGGCGACGCCAGCGTAGAAGGCGTTGTGCGGACCCGAGGCGGCGTGGCTCTTGTGGCAGCCCTCGTGGCCGAGCATGGCGCCCACGGTGAGCCAGAGTCCGGCCAGCGGCGCCAGGGCCCAGCGCTGCCATCCGGTGAGCTGCCACATGGCGACCACGGTGGCCACGCCGAGCACGGCCATGACGGCGAGGAAGAGCCAGCCGCGGGTCGGCTTGCGGTCGAAGGCGCCGGCGTCGCGGAGCGCCTCGCGCAGGGCGCGCTTGTCGGCCGCGGTGAGGTCGGGGAGCTGTCGGAGGTCGGTCGGAAGTGTCTGCATTGGCGGAAGCTGCGGCAGGTCGCCCGAAAAATCCAGGCTTTTGCGCACAGCGCCCGCCACACGGGCCCGAGCACGCCTAGCTTGCGCCGCGCGC
>JAUIAC010000709.1 GCA_030425545.1 bacterium | reverse complement strand
TCGAGGACGGGCTGCAGACCCTCCGCGAGATGGGGGACCTGGTCCACCGGGTCACCGGGCTGCGGTCCTACGTGAACTACCTGAGTCAGCGCGGGGGCGGCCCTCGCCTGTCGGAGGTCGAGCACCGACTGCTGGAGGCCGAGACCGAGCTCAACGAGGTCTCCGGCCGGGCCTGATCCATGGCCCAGTCGCCCGGCTCAGAAGGTCAGCGCGAGCCCAGCCCGCCGAGGCCCCAGGGTTGGCATCAGGGTCGCTTTGTCCCACCAACTGCCTGCGTCTGCGCTGTCTCCGCCGTCTCCGCCGGTGAGCGCCATCCATGCCCCGACCAGCGCGACCACGCCGCCGACGCCGCCAGCGATGACCCCCGCGCGCCAGTTGGACTCGGCGCCGTCGAAGCGGGTGTCGTAGGTGTGGTGGCGCAGCGGTAGCGAGTTGGCTGTCTCGGCGGACTGCACCGCGTCGAGCACGAGCCAGCCGCCGACCAGCCCCGTGACCAGCCCGGTGCCCAGCAGGTAGAAGCCACGCCCGCGGCGCGAGAGCCCGCCCTCCGAGAAGAGGTAGAAGCCCCCGACCACCAGCGAGATGGCGCCGACCCCGGCGCTGCCGTAGCCGGCGTAGGTCATGTTGGTCGCCGCCGCGTAGGTGCTGTCGTACGCGCTGCTGCCGAGGGGCAGGCCGTTGGCGTCGTTGGCCTGGGCGACGCCGTAGATCGACGTGCCGGCGCCACCCGCGAGCAGGGCGAGGCCGATGCCTGAGTAGATCCAGCCCTTGGTGGCGTTGGACAGGGTGCCGCTGACGCTGGTGTCTGCGCCGCCGGCCTCGCCGCCGCTGTCTCCGCCGCCGACATCGCCGCCGTCGTCGCCCAGGTCACCCTCGTCCCCGCCGTCGTCGTCCGGCGGAGGTGGGGGCTCGTCCGCGTCGCTAGCGGGCGCGCTGCCGCCCTTGCCGTCCACCTTCTTCCAGTCTGGCTTGCTCTGCTTCATCGGCTCCGGCGCGCCACCGGCGCCGCGGTACACGCGGTGTCGCGGCGCGTCGACTGGGCGTCGGCCGAGGCGGTGTCGCTCGCCCCGGTTGGCCAGCTCGAGGGGCGTCAGCTTGCGTTGGACGTTGGACGCCGAGGGGCGACTCTTGCCCTTGGTCACCGCCCGGTCGAGGAAGAGCCGGTACGTCCGCTTGTCCCCCGCCTTGAGGGTCAGGGTCCGCACCCAGCTGGTGTAACCGGGCGCGCGGACCTCGATGAGCGACTTGCCCGCGGGCAGCGTAAACGTGCGCTTGGTGGAGAAGCCGAGGAAGTCTTTCGCCCGCCAGATCTCCGCGGTCACCGGCTTGACCAGAAAGGTCACCACGGGCTGGACCGCGTAGCTCAGCTGCACGCGCAGCGGGCGGGTCTCCCCCGGCTTCGCCGTGATGATGCTGCGAAAGGTGTGGAAGTCCGGCTTCTTGACCTCGAGCTGGTGGGAGCCCTTGGGCAGCCAGAGGCGGTAGAGCGTGCGCAGCGGGCGGAAGACCTGACCGTCGACCGAGAGCACGGCGCCCTCGGGGCCGACCTGGACCTCCACCACGCCAAACCCGGCGTCCCGCAGCCGCCACTTGAGCCGCTCCTGCAGCTTGGCGGCGGCGGCGCGCTGCGCGGCCGTACTGTCCCGGCACCACACGGCGCGCTCCGCCCAGTTCACGGCCTTGCCGGCGCGCCCTTGCTGGGCGTAGGCCTTCGCCCGCCGCAGCGCCACGGCGGCGCGGGGGCGGGCGTTGAACGCCTGGATCTCCGCCTTGGACGCGGCCTGGGCGGGGACGCTGAAGGTGGTCACGGCGGTCGTCGCGGCGATGGCAGCGACCATCGCGCAGACGGCGAGCGCGCCGGTGCGTTGGGGAGCGAAGTTGGGTCTGGCGCGCATGCGATGTCTCAACGGAGGGTCGGAGCGAGGGCCTGTGCGCCGCAAGGTACCACACCGACGCGGCGCCGGAAGTGGCCGCGACGTGCGTCAAATCACGGCGGGGCTGGTAGCGTCGCCGCATGACACCTGTCGCTCCTGCCACGTCCTCGTCTGTCCCCAGCGCCGCGCGACGCTCGCGCCGAGCTCCGCACGAGGGCAGGGCGGCGCGAGCTGTGTTCCGCGCTGGCGTCCCGTGTCCAGCGGACGACAACGCAGACCAGGGTTGCCGCGGTCTGCCACGCGTCGATCAGGCGCGGACGGCGCTGCGCCGGGGCGGTGCGGCTCGTTCGGTGTGGCGTGGCGCACTCGGGGCGGTCGTGACGGTCGTGACCGCGCTCAGCGTCGCGTGCGCCGTCGGCTGCACGCGCAAGCGCACCGGGCCGTCGCCGTCGCCCTCGCAGTCACCCTCCTCCGCGCGTCGAGTCGCCAAGGCAGAGGCCGCCCCGCGCGCCGCGCCAAGGGCTGCGGTGACCGGCGTGTGGAAGCCGGCTCCCGGCGCGCCGGCCTGGCCCGCCTCGCTCCGCGCGCAGGTCGCCGCCGCCCTGGCCAAGGTCCCACCGGCGTACCGCCCGCGCACCCGCCACTTCACCCCCAGGTCGCCC
>JAUIAC010000708.1 GCA_030425545.1 bacterium | reverse complement strand
GACGTCAGCGCGGCGAGCGCGGTCGAGCTGGCGACCGACGCGGAGCTGCACGGGCTCGACCTCTTCCTGGACTCCGGCATCCGCGACGCGCTGCACGCCCCGGTGTCCACGCGGCGGGTGGTGGCGGCGCTGAAGGCGCGCGGACAGGACGTGCGCCACTACCAGGGCCACACCGACCGCGACACGGCGCTGCTGCCGGGCCTCAAGGGCACCGAGCTCATCGAGAAGGGCTTCTCGGCTGACTATGGGCCGGACGCGGTGGGCAAGCATGTCTACGTGGAGTACGGCGACCCGAAGGCCAGCGACAAGGACAAGGAGCTCGGGGACGGCAAGCACGTGGGCACCGGCCTGCAGGCGCTCAACCGGCTGCTGACCTACATGATGTGGGCGATCGTGCGCTTCCCGGATCCGGACCTCGGCGCCACGCCCAGCTCGGGGGTCGGGCTCAGCGAGGTGCGCGACTTCTACTCGAAGGCGCTGAAGTCCCGCCGCACCTACGTGGTGGCGCTGCCGCCGGGCTACGACGACGCCGCCAACGCGGCCCAGCGCTACCCGGTGCTCTACTTCCTGCACGGTCTCGGCATGAGCGTCGAGGACCTCACGCCCGCCGGCCTGATCCTGAGCACCAAGATGGCGGAGGGGTCGCTCCCCAAGGCCATCATCGTGTTCCCCGACGGCGAGTGCTGCGAGATCGACAGCAAGACCGGCATCCACCACTGCGCGTGCAAGGAGCACCCCAGCAAGTCGGGGTGGAAGCAGTGCATCGACCCCGCCTGCGACGGCGCCGCGGCGTCGTGCAAGCTGGTCGACGTGCCCAAGGCACAGCTCTCGGAGGAGTGCCACTCGGGCAGCCTCTACTTCAACATGTACTCCGACAAGTGGGGGCGCTCCCGCGACGACATGCGCTACGCCGACTCGGTGATGGAGGTGGTCACCGACGTCGACGCCCACTTCCGCACGCGGAAGCCAGCGCTGAAATGAACCAGATTCACCTCGGTTGACACGGAGGTGACAGGTGGGAGATGCAGTGACCATGTCCGTGACCGACGCCACAGCGCCCGGGCCCGACGCGTCTGGTGAGGCGCAGGGGCCCGCGTCCCTCCGCCCCGCGGCCCCGAGCCGGGCGGAGATCCGGCGCACCCGTCGCCGCGCTGCCCGCCGAGACGCGATGCTCGACGCGGCCATGGCCATCGTGCTCGAGGACGGTGTCGAGGGGCTCACCATCGGACGCCTGGCCGAGCGCATGGGCATGGCCGTCGGCGCGATGTACCGCTATTTCTCGGGCAAGTCGGGCCTGGTCGCGGCGCTGCAGGAGCGGGCGGTGGCCTCGCTCGCGGTGGACCTAGCGCGCGCCGCCGACGCCGCTGTCACCCGCGCGGAGGGAGCCGAGCTGTCGCCCGGCCGCGCCGCGCTGGTGCGGGCCTGCGCCGCAGCCCTGAGCTATCTCTCGCACGCGGTGCACACGCCAGAGCGCCACCGGCTCATCGACGCGTCGCTGTCCTCGCCCAAGCCGCTGCTCGACGACGAGGGCGCGCGGGCGGTGGCGGTGGTGCTCGAGGGGCTGCTGGGCCAGGTGGCGGGGCACCTCGCGGTCGCGGCGGCGCAGGGCGCGCTCGCGCCGGGAGACGCCCTCGCTCGGACCCACGTCCTGTGGGCGACGGTCCACGGCCTGGACCACCTGCGCAAGCGAGACCGCCACCAGCCCGCCGCCCTGCGCTCCGGCGCCCTGGCTGGGGCGGCGCTGGCCGACCTGCTACGGGGGTGGGGCTGCGCGCCGGCCCTCGCGCCCGACATCGTGCGCGCGGCAGCGGTGGTGATCCCCCGTGAACCCTGACGCTCCGCTGGCGGTGGTCGCCACGTGACCCACCCCGCACCGTCCAACCACCCGGCGCGCAGTCCGGGCTCCGGGACCCTTTGGCCGGATCTGGTCGCCGGCGTCACGGTCGCGTTGGTGGCCGTGCCCCAGAGCATGGCCTACGCCGAGCTCGCCGGGCTCCCGGCGCACCTGGGCCTCTACGCCGCGGCCCTGCCGGCGCTGCTCGCCGCCTTCTTTGCGTCGTCTGCGTGGATTCAGACCGGGCCTGTGGCCACGACGAGCCTGCTCACCCTGGGCGCGCTGAGCACCCTCGCCACGCCGGACGACCTGCTGCCGCTCGCCGCGCTGCTCGCCGTGGTGGTCGGGCTCGTGCGGGTCGCCATCGGCGTGCTGCGGGCGGGCGCCATCAGCTACCTGATGACCACGGCCGTGCTGCGCGGCTTCATCTTCGCCGCCGCGCTGCTCATCTTCGCCAGCCAGCTCCCGGCAGCGCTCGGCGTGTCGGTGTCGGGCGGCACGGTGCTCGGGCGCGCCGCCCAGGTGCTGGCAGCCCCCACGACGTGGGACCTCGGCGCCGTGGGTTTCTCGCTGCTCACACTCGTGCTGGTGCTCGGCGGACGCCGCGTGCACCCGATGTTTCCGGGGGTGCTGGTCGCGGCCCTGGTGTCGCTCGGCATCTCCGAGGTCGTCGGCTATGGCGGCCCGCGGCTCGGGGTGGTGCCCTCCGG
>JAUIAC010000707.1 GCA_030425545.1 bacterium | reverse complement strand
CAAGTCGCGGGGCCGCCGAGGCCTGGCTGGGCCAAGCCGCCGTGGGCTCGGCGACATGCGTGGCTCATGTCCCCCTCGGCCCCCACGTCACGCGGCTCGAAGCGTACGGTCGCGCGGCTGCTCTGCGCGGCAGCCTTCCCCACGCCGACAAGCGTCACAGCGAGCGCGGCCCTCCCGAGGAGCCGCTCCGCTTGCGCACGGCGCTGTGATTTTGCGACCCCTACCGGCGACGCGTGAACCGAATCGACCTCTCGTGCGTCCAATGGACAAGGAGCCGTCCATGTCGCCACGCACCGCACTCGTCGTCGCCCTCACCGTCGCCCTGTCCGGCGCGCTCGCCAGCTGTGCGTCCAACGCGCCGGCGACGCAGGAGGTGAACCGCCGCGGCCAGGGCGCCACCCGCATCGACGCGCCCACGCTCGCCCGGCTGGTGCACCAAGAGGTCAACCGGGTCCGCGCGCGCCATCGCCTCAGCGCGCTGGCGTGGGACAGCCGCCTCGGCGGCGTCGCGGTCGGCCACAGCCGCGACATGCTCAACCGCGACTACTTCGCCCACAACAGCCCCGAGGGCGAGGGCTTTCCGGAGCGCTACAGCCGCGCGTCCTACGTGTGCCGCGTGCCCCTGACGGAGCGCAGCTACCTGACCGGCGGCGAGAACCTGGCGCTGACCCATCACAACGCGCGCTTCATCGTCTACGACGACGGTCGACGCGTGCCGACCGACTTCCGCACGCCCTACCAGGTCGCGCAGCGGGTGGTCGTGGGGTGGATGAACAGCCCCGGTCACCGCGCCAACCTGCTCAAGCCGCAGTGGCGCCGGCAGGGCATCGGCGTGGTCATCGGCGCCGACGGGCGCGTCTGGGTCACCCAGAACTTCTGCTGACCCACGCCGTTGCGGATTGCTCCGCGGACTCCTAGCCTCCGAGCGCCCCAGCCGGAGGTTTCTGCATGTCCAAGCTGCTCGTCACCCTACGTCTGACCGCGCTCTGCGCCCTGGTCGCGCTGCTCTCCGGGTGCGTTGCGACCCACAGCGGCCGCCGCGCCCTGATCTTGATCCCCTCGTCGCAGGAGATGAGCCTGGGTGAGCAGGCGTTCAAGGAGATCAACGCCAAGGAGAAGCGCTGCACCAACCAGCAGGCCAACGCGCTGCTGCTCGACATCGGCCGGCGCATCGCCGCGGTGTCCCCGCACCCGAACTGGAAGTGGCAGTTCCACCTCTTCAACGCGCCCAAGACCGCCAACGCCTTCGCGCTGCCGGGGGGCAAGGTCGGCGTCTACACCGGGCTGCTCGGGCCTGCCGGCAACGCCGCAGGGCTCGCCGCGGTCATCGGTCACGAGGTCGCGCACGCTGTGCAGCGCCACGGCGCCGAGCGCATGTCCCGCAGCCTCATCCTCGACGCGGGCATGAAGGCGGCCCAGGTGACGCTCAAGGACGCCGCCGCGCACGACAAGATCATGGGCGCCCTCGGGGTCGGGGCCAACGTGGGGCTGATGCTGCCCTACTCGCGCGAGATGGAGCTCGAGGCCGACAAGATGGGCCTGATCTACATGGCCAAGGCTGGCTACGACCCGAACGAGGCGGTCGCCTTCTGGCAGCGCTTCGCCAAGGTCACCGCGGGCAAGGCGCCGCCGGAGCTGCTGAGCACGCACCCGGCCACGCAGCGCCGCATCGACACGCTCAAGGCCGCGCTGCCTGCGGCGCTCAAGGCCTACGCCACCAGCTCGCGACTCGGCCGCGGCATGGCGCTGAGCGTGCCGAACTGCGGCGCCAGCACCATGGGCACGCCGCCCCGTGCGGCGTCGACGGCGGCGCCGGCCCCCAAGCCCGCGCCCAAGCCTGCGCCTAGCAGCGGCGGCCGCAAGCGTCCGGGCCGGTGAGCGCGTCCAAGCCTCGCGCTGCCGCCGCTCTGACCTGCCTGAGCCTCCTCTGTGCCCTGGGCTGCAGCGGCGGTGACGAGGGCGGGCCCGAGCAGGCCGACGGCGTCGCCAGCGACGGGACCTCAGTCGACGGGGTCACCGGCGATGGGGCCACCGGCGATGGGGCGACCGGTGACGGCGGCAGCGACGGCGGCCAGGGCGTCAACATTGGCCCGCCACGCACGCTGGACCTCTGCGCTGGCGACACCGCGCTGGTCTACGCCCCCTTCACCAGCACGAGCCTCGACGTCTTCCCAGACGATCTGTGGACCGTGGCCAGCGCGGAGACGCCCACCGGCCTGCGCGTGCAGGTCGACGCGGACACACCCTGGGTCGGCGCCTTGCCCGCGAGCTTTCAGCCGGTCATCCAAGACCTCGGCCGGCTGGACGGCTGGGGCACCACCGCGTCGCTCTTCGTCCGCTTCTCCGGGCCGCTAGCGGCCCTGCCCTCCGGCGCGACGGCGTCGGTGGCCTCCGCGGGCGTGCAGCTGTGGCAGCTCGAGCCGACCGCCAAGCGCGTCCCCTTCGAGTCAGCCCTCGCCGACGACGGCACCACGGCCCTCTTCGCGCCCATGGTCCCGCTGCGCCCGAAGTCTCGGCACGCGCTGCTGATCACCCGCGCCCAGCAGGCGG
>JAUIAC010000090.1 GCA_030425545.1 bacterium | reverse complement strand
GCATCCCCGGTGCCTCACATGACCGCGCTGATACGCGCCCCTCGGGCGCGGCGCCAATATCCAAGCGATGCACCGCTCCCCGTGCGGAGCGCTACGGCGAGGCCGTAGGCTTCGCGCCGCCTGCGAGCGCGCGGTCCAAGGCTGCCGCCAGCGCCTTGGCGTCCAGCTCGCCGCCGTGACGCCAGACGCGCTTGCCGCCCTTGTAGAGCGCCAGCACAGGCACGCCGACGACCCGCTCACGCGTCGCCAGGGCCTCGCTGGTGTCGATGTCGACTCGCAGCAGCGTCAGCCCGCGCGCCTTGGCGGCGGCCTCGACCTTCGGGCCCATGCGCTTGCAGGGGGCGCACCAGGGCGTCTCGAAGTCCACCAACAGCTGCGCGTGCTTGGCCACGGCTGCGTCGAAGGCCGTCGGCGTGGTCTCGGCCTGCTCGCCGCCGGGGCTTCAGTCCCGGACGACCGGGAGTCCGGCCCGCTGCCATCCAGAGATGCCCCCCCGCAGGTTGATCACCTGCTGGAAGCCGAGACGGCTCAGGCGAGCCGCGGACGCCGCGCTCCGGCGGCCCGAGTGGCAGTAGATGTAGACCGGCTGATCGCGCGCCATGCGGCCGGCCTTCTGGGTGAACTGCGGGTCGGAGCTGTCGATCATGCGCGCGCCAGGCAGGTGGCCACGGGCGACCTCACCCGGCGTTCGGACGTCGAGCACGACGACGCCCGCGCGCGGGGCTCCGTCGTGCAGCGCGGCCTTGGCGAAGGCTGCGGCGTCCATGTGCTGCACCGGCTTCGTCGCCGGCGCGCCGCGCGGCTGCTGGTGTGCGGCTGGGGTGGGTTTGGCCGGCTCGGCCCGCTGGCAGCCCGGTCCGAGCGCGAGGAGGGCCAGGGCGACGGGCAGGCGAGCGAGGATCGGGGCGGTGAGCTTTGGCATAGGGGCTCCAGGGCTTCGACGGGCGGAGAAGGGCGGCCTATGTGAAGGAGACGGCGGCCCCCGAGAGTGTTTCATCCCGCCCGTTTGACCCTGGCCCCTGGGCCCGCCCATGCTTCGCCCGCATCAGCGGAGGACCCATGTACACCCAGCTCTCACCGGCCGTCACCGCGGCGCCCGCCTGCCCCCCGATTCGCCGCGCTCGCAGCCTGGTCACGGCGCTCTGCGGCCTCGCCCTGGCGTGGACCTCGCTCGCCGCGACGGACGCATCGGCCGCGAAGCGCACGCACGACATCGTCGCCGCCGACTACTTCTCGCTCGCGCACGTGGCCCAGGTCGCCGTCTCCCCCGATGGCGCCCACGTCGCCTGGGCCGAGCTGCGCTGGAGCAAGGACCACGCGCGCCGCAACGTCGACCTGTGGGTGGTCAACACCCGCACCAAGGCCACGCGCCGCCTCACCTTCGCCCGCTCGGCCGACCTCTACCCCACGTGGAGCGCCGACAGCCAGTGGCTCTACTTCCTGTCCAACCGCGAGCGCGCCAAGTCCAGCGCGCCCTGGGACGGCTCGAGGCAGATCTGGCGCGTCCGCCCCGACGGCTCAGGCCTCATGCCCGTCACCCGCGTCAAAGGCGGCGTCGAGAAGTTCGTGCTCTCCGGCGACAGCCGCGCGGTGGTCTACGCCACGGGCAAGAAGCACGTCGCCAAGGGGCCGCACAAGTCCCTGCGCAGCAAGTACGGCAAGCTCACCTACGGCCGCGGCGTGGCCAAGCTGACCCACCTCTGGCGCCTCGACCTCGCCACCTGGCGGACCCGGCGCCTGACCCGCAAGGCCGACCGCTACGTCCGCAGCTTCGACCTGTCGCCGGACCAGACCCGCGTCGTCGCCGTCACCGTGCCCACCCGCCGGCTCATCGACAACGAGGGCTGGTCCAAGATCGCCGTCTTCGACGTGGCCAAGCGCACCTGGACCGAGCTCAAGGACGACCTGTGGCGCAAGGACGCGCCCTCGCCCTACGGCTGGCTGACCAGCCCGGTGTTCGCGCCGGACGGCGAGCAGATCGCCTTTCGCGTCGACTTCGACGGCTACCCGGGCGAGGTCATCGTCGCCGGGCTGCGCGGCACGGAGCAGGGCGCCACGTGGAAGCTGCCGCGCGGACCCAAGGGCGCGGAGATCACCCTCAGCGGCCACGCGTCCTGGCGTCCGGGCGCGTCCGGCGCGCGCAGCGAGCTCTGCGTCAAGGCGATTCACAACGCGCGCCACGGCCTGTACTGCTGGCCCAAGGTGCGCGGCGGCAAGCAGGGCGCCATGCGTCTGGTGACAGCGCGCAAGAGCGGCAACCTCTCCGCCTTTCACCTCAGCCGCAACGGCAAGGACGCCGCCCTGGTGCTCAGCGACCTGACCCACCCGCCGGACGTCTTCACCGCGCCGATCAAGGGCGGCCGGCGCTACAAGCGGCTCACCAAGGTCAACCCGCAGGTCGACACCTGGAAGCTGCCGCAGATCAGCCACGTGAGCTGGAAGAGCAAGGACGGCACCCGGGTCCACGGCGTCCTCGAGCTGCCCCACGACTACAAGAAGGGCGTCGGGCCGCTGCCCACGGTCATCGAGATCCACGGCGGGCCCACCTCGGCCACGGCGCTGGAGCTGCGCTTCTGGATCTACGGTCGCACCCTCTTCGCGTCGCGCGGCTGGGCCCTGCTGAGCCCCAACTACCGGGGCTCCACGGGCTACGGCGACCGCTTTCTGGTCGAGCTCATCGGCCACAAGAACGACCGCGACGTGGCCGACATCCTCGCGGGCGTCGACCACCTCGTGGCCCAGGGCATCGCCGACCCGAAGAAGCTGGCCGTCATGGGCTGGAGTAACGGCGGCTACCTCACCAACTGCCTGATCACCACCACCACGCGCTTCAAGGCCGCGTCGTCGGGCGCGGGCGTGTTCGACACGGCCATGCAGTGGATGATCGAGGACACGCCCGGTCACGTCATCAACTACAATCAGGGCCTGCCGTGGACCTCCGGCGCGGCGATGCAGAAGAGCTCGCCGCTCTACAACGTGGGCAAGGTCAAGACGCCGACGTTGATCCACGTCGGCCAGCACGACCCGCGCGTCCCGGTCCAGCACAGCCGCGGCCTCTTCCGCGCCCTCAACCAGTACCTCAACGTGCCGACCGAGCTCGTCGTCTACCCCGGCGAGGGCCACGGGCTGACCACGTTCAACCACCGCGAGGCGAAGATGGCGTGGGACATCGCGTGGTTCGACCGGTGGGTGCTCGGCAAGGGCAAGGCCAAGTCGAGCGCGGCCCAGTCCGGCGCCAAGGGCTCTGCCGCCAGCGCCACCCGCGGGGGCGAGCGATGAGCGGCCGCGCGTGGCCGGACACGCCCATCGACCTGCAGGCGGCGCGTCACCCCGGGGAGCTGCAGGCCGAGAAGTTCATGCTCTTTGGCGCCATCCCCGCGTGCCTGCTGCTGCTCGTCTACACCGTCGCCAGCCTCGGGCTGCTCCTGGTCGTCGCGGGGCTCTTCGCGGCGTTCTACTTCGCTGTCGAGTGGATGATGCTGGCCTACTTTCGCGGCCACGGCATGCTCGTGGGCCCGACGCAGTATCCCGAGATCGACGCCATGGCGGACAACTTCAGCCGGCGCCTCGGGGTGGAGCGGCCCGAGGTCTACGTCGTGCAGCAGAGCCTGTGGAACGCCTTCGCGGCCAAGACCGTGGGCTCCCGCATCATCGTGCTCTACAGCGGCGCCGTCGACGCGCTGATGCTCGGCGGTGAGCCTGAAGATCTCGGCTTTCTCGTCGGCCACGAGATGGGCCATCACGCGTGCGGTCACCTCGACTGGAAGTACCGGTTGGTGCGGCTGGGTGGCTGGATCCCCTTCCTCGGCATGTACCACCGGCGCGCCATGGAGCTGTCGTGCGACCGCGTCGCGCTGGCCTGCGTGGCGGACAGCGACGTGGCCTTGCGCGGCCTGCTGAGCATGACGGTCGGCATCACCATGGTGGCGCGCACCAACCTGGCGGCTGCGTTGGAGCAGTGGAAGGCGGCGCGCCGGCAGATCGGCGTCACGGTGCTCACATTCTACTCGCCCTATCCACCCCACCTCGAGCGGGTGCAGTCGGTGGTGACCGCCAGTGAGCAGTGGGGCATCGCGCCGCCGCGCACGCTGTCCGGGAGCGCTACGCAGCCCGAGGCCTCGCCTGTCCCCGCCCGGCCTGTCCCGCCACCGCCGCAGGTCGATCCGGTGTTGCCCCCGCCGGACGCCCCGTCGCCCCACCTCGAGGCCACGGCGCCACAGGGCGAGTTTCAGCCACGCTAGGAGTTAAGTTGACCCCGCAATTCCCTGGTGTTATGGCCAGGGCTCCCAGTTTTTTGGAGCTTGCTCCAGCCTACTTTTGGATCGAAATCCGCGACGACGCGTCACAGCTAGCGAGGCCCACGGAGGGGCTCGTGGCGGACCCGAGTCGCGGCGAGAGGAATCGGTAACATGAGCACGACATCGACGATGTTCGCCGCCCGTACCCTTCGCCTGAGCCTCGCCCTCGTGGTGTTGGCCACCCTCGTCTCCGCCTGTGGTGGCGGCAACGAGTGGCGCAAGCAGTCGCTTGCGCTGACGGCGAAGGGCTACGGCTTCAACGGCACCAAGCTGCGCAAGCAGGCGTGGAGTGGCTCCGGCGTGTGGATCGACGAGCACATCATGGTCACCAACGCCCACGTGGCGACGCGCGCGCTGCAGCTGCGTGGGGTGGACGACACCGGCAAGCGCTACCGCTTCTCCGAGATCCTGGCCATCGACGGCGCCAACGACATCGCGGTCGTCCGTGCGCGTCGCGGCAACGACGGCATCGACACGGAGCTGGTCGGCGAGCGGCCGGAGGATCCCAAGGAGCTCCGCGGCACCAAGGTGCTCGCCATCGGTAACACCGGCGGGCAGGGCCTCTCGGTCTACAACGGCCAGGTGACCAACTACCTCAAGCGCGGTCGCTTCGAGAACATCGTGCACAGCGCGGACATCTCGTCGGGCAGCTCCGGTGGCCCGCTGTGGGACGAAGACGGCCGGCTGCTCGGCATCAACAAGAGCATCAACCTGCGCCTGCGGCAGTCGTTCGCGACCCCGGCGTGGGTGGTCAGCCGGGTCATCAAGCGCGGCAAGCGCAGCAAGGGCGCGTCGCTCAAAGAGGCGTTCTCGCCCCGTAGCCTGCCGATGCAGTTCGCGGTGAAGCGGCAGTTCTGCCTGAACCCCGGGCAGAAGATCGTCGCGCCCATCGCGGTGGCGGGCACGGCGGACATCGTCGCCGCGGTGAAGTTCCAGACCCAGGGCACCCCGCTCTTCTTCGGCCTCGTGCGCGGCCGGAGCCTGATGAGCAAGGGGCTGCTGATGAAGAACCTCTTCGCCGCGTGGAACACCCCCGGACCGGGCGTGTACGCGGTGGTGCTGGTGAACCCGAAGAAGATGACGAAGCAGGCCTGCGGCATTGTCGCGGTGGGTCGTGTGGCGTGGGAGAAGCGCCTGCGCTAAGGCCCAACGTGCGCCCCGCTGCGCCGTAGGCCTTCGCGAAGGCGAAGAGCAAGCGCAGCGAGCGCAACCTGAGGAGAACATCATGAAGAACATGCTGAACAAGACCCTGCAGCGCGGCGGCATCGCCCTCGTGGTTGCGATGTGCCTGGTGGTCGCGGGCCCCGCTTTCGCGGGCAAGAAGAAGCGCAAGAAGGGACCGGCGCGCCCGGCCAAGACGGCGAAGAAGGCCGCCGAGCCGAAGAAGGCGGACGCCAAGACCGCCGTGGCGCGTCCGGCGCCCAAGCCGGCGGTCCCGGCTGGCACGCCGGTGGCCGCTGCGCCTGTGACCGCGGACAACGTGGGTGCGCCCTCCGACGGCGACATCCTCGAGGCCGAGACGGTCGCCGTGCAGCCGGTGCTCGGCGTCGGCGCCGGGGAGAACGTGGCGTGGTACGACATCGCCAACTACGCCAAGATCGCCAAGGTCGACAAGGACGAGGCCAAAGAGGTGCTGAGCACCAGCCTCGAGGCGCCCAAGGCGGTCGACGGCGGCTTCGGCTTCGCCGGGGCGAGCGCGGCCAAGGACATCCGCGTGCTGCACCACGCCATGGCCCTCGGCTTCATCCCTGCGCTGGTCAAGGCGGGCGGCGCCGGTCGGGCCAAGGGGTTGGCTGAGAAGCTGAAGAAGAGCCACAGCGCGCTGGCGGACCTCACACCGAAGACCCAGGCATCGGCGCTGATGCTGGTGGCCGTGGGCACGGTGGACAAGGAGGTCAAGGGCAAGCTGATCGGCATGATCCTCGGCGAGGCCCTCAAGGCTGGCGTGCGCGGCGTGGCCAAGGGCCCGCAGCGGGCGCACGGCTACTACCTCGCCGGCATCTGGGCGGGCGGCGCGATGATGTACGGCATGCTCGGGGGCAACGACACCTACGCGGACATGGCCGAGCCCATCGCGCAGATGCTCGACAAGGACGCCAGCTTCGGCGGGTCGGACCGGGTCATCGCCAAGCACCTGCGCAACATCGCCAAGCAGCTCAAGGCCAAGAAGCCGAGCGTGCGGACCATCAAGGCGGAGCTCAGCGCCATCATGAAGGTCAAGGCCGACAAGTAGCCGCAATGGACGACGACGCGCCCCGGCAGGCCAGGAGGTCCGCCGGGGCGCGTCGCGTTTTGGGCGCGCTGGAGCGCAAGCCACGTCAGGGTCTGTCGTCTGGCACGCCTGGCACGCCTGGCACGCCTGGCACGCCTGGCACAACTAGGGCTGCTTCGCCAGGGTCTCCACCGCCTTGGCACAGAAGTCCGCGACCTTGACGCCCAGCAGGGCACACGCGCGCCGGACCTTGGGCTCGCGGAAGCGGTCGATGCCAGCCAGGGGCTTCATCGACCCTTGGACGGCGGCGGTCTGGACCTTGGCGACAGCGTCCTGCTCCATCTCGGGCGTGAGCACCTCGATTCGCCCGACCAGCACGCGCACCGTGCCCGCCGGCTTGGGCTGAACGCTCATCGGCAGCAGCGTCTCGGTCCACGGCTGCGGCAGCACGTAGAGCAGGCGCACGCCGGGCGTGGCGAACCAGGACTTCTGCCAGGTGTCGACCATGGCCTGCGCCTCGTCGGCGAAGAGGCCGGCCGCCACGAGGCCCTGCTTCAGCGCCGACTTTGCGGCCTGCGTCGCCTCCAGCTTGGGCAGGAACGACGTCGGCACCTTGGCGGGCGCCGAGGTGTGCGCGGCCAGCGCGCCGTGGACGGAGACGGCCCCGAGTCCGGCCTCGGTGGTGTGCAGCAGCACCGCGTGCGGGATGGCGTCGGGCGCGTCGTTGTGCAGGGTCAGCGCGCCGCCCTCGGCCGCCGTGACGCGCACCGGCAGGGTGAAGCGGCCGAGCCCGCGGTAGAAGAGGAAGCGCTCCGTCTCGGTGACGGTGTTGTTCGGGTTGTACTGCGCCGGCCCGGTGTAGCGCAGCGGCGCGGCGGTGGTGTTGCGCGAGGGCTGCCAGATGCTGTCCGGCGTGACCTTGGGGGCTGCGCTCATGGGCAGCGCAGGGTCGACCAGCACCTGCCAGGTCATCGACCCGTGGGCGAGCTGCATGGGCGCCTGGCCCGGCTTTCCGGCGTCCTTGAAGGCGCCGGCCTCTGGTGCGAAGTGCGCCGCGGCGGGGAACCACTGGCTGATGACCCCCTGCGGGAAGTCGACCTTGAGCGTCACGTCCACCGGCGCCTCGGTGTGGAAGTAGACCACCGGCGTCTCCATCTTCTGGTTGCAGGGCTCGGGCAGCTGCTCCATGGCCTTCATCTTCATCATCGCGGCCTCCGCACGGCCGTAGACGAACGGGGGCAGGGCCTCTTCTTCGTGGTGCAGGCCGAAGAGCGTGGTGCCGTCGCTGGCCTGGACCGACGTGAAGGTGCCCCACTCGTGGACCACCAGGCTGGCGGTGCTGCGCCGGGGAGCCACGACGTCGGCGGCGGGCCGCGGGCCGCGCGTGGTGTCGCCCGCGGGGGGGACGTCGGCGGTGAGGGTCGCGTCGGGGCTTGCGCCGGTGTCGAGGGCGCCGCTCGGGCCGCCGTCCGCGGCGATCCCGTCGGAGGGCGCGCCGCCGCCGTCGGTTGTGGCGACCGGCTGTCCGACGACCGGCTCGCTGGTGGCGCAGGCCGACAGGGCGCAGGTCGGCAGGGCGCAGGCCGCGAGCAGCGCGGCGAGCGCGCGCCGTCGGGTTGGGGCGGAGAGGGCGTTGGGGCGAAGCAGGGACGTGTTCACGGGGACCTCCATGGGACGACGGCGTCAAAGCGGCCGTCGTGGCCATGGAAGCAGGCTAGAGAGCGGCGCCGTTATACGTCCAATGACATGTTTTGATGGTGACGCATCAGATTTCTGCATAGTGGCGGTCGCGTGAGCGCGCCCCGTCGCCCCAGCGCGCCGTCGTGCCAGCGCGCGGTCAGCTAGGGTAGCTTCGCCGCCAGACCCACCAGCGTCTCACCGTGGCTCTTGGCCGCGCCCGCGGGCAGCAGCGCCACAGCGCGCCGCAGCTTGGCCTCGGCGAAGACGCCCAGCTCGCCGACCAGCGCGGTGCTCCCGCTCTGGCTGGCGGCCTTCACGCTGTCGACGAGCGCCGCCTCGTCCCCTGGGGAGAGCACCTCGACCCGCCCCACCAGCACCCGCACCTTCGCCTTGGGCGTGGGGGTCACGGTCATGGGCAGGTGCTTGGCCGCCCAGCTCGGCGGCGCGATGTAGAGCAGCCGCCGCCCCGGCGTCTTGAAGTAGTTGTGGCTCCACGACTTCACCAGCGCGCCCGCCTCGCTGGCGCTGAGCCCGGCCTGCTGCAGCTCCTGGGCCAGGGCCTTCGACGCCGCCTCGGAGAAGAGCGTGTAGTTGACCTCCTTGGGCGTGATGCCGCCCTGGCGCGTGACACCGTCGGGCACCGAGCCGATGCGGGTGATCATCCCGCCGCCCGCGTGGACGTGGACGTACCACGCGACCGGGATGGTGCTGCCGGTGTGGTTGGTCACCTCGAGGCCGAGCTTGGTCTCGTTGGCGACCGCCACCGTGCGCGCGGTGACCTGGGGATCCAGCGTGCCGAGGCCCTGGTAGAAGACGAAGGGCGCCGCCTCACCCGCCAGGGTCACCGGGGTCCCGTCGCCGGTCTGGAGCTGCTTCCACAGGGAGTCTGCGCCGGCGCTCGGCCCGGGAATGGCCCCGGGCTGCACGGCGAGCTGAGACCAGGTCAGCGCGCCCTTCTCCGGCGCCAGCGCGTCCTTGGGTGGCGGCTGCTGGGTCGTGGCCTTGGGCCAGAAGGCCGAGAGCACGCCGGTGGGGAGCTCCACGGTGAGCGTCAGCTGCTCCGGCGCCGGGCTCTGCACGAAGACCACGGGGGTCTGGAGCTTGAAGGTGACGCCGGCGGTCAGGACCTGCGCCGCGTCCGAGCCGGGGGCGCCCACGTCGCGCCGATGGACGAAGCTGGGCAGCGCCTCCTCCGCGTGCTGCACGCCTGCGACCGCCTGGCCGGTGCTGTCTTGCAGCACGGTGAAGGTCGCGCAGGCGTGGACGGTGGCGGCGCTCGGGGCCTGGCTGTCTGCTGGGTGGGTGTCTGACGTGTCGGTGTCTGGCGTGTCGGTGTCTGGCAAGTGCGGGTCTGGCGCAGCGGCGTCCGCACCAGCCAGCGCGTCGGTCCACGCCGCGTCGCTCGCTCCGCCGTCGTCGGAGCCTGCGCCGCCGAGGGGCGACGGGCCGGCACAGCTGGCGGCGAGCGCGGCGAAGCACAGGAGCCAGACAGCGAGCCGGCGGGCGCGTGGGCGCGGGGTGTGGCACATGGCGAACCCTCCATGTTTCGGGCGACCCGAGGTCGCACGGGGGCAAGGTCAACATCGCTGGCGGCGGCGGTCCCGTCCAATCGGACCTGCGCATGGGTGCTGATACGCTATCGTGATATGGCATCTTGTTTCGCAGACCAAACGCTGATGAAGCGCGCCCAGAGGGGGTGTCGCAGACCCGGCGTCGCAGGCGTGGTGTCGCAGGCAGGAGGCGCGCGGTGGACTTCGACCGACTGGTGATGTTCCTGAAGATCGTCGAGGCCGGCAGCCTCAGCGCGGCGAGCCAGCTCGTTCACCTGACGCAGCCGGCGCTCAGCCGCAACCTGAAGCTGCTGGAGGAGGAGCTCGGCGCCTTGCTCTTCGAGCGTCGCGGGCGTCGTCTGGTCCTGACCGCGGCGGGGCGGGCGCTCATCCCCCGCGCGCGGCAGATCGTCGAACAGAACCGGCTGACGCGGCAGGCCATCGAGCAGGTCGCGCGACGCGGGTACCACGACCTGCGCCTGGGCACGGTCGACAGCGTCGCCACCTGGCTGCTGCCGCAGGTGGTTCAGCCGCTCCTGGCCGAGTTCCCCGACATCCACGTGAAGCTGACCACAGGCCGGACGCGGGCGCTGCTCGAGGAGGTGCGTGTGGGCTCCCTGGACGTCGCCATCCTCGCGGCGAGCAAGCCGCCCCAAGGGCTGCGGGCGCTGCGTGTGGGTCCCTACCGCCTGCACTTCTTCGGCTCGGCCGCGCGCTTTCCCGCCCTCGCAGACGCCACCACGGCGGAGGACCTGCAGCGCTTTCCGCTGGTGGAGCTCAAGGCGCTACCGGGCCAGCCGAGCCTGATCACCGACGACGCCGACTCCTACGCGGTGGCCAACAGCCTCGCTTCGGTCAAAGCGCTGGTGCTCGCCGGCTTTGGCATCGGCCCGCTGCTGGAGTTCATGCTCACGCCCGACGAGGAGGCGCAGCTGGTGCGCGCCCAGGTCGCCGACGACCCCGACTGTGCGCTCTACGTCGTGGCCGGCGACGCCCACGTGAGCCGGGGCAAGCAGAGCGAGGTCGCCCACGACGTCGAGGCGCTCCTGGTCGACGCGTTGCGGGCAGCGTACCCCGCTGGCACGACCGGCAGAGCGTAGTCTTCTCTAAGAGTTCAGACGGACGACCACGCGGGATTTTCGTCGACAGCGCAGAGAATCACGACACACTGGGTCCGAAATCACACGTCGCGTTGTCAGGGCCCGGAGCCGAGAGCGCGCTGGAACCAGGGAGAGAGTCATGAAGAAGGTCGCACTCGGCGTCGTTGGGGTCCTCGTCGTCGCCGTCCTCGGTGTGCTGGGCGCGGCCGCGACCCAGCCTGCCAAGAGCCACGTGGAGCGCAGCATCACGGTGGACGCCAAGCCGGGCGACCTGAAGCCGCTGATCCACGACCTCAAGGGGGTCAACCAGTGGTCGCCGTGGGACGAGCGCGACCCGAAGCTGAAGCGTGAGTACTCGGACAAGACCGAGGGCGTGGGCGCCTGGTACCACTGGTCGGGCAACGACGAGGTCGGTGAGGGACGCATGACCATCACCTCCGCGAAGGAGGGCGAGGTGGTCATGGAGCTCAAGTTCATCAAGCCCTTCGAGGGCGTCGCGCAGGCCACGGTGAGCTACGCCGCCGAGGGCGACAAGACCAAGGTCACGTGGGCCTTCGACCAGGACAACGTCTTCATGTCGAAGGTGATGCTGCTCTTCATGGACATGGACAAGATGATCGGCGACGACTACGACAAGGGCCTGGCGATGCTCAAGCCCCTGGCAGAGAAGGCCGCGGCCGCGGGCGTGAAGGCCCCGCCGACCGCCGCGAAGGCCGCTGCTGCGCCTGCCGCCGCACCCGCCGCTGCACCTTCCGCCGCACCCGCCGCCGCACCCGCCGCCGCGCCTGCCGCTGCGCCTGCTGCTGCGCCTGCCGCCGCGCCTTGAACGACGACCCGGGCCGCTCGCGCGCCTAGGGCACGCCCAGGCTGCTCAGCAGCGTGTGGATGTTGCCGTGGTAGTAGCGGCGGAACTCGTCCGGCTCCAGCGCGAGCAGGGCCGGGACCACGAGGGCCTCCTCCGCCTCGAGGTGGTCCCGCAAGATGTGGTCGTGGGTCCGCAGCGCGTCCGCCAGTCGCGCCGAGGCGGCGCGCTCGCCCCGGACCTCTGGCTGGGCCCCTGCGCGCCCCGGCGGCTCCGGGGGACGGAACGCGGCGGCGCCGAAGTGGTCGCGCACCGCGCGGTCGGCGACCGCCAGGCTGCGGTGCCCGCGCTCGAGCGCGCTGCACGACAGGCCCCAGCGGGCCGTGAGGTAGGGGTAGAGCTTGTGCTCCTCGTAGCCCTCGTGCCCGCGCATGGCGCGCTTCCAATAGCGAAAGGTCCACGCGATGTCCGTCACGGGCTCGCCCGCGTCAGCCTGCGCGACCAGGCGCGCGCTGACACGGCGAAAGCTCTGGTGGGAGCCCAGCAGCAGGGCCTGCGCCGGGAAGCGCGGGTGCGCCGCCCAGCGGTCGCGGGGGAGGTGCAGGTCGGTGTCTGGGGTCGCTGGTGGCGCGGTGGTCATGGGGTCTCCGGGGCTCGGGCGGAGACAACACGGAAAGCCACCCGGGGTCCGCGGGTAGGTGCGTGCGTGGAACGGACTGTTGCGCGGCCGCGCGCCGCGGCGCCGGCGCCTCAGTCTGGCTGCCGCTTGGCGCTCAGCGCGACGCGCTTGCGCGCGGTGTCGACGCTGAGCACCCGCACACGCAGGCGGTCGCCCACCTTCACCACGCTGTGCGGATCCCGCACGAAGCGGTCCGCCAGCTGCGAGATGTGCACCAGCCCGTCTTGATGCACACCGAGGTCCACGAACGCGCCGAACTGCGCCACGTTGGTGACCACGCCCTCCAGCTCCATGCCCGGGCGCAGATCGGCCAAGGTGCGGACGTCGTCACGAAAGCGCGGCGCCTCGAACTGCGCGCGCGGGTCGCGCCCCGGTCGGGTGAGCTCTGCCACGATGTCGGCCAAGGTCAGGTCACCCACCTCGTCGGAGACGTAGCGGCTGCGGTCGATGCGCGCGACCAGGACCTCTGAGCCCACGAGCTCGGCGGTTGAGACGCCCAGGTCCTGCGCCATGCGCGCCACCAGCCCGTAGCGCTCCGGGTGCACCGCGGTGCGGTCCAGCGGGTTGGTCCCCGACTGCACGCGCAAGAAGCCGGCCGCCTGCTCAAAGCTGCGCGGCCCCAGGCCCGACACCTTCAACAACGCGCGCCGGTCGGGGAAGGGGCCGTGCTGGTCCCGGTGGGCCACGATCTTCGCCGCGCGGGCGGGCCCAACCCCTGCGACATGGGCCAGGAGCGAGGCGCTCGCGGTGTTCACGGCGACACCCACGTGGTTGACGCAGCTCTCGACCACGGCGCTCAGCTGGCGGTCCAAGAGCTTCTGCTCGACGTCGTGCTGGTACTGTCCCACGCCAATGGCCTTGGGCTCCACCTTCACCAGCTCAGCGAGCGGGTCCTGCAGTCGCCGCGCGATGCTCACCGCGCCGCGCACGGTCAGGTCCAGGTCCGGAAACTCAGCCCGCGCCACGTCCGACGCCGAGTACACGCTCGCGCCCGCCTCGCTGACGCTGACCACGAGTGTGTCCCGGTCGCCGGCCGTCTTGAGCAGCTCGCGCACCGCGGCCTCGGCCTCGCGCCCGCCCGTGCCGTTGCCTACAGCCACCGCCCGCGGGCGATGCCGGGCGATGAAGGCTGCCAGCTGCTGCTTAGCCCGCTCGGCCTCCGAGGCGCCGCGCGACAGGTAGATTGTGGTGTGGTTCAGGAAGCGCCCGGTCCCGTCGACGGCCGCGCACTTGCAGCCAGTGCGCAGCCCCGGGTCGATGCCCACCACCGGCTGGCCACCCAGGGGCGCCGCCAGGAGCAGGTTGCGCAGGTTGGTGGCAAACACGGCCACGGCCTCGTCGTCCGCCCACGCCTTCACGTCGGCGAGCACCGCCTTCTCCACGCTCGGGAAGAGCAGCCGCTTGGCCCCCTCGTCGATGCAGGTCTCGAGCTGTCCTCGCCACGGCGACCGGGGGTTCAGGTCCATCAGCCGGCCGATGGCGTGTAGCAGGCGAGGCTTGTCGACCTCGATGTGGACCCGCAGCAGCCCTTCGGACGCGCCACGCTGCACGGCGAGGAAGCGGTGCGACGCGAGGCGCGCCAGCGGCTCGCGGAAGTCGTACCAGGCCTCGAAGCGCGTCGGCCCGCTGCGCTCGGCCTCGGCGACCTTCTTCTTGATCGCCTTGGACGTCAGCGCGCCGCGGGAGAAGGCGCGTCGGGTCAACGCGCGCACCTCGGGCCGCTCGGCCATGACCTCCGCGGCGATGTCGCGCGCACCCTGGAGCGCTTCGTCGACGTCGAGCCCTGCGGCGGGGCCGCCCGCGTTGACCAGCTTGCGCGCCTCTCGCTGCGGGTGGCTGTGGGTGTGTTGTCGGAGTAGGGCCTCGGCCAGCGGCGCCAGCCCCTGTTCGCGGGCCACCGCGGCGCGGGTCCGGCGCTTCTGCTTGTAGGGCAGGTAGAGGTCTTCGAGCGCCGCGCGGGAGTCCGCGGCGAGCAGCTTGGCGCGCAGGCCGCTGGTGAGCTTGCCCTGCTTGTCGATGGCGGCGAGCACGCTTGTGCGCCGGGCCTCCAACTCCAGCAGGGCGCTGTGACGGGCCTCTACGGCGCGGATCTGGACCTCGTCGAGCCCGCCGGTGGCCTCTTTGCGGTAGCGCGCGATGAAGGGGACCGTGCTGCCCTCGCCGAGCAGCCGGACAACGGCCTCCACGCCGCGCGGAGGCAGGCTGAGCGCGTCGCTGAGCTGGCGAAGGGGGATACCTGTGGCGGCCATGGGGCTCCTTGTCGACGCGGGCCGCGGCGATGTGTCGTGTGGACGGCCGCGGTGCCCCCAGGATCGTGGGTCGTCTGCGGAGGGTCGCGGGTCGCGGGTCGAGAGTCGAGCGCGGCAGGGCGGGGTGTCTGTCCGACGGACGGTGATTGACGCCAAGCCTCGCGGCTTTGAACGCCACAGGGTCGACGCAGCGCAGGTTCTGTCTATAGTCGCTGCGCCGGTCGGCGCGCGTCGGCGTCGTCAGGTCGGTACCGAACCACTCGGGGCGAACAGCCCCACACGCAGCACGGAGGGAGCCATGACACCAGAGCAGATTGTCGAGATCTTGCAGGGCAGAGGCTGGCAAGCGGACATCATCTCGCGCGCCGAGATCGACGACCTGGTCGACGTGGACGACGCGGGCCTGTTCAAGTGCGTCGACGGACGCTGCTCGGACCACGCGGGCATGCGCGGCCCCAAGGTGCTCGGCGGGGTTTACGGCGTGGCTGCGACCCGCGGTGTCACCGACAAGGCGGGGCTGCAGGCGATCGTCGGCGAGGTCGCCAAGGCCGGCTACGTGCCCTCCGTCCATGGTGACGACCACGCAGCCCCGGGCTCGATGGGCTGCGGGTTCTACAAGCTCTGGTCCAAGGGCGAGCTACCTGGGCTGGCGCTGCCCGGCTACGACTCCGAGGCCGGCAAGGCCGCGGTGCTCGAAGCCGACGGCGTGTACGAGACCCTCGAGGGCGACCACGCCGAGGCGGTCGTGTACATCAACCTGGTGGCCAAGACGACGCTCGAGCCCAAGGCGGATCAGCGCTTCGTGGTCGACGCCTGGATCACGGCCGAGTTCAACCTCGACGTGCCGACGTACCTGACCCTGGCGGTCGAGACGGTCGAGCGGCTCAACGGTCCGCTGGTGGCTCAGATCATCGTCGACTGACAGGGCGACCCGCCCTCGTGGAGCCCGGTCCAGCCTCGCTGGGCCGGGTTTTGTTGTGTTTGGGTGCTGGCGGGTCAACTTCAGCTTGGCGCGCAGGATCAGGCTCTCCGGAGGCGCTTGATGCCGGGCGAGGTCGCACGAAGATTGCGCGCCAGGGGCCGGGATCTGCTAGCCTCCTACCGAATAGGAGCCGGCTTGCAGCCGCCCCCCGTCCTCCCCACACATCTTCCGATCCGAGGCATCCATGGACCGCATTCGACTCGCGCTCGCCGCGACCCTGCTGCTCGCTGCGCAGCCTGCGCTGGCCATCGACACCACCAAGCTCGGCACGGACGCCGGCGCCAGCGTCACCTCCGGCGACGGCCATGTCTTCGTCGGCAACAAGGCGGGCAACAAGGTCACCTCGGGCTCCGGCGTGGTCGCCGTAGGCGCCTATGCCGCCCACTATACGCAGTACGTCTCCGACCTCATCGCCATCGGGTACGCGGCCGGCGCCGGGCACAAGGCCTACACCCTGTCGTCTGGTGAGACGGCGCCGGCCACCGCCCCCAGCCCGCGGCCCTACGACAGCATCTTCATCGGCAACTTCGCAGGCGCCAGCGTGACCACCGGCAGCGACAACACCTTCCTGGGGCACGACGCCGGCCGCGATGTGACCACGGGATACGACAACACGCTCATCGGTGAGGAGTCCGGCGAGCGGATGACCACCGGCTATGACAACACCTGCGTGGGTGAAGACACGTGCTGGTACCTGACGACGGGCCGACGCAATACCGCCCTCGGCAACAACGCCATGCGGGGCACGTCGAGCACGTACTACTCCAAGACGCCCGGCGACAACCGCAACAACACGGCCGTGGGCTATGACGCCGGCTACGACCATGCCGGCACGTACCAGAACGCGTCCTTCGGCTCGAACGCAGGCGTCGATATCGGCGCCGGTATGTGCAACACCGCCATCGGCGCCAAGGCGCTGCAGAACGTGGAGCACGCCGACTTCAACACGGCCCTGGGCTTTCTCGCCGGCCACGACGTCAACCGCACCAACAAGACCACGGGCTCGACCCTCAACACCATCATCGGTGCATTCTCGGGCAACTCGAACCGCGAGGGCAGCCGCAACGTCGTGCTCGGCGCGCTGGCGGACTTCGCCAAGCAGTCGCGCACCACCAGCCAACTCGAGGACGAGTGCAAATACACGACCTGGGGCGGCGGGTTCAACGTGACCACCACCAACGTCAACGACGCGGTCATCGTCGGCGCCAACGCCACCGGTCGCGCAGATGGTGTCACGTGCATGGGCACCCTGAGCTACGCCGACAAGGCCGGCGCCGTCGCCATCGGGCGGCAGGCCTCGGTCAAGCACACCAACGCCGTCAACATCGGCGACGGCTCGCTCAGCCACGGCAACAACCTGGTGGTCTTCGGCAACGACAGCACCACGGGCTGGGACCCCCACAAGACCGGCGTGACCAGCCTCGGCGGGCTGGCGTACCGCTTCGTGTCGGCCTTTTTGCAGGGCCTGGACGTGATGGCTGGGGTCGACAAGCCGGCGGTGATGCTCTTCGCCGCCGACGCGGGCACCGACAACAACGACAAGTGGCGCATCCAGGCGGCCGACGGGGGCGCGTTCACCATCGCGAGCTTCGCCTCCGGCAGCAACAAGGAC
>JAUIAC010000706.1 GCA_030425545.1 bacterium | reverse complement strand
GCCAGTGCTCCCCGCGGGACGGGATGCGTCCCCATGCGTGCCTGAGCTGAGCGCGCACCGCGTCTGCCAGCGACTGGTTCAGGCCCGACACGCCACGCGGACCGCCGCGGTGCGCGCACAAGACGCGATAGCGGCCCAGCGCGTCGAGGAGCCGCCGATGAAACGCGCGCGAGCCGCGGAGCTCAGCCGAAGCGCGCGCCGTCGTCAGCACGTGAACAAATCCCGGCAGCGCGGCGGCGCCCTCAACGCCGCCGTGGCGCAGGTCGTCGACCTCGGCGTCCAGATAGGGCGCGGCCAGCTGCTGCGCCACCCTGGCGCCCCGGTCGATGTCCGGCGCGCCCGCGGGCCCCGGCCGATCGAGCCAGCTGATCCGCTCGGTGCCGTCCACGGTCTCCCGCGGGTCACGCTCGATGCGCGCCCGCCAGAGCTCGCGGGTCGGCGGCCGCTTGCACATCAACGCGACCGCGTCGGCCCGGTCCTCTGCGCCGCGCTGCTGCATGCCCTCGGCCACGCAGGCGATGCTCGCCGCCTTCTCGAAGCGATGTGAGCGGCTGAGCCGAGCGATGCGGGCCGACAGCGCCGGATGGCGGGCCCGGCGGCTGGTGTCAAAGACCCCGGACACCAGGTCGGCCAGCACGGTGCCGGCCTCCACACTGGCGAGTTGATCGCGGTCGCCCAGCAACACGAGGCGGCTGCCGGGCGCCATGGCCTCCACCAGGTGCCGCATCATCACGACGTCGACCATCGACGCTTCGTCGACCACCACCAGGTCTTCCGCCAGCGGGTTGTCGTGCCCGTGGACGAAGCGCTGCGGCGCGTGACGTGTCACCCCCAGCAGCTTGTGCAAGGTGCGGGGTTCAAGCGTGCGCAGGCTCTCGCGCACCTGCGCGGAGACGCCACATCGTTCGAGGTCGTCCAGGTCCTCGGCGAGCGCCTCTCCCATGCGGACCGCCGCCTTGCCCGTCGGCGCGGCGAGCGCGACCGTCAGCGCGCGACCCGCCGCGACGCTGGCCTCCAGCAGCAAGGCCAGCACCCGCTTGAGCCCCCAGGTCTTGCCGGTGCCGGGCCCGCCCGTGACCACGCTGAGCCGACCGGTGGCGACCGCCTCGGCGGCGGCACGCGCTTCGGTCGCCGTCTCGTCGGGATAGAGCCGGTTCAGCCACTCCTCGCGCGCCGCGTCGGCCACCACGAACCCGGGCGGTGAGGCCACCATCGCGCCGATGGCGGCGGCGAGGCGCGCCTGTTGCTGCCACATGCGGCGCGTCATCAAGATGCCCGCGGTGGCGGCTGGCGCGCCGGCGTCAGCGACACGCTGCCAGACAAAAGGCGCGTCGTAGTGGGCCTGCGCCCCCACGGGCCCACCGAGCCGGCGTGCGACGACGGCCCCCTCAGCGACCCAAGGGTGCCCTCGCACCGCCGTGACCCAGCCCTCGGGCGAGTCGGGCAGCAGCGCGCGGAGCGCGGCGCGCTGGGCCGGGGTGAGGCCGTCCCGCTCCGCCGGCTGGACGTCCCCGGCCGGGTCGCTGGGGGTGTGCGCGCGATGCCGCAGTCGCGCCCAAGACCGGTGCAGCATCGCCCCCACGTGGCCGCTGCGGGGCCCTCGCAAGGCCAGCGCGAGCGCCAAGGTCACCCCCGGATCCGCCAGCGCCGGGTAGCGACTCGCGACAGCGTCCAACACCGACAGCTCGGTCGTGCCGAGCTCGCCGATGTCCACCAGCGGCGCCAGGGGAGCCAGCGCGGCGCCGTGGCAGACAAAGAGCGCCCCGCCGCCAACGGGTAAGCGCACGACGTGGGGACGCCCGCTGGGCGTGTGGGGGACGGGGTGCTCGGTCACGACAGGTCCTCAGGGTCGAAGGCGCCCTCGAGGGCGGCGTTCATGCCGAGCACCACCTCGCGCGGCCAGCGGTCGTGATACACGCCGCGCGCGCTGCGGTCGGGGGACGCGCGGCCCTGCGGTCCCTCCATGCCCCGCAGGTAGAGGTAGAGGTGCCCACCCAGGTGGAGGTCGTAGTCATAGTCCGGGATGCGGCCGGCGAGGAAGCGGTGCAGCGCGACGGTGTAGACCAGCCCTTGGAGGTGATAGGCGCTGTGCCCCATGGACCACGCCAGCCAGGGCCGCTCGTAGTGGGCCTGCGTGGTGGTGCGGTCACCGCTGTTGGTGAGCCGGTTGCTCTTGTAGTCCGCGAGGTAATAGCAAAAGCCACCGGGCACGTCGGCGGGCGTGCGAAAGACCAGGTCGATGAGGCCCGTCAAGATCCCCCGGATCCGCGGCAGGATCGACCACGGCCGCGGGCGACTCCCCCGCGTGGCGACGGGTCTGGCTCGCCAGGCTCGCAGCTGCTCCACGTAGGCCGGGTCCTGCGCGGCGCCGCGGGCGCGGTCCACGAGGGGCTGCAGCCAGCCGCGCCCGTCCCAGGTCGGCTCCCGCTCCAAGCGCAGGGCCAGGGCGTCCGTCACGGCGTCGACGTCGATCCGCGCGGTGACCGACGAGCCGACCGCGCGTCGCGCGAGCTCGCCGCCGGCCACCCGCAGGTCGAAGGCCATCTCGTCGAGCC
>JAUIAC010000705.1 GCA_030425545.1 bacterium | reverse complement strand
CGCCGCTGACCACGCAGAAGCCGAAGAAGCCGCACTGGAGCTCGCCCTCGCACTCGGCCGAGAGCAGGCACGCGTCGTTGGCGGCCTTCTTGCCCGAGGGGGCGCACGCGCCGCTGGTGCAGGCGAGCCCGCTGCGGCAGACGTCGTCGTCGGTACACTTGGCGCCGACGCCCTCGCCGTTGAACAGCACGCTGCTGGCGCCCGCGTCCGCTTCGCCGTCGGCGCTGCCGTCGGCGCCGGCGGGGCCAGCGTTGGTGAAGTAGTCCTCACAACCAACCGACAGGGTGACCACGAGGGCCAGCCAGACGGCGATACGGGGGTTGCGCATGGGGTGCTCCGTCAAAGGGGGCTAGAGGGGCCGGGGGCTCGGGTTACTCACCGCTCGCGGCGCTGGTACCCAGGTTCTTCACAAGCTGCAGCACGCTCACGACCACCTCGGGCTGCACGTCGACCGCGATGCCCGCGCCGTCGAAGCGCAGCTCGTAGAGGTCGGGGCGGTCGATCTTGATCCGCTGCACCAGGCGCAGCGACGTGGGCTCGCCCTTGACCACGGTGGCCTTGATCTTCTTCAGCAGGTCCGACTGCGGGTCGATCTCGAAGCGGCGCGGCGTCTCCTTGCTGATGCCGGTGATGTAGCGCGCGTCGAGCACCTGCACCCAGCTCGGGATGTCGGCGTAGGGGGTCGGGTCGAAGGTCTCGCCCTTGGCCTCGGCGGCCGCCTTGGCTGCGTCCCGCTCGGCCTCGAGCGCCGCGATCTCGGGGATCGACTTCGTCACGCCGGTCTCGGTGAGGATGAGATCGAAGTTCTTGAGCCGGTCGGTGACCACCTCCCGCTTGTCGTCGTCGCCGGCCTGGTAGAGCTCGAGCTGGAAGAACTGCAGGCGGATCTGGACGATGGACTCGATGGCGGCCTCGGGGTTGGCCTGCTGCAGCTGCTTGGCGAGGTCCTTGGCCTTCGCCTCGTTGAGCAGCTCCATCTCCACGGCGGCCTCGAGCTCCATGCCGCGGAAGTCGCCGCAGAGGTACTTGCAGCGCGCGTCGCCCGTGCAGTTGGTGACCCGCACCGCCAGGTTGGAGATGGGCGAGGTCGGGTCGTCGCCGATCTTCTCCTGGATCAGCTCGCGCTGGCAGTCGCCGGCGAGCGAAAGGATGCCCTGCACGTGGGCGAGGGTGCCCTTCTTCAGGGACGTGGGCACGCCCGTAATCAGCGGCTCGCCCTTGCTGTCGGAGAGGTCCCCGGTGAGCGCCGAGCCCGTCATCTCGTCGATGTCGGGCCAGTCGAAGGACTCGGTGACGCGGGGGATCTGGCCCTTGCCGAGGGTGATCTCGCCGGCGGACTCAAAGAGCCCGCAGCCCTGGGCGAGCAGCGCGCACAGACCGAGGAGGGCGAGGAGAGGGAAGCGTCGCATGGCGGTCTCCGGAGAGCGGACGGGAGCGAGGACCACGCGTGCGCGCGGTCCGACAGAACGCTACTTGCGCCCGTACGAGAAGCCGAACTCGGCGTTGACGTTGAAGGTCACAAAGTTGCGGAAGAGGCTCTCCGGGCCGATGCCGAAGGGCGTCATCGCCTCTGCGTTGAAGTGGATCGCGTCGGCGAGGCGGTAGCGCACCTTCATGATGAAGATGTCGTTGAGCCCCATGCCGTCGCTGAAGTCGAAGAGGTCGTTGAAGGTCTGCGCGGTCCGGCGGTGGTAGGTGGCCAGGAACTGCCAGTTGCCGATGCGCGGCACCTCCAGGTGCAGGAACATGTTGTTGTCGGGCGTGCGGTCGTTGGCCTCGAGCGCGAGCGCCATGGCGAAGTAGTTGCCGACACGCCAGCTCGTCTCGAAGTACAGACCGTTGACGTCGAGCGCGTCGTCGTCCTTGCGGCCGAGGACCTGCTGCAGCTTGGTGCGGTTGGCCAGGCTGAGCCCGCTGCCGGCCGTGCTCGAGCCGGTGGAGATGTACTGGATGCGCTGCACCTCGTAGAGGGTGTCGAAGTAGCTGGGCAGGTAGTTGCGGTCGAAGCGGCGCAGCTCGAGGCGCACGCGCACGGCGTGCAGCGGGTCCTGCTTGGGACCGCGACGCATGAAGTTCATGCGCAGCAGGTGGCCCCACGAGACGCCGCGAGAGCGGACGGCGCGGGTGGGGATGTTGGTCCACAGCGGGTCGTTGGGGTCGTCGGTGGGGATGCCCGTCTCGAGGAAGCTCATGTCGAAGTAGGTCTTCCAGTCGAGGGTGTCGTTGTCGATGAGCTTCATCTCGACGCTGGTGCCGTAGCTGACCACGCGGGTGCTCACGAACTGGGCCTGGAAGGTCTCCTGATCGACGAGCAGCTCGTTGTCTCGGCGGCCGTCGTTGTCGGCGTCGAAGGAGTCGACGCGGTTGCGCAGCGGGGCGTTCATGTCGGCGGCGACCGTGGCGCCGATGGAGAAGGAGCGCAGGAAGTAATTCTTGCGGTTGATCAGCGAGAGCGGCTTGAGGAAGACGAGGCCGCCGATGACGCTCGGGCCGGTGATGTCGTTGAGGTAGGTCTCGAAGCCGCCGTAGTCGCTGAAGGCGTCGAACTGGAAGCTGA
>JAUIAC010000704.1 GCA_030425545.1 bacterium | reverse complement strand
TCGGCGACTCGAGCCTGATGAGCAGCGCCACCCTCACCGCGGCCTTTCGCCTGCATCGCACGCTCTCGCTCCCCATCGCCCTGGTGGTCCCGGGCCAGTGGATCGACTTTCGCCCGACCCTGCTCTGCGGCGCACGCTGGCGACCGGCGCGGTGGCTCGAGGTGAGCGCGGGGGTCCACCTGGTGCTGCCCGTGCTCTTGGGCGATGTCGACGGCGAGGAGGAGAGCTTGCTCCGGCCGACCGCGGATCTCCGAGTCTGGTTTTGACCCTGCCCGCCCGTCGCCAGCGCGCGGCCTCCACGGACGACGATCCGGAGCTCGGTGCCGACCTCGCCGGGTCGGACGGGGGGCCGCGCGTCGCCCCTGCGCCGCCGCCTCCAGCGCAGGGCCTGCCGCTCCAAGAGCTGCTCTCTTGGCCGCCGCTGTTGGCGGTAGCCGTGCTGGCGCTCAACGACCACCTGCTGAAAGCGCTCTACCCCGGCTGGTGGACCGGCAAGCTCAGCGACCTCGCCGGCCTGTTCTACTTCCCGCTCTTTCTCACCGCTGCGGGACGGCTGGTCTGGGCGAGCGCGCGGCGCTTGGTCCGCGCCGACACGCAGCTCCGAGTCACACGCCTACAACGCAGCCACCTGATCGCCGCCTGCGTAGGCACGGCTCTCGTCTTCGCCGCGATCAACACCTCCGCTGACGCCATGGCGGGCTGGAACCGGCTGCTCTCGCTCGGCTTTCCCTCGCGCGGCACGGTCGACCCGACCGACCTGCTGGCGCTGCCGATGATCGTCGCCAGCTACGCGTGGGGGCTCCGCTTCGTCGCGCGCCAGGGGCCGCAGCCGCCTCCGACGCGCCGCGCGTAGCACGCCGCCGTCCTTGCCCGCACGCTCAGCGCCGTGCGATCGTCGCCGCATCGTCCCAGCCGCCTTCCTGGTCCCGGTGCGCCAGCACCTTCGCGCCGCTCGTGCGTCTGTGTCTTCTCTGCCGAGACGCCGCGACGACCGCGCGCCTCGCTCCCCGGAGTCTCCATGCGCCACGCTCTGCACCCCGCCGCCCGCTCATCGCTGCTCGTAGGCCTCGCCCTGGCGGCGCTCCTCGCAGGCTGCGCTCAGCCGCAAGACCCCAAGCCGTCGCCCCAGAGCCCTCCGGTTGTCGACCCGTCGACCCTGCCGCCCGGCGAGCGATTCGAGTACGTGGCCAACCCCAAGCTGGTCAACGGCGAGGACTTCCCGTTCAAGCCAGTCCCCAAGGCCGCGATGGGCAAGCCTGCGTCAGGCAAGGCGCCGGTCGCTCCGACGGCCGCGGCCGAGGCCGCCCAACCCGCGAAGGTGCCGAAGACCCGGCCCATTGGCGGTATGAAGGCGCTCGAGGCCCAAGCGGCGGCCGCCGAGAAGGCCAAGGCCGCCAAGGCGGGCGCCAAGCCTGACGCCAACGCCGACGCGCCCTCCGACGAGCCGGCCCACCAGGCGCCTATCTCCCTGACGGCCTCCGACGGCTCGGGCCTGGAGCTGCGCGCGCTCGAGAGCCGCACCGTCATCGACGGGCCGCTGGCCTTCACCGAGCTGCGGCTGCGCTTTCACAACCCGGAGAACCGCCAGCGCGAGGGCCGCTTCGCCATCACCCTGCCGCCCAAGGCCGCCATCAGCCGCTTCGCCATGCGCATCCGCGGCGCGTGGATGGAGGGCGAGGTGGTCGAAAAGCAGCGCGCCCGCCGGGTCTACGAGGACTTCCTGCATCGCCGCCAGGACCCGGCGATCCTCGAGCAGGACGCCGGCAACACCTTCCGCGCGCGGGTCTTCCCGATCCCGGCCAAGGGCGACAAGGAGCTCATCGTCTCCTTCAGCCAGGAGCTGGCCGACCCGAGCCAGCCGGTGCGGCTGCCGCTGCGGGGCCTCGGCAAGCTCGCCGACCTGAAGCTGCGCTCCTTCGTGCACACCGGCAAGCCGGGGGACCAGCACCGCGTCGTGCACTTCGCCCACGTGGTGCGCAAGGGCCACGCGCCTCAGGCCGACCTGTTGATCTACCCCGACCGCGCCGGCCAGCGGGCCGCGGCGCTGCGCCACGCCAACATCGCCGTCGCGCGGGTGCTGGCCAGGGGCAGGTCGCCGAAGCAGGGCTTTGACCGCGCGGTGGTGCTCTTCGACACCTCGGCGTCGCAGGCCATCGCCTTCGCGGAGCGCGTGCAGCGGCTGCGGCAGCTGGTGCAGTTCCTCGGCGACGAGGGCGCCAGCCACGTGCAGGTGCTCGCCTTCGACCAGACCCAGGCTGAGATCTACAGCGGCGCGCCTGGCGGCTTCGGCGCGGCGCAGGTAGCGCAGCTGCAGAAGCGCGGCGCGCTCGGCGGCTCGAACCTGGAGGCGGCGCTCGCCTGGGCCCAGTCCGCAGTCAAGGGCGGCGCGCGGGTGGTGCTCTTCGGCAACGGCGTCGCGACCCTGGGCGCCCGCGAGGCCGGGGAGCTCGGCGCGGTGGCCAAGGGCCTGGCAGAGGCCGGGGCGACCCGGCTGGACACGGTGACCCTGACCACGGCCCGCGACATGGCCACCCTGCGCGCGGTGGCCACGGCGGGGCTGCCGGAC
>JAUIAC010000703.1 GCA_030425545.1 bacterium | reverse complement strand
GGCCGTCCGCCGCCCTGCCCTCGGCCGCCGCACCAGCGCGCCGATTGACCCCAGCGGCCGTCCGGGTCAGAACGCCCAGGGGAGCGCGGACGCCCGTGCCCTAGCAAGCGCCACAACTCCGCGCGACGGCACCCAACCCGGTGACCTGCACGCCCAGGCACGTCCACGCACCCAAGGAGCGCCCCCGTTGAACGCCCTGGCCACCCGCCCCCACCCTCGCTGCCAACGCCGTCCGGCACGATGGCGTGCGGCGGTGCTCGCCACCGCCGGCTGCGCTGTGCTCTCCCTCGCGTCCAGCGGGTGTGGCGAGGACGCCGCTGCGCGCAGGGCGGCCCGCTCGAAGCCCATCGCCCGCACCGAGCTCTCGGGGCCGGAGCGGCTGCCGGCGAAGATCTACACCTCCCTCGTGGGCGCTGTGCCGAGCGGACGACCGAGCAGCGTCCTGCTCGAGGTGGAGATGAAGCGCGCCGTGGTCGCCCTCGGGTCGGAGGTGAGCGGCGCGGGCGGGCTGCGCGTCGTCGGCGGTAAGCGGCTCAACCACGGCTCGGCCAGTCGCGGTCGCACGGTGCAGCGGGCGATTATCGTTGAAGCGCCGCCTGGGACCCGCGGTGCCGCCCTGCTGGAGATCTCGTGGAAGGACCGCCTCGCCGCCGTGGAGCAGCGCGTGACCGTGAGTGTGCCGCTGCCAAGCGAGCGCGCGCACCCGTGACCGTGCCGCAGGCCCGCGTTTCCCGCCCGCGTCGCAGGGGGACGCGCTCGCTTGTGCCGCCCTGCCCTGACGCATAGCCTCGCCGCTCCCCCACGTCGGAGATTGGCCATGCACGTTCCCCAGATTCCGCCTCTGTCCCCCACGCAGCTCGCGCCGCCGCAACGGCGCACCGAGAGATGGTGGGCGACGGTGGTCACAGGCGTCGCGGCCGCGCTGGTCCTGGGCTGCGGGAGCGCGCCGGCCAAGCGGGTCTCGCTGGCCGACAAGGCCGCCAAGCAGGCCAAGCGCGACCTCGGCGCGTACACCGCGCAGTGCGCGAAGCGCGCGGCGGCCTTCGCCAAAGACGTTGCGGCCAAGCGCTACCTGCCCGCAACGGTACGGGTCCACAGCTGGACCGGCGACGGCGCCAAGGCCGGCGACCAGCTCAGCGAGTCTGAGCTCCTGGGCAAGCTGGGCGGACAGCGTGTCACGCTGCTCATGGCGCGCGGCGGCCTGGGCAAGAGCCGGCTGAGCGACGCCCTCGAGGCCCAGGCCTGCAGCAAGTACGCCGCGGCGCGGGTCGACCTCAAGTGGGACCTCGCGTCGGCCAAGAACGGCGACGGCACCCTGATCAAGCTGGTGGCGAAGCGGCTCACCGGCGAGGAAGCTCAGGACCCAGGCGCCGCGGTAAAACGCGTGCTCCACGGCCGCACGCTGCTCCTGCTGCTCGACTCGCTCGACGAGGTCTCGCTGGACCGCCGGCCCATGGTCGTCGCCCAGGTCGAGGCCGCGCTCTCCCCCTTCGCCGCTGCGAGCGCCGTGGTGTTCACGCGGCCGCCGGTCTTCTCTGCCAACTACGGCTTCGCCCAGATCAGCGCGCGGCTCGAGCTGCCCATGCTGAGCTGCGCCGGCACCCAGCGCGCCATGCGTGAGCTGGTGGGAGGCGACGCGCAGCTGGCCAACTTCCTGGAGTTCACGAAGCGCTACGGCCTCGACCGCATGGTCGTGCGCAGCGGCGGTCGCTGCTGGTACCCCCACATGGCGACCTATCGCGACCTGCTCGTGCTGCGGCAGATCTCCGACAACATGGCGAAGGCGACGCCCGCGCCCGGGTCGGCGCTGTCGAGCCGGGCTGGCATCTACGAGTTTCTGCTGGCCGTGTCGGTGATCAAGGACCTCAGCGGTCTCAAGCTGATGCCGAAGGATCTGCTCGCCCTCGTGGACCGCATGGTGCAGGCGCAGAACCCCTCGGGTACCCAGCGGAACCTCGGCTTCACGGTGGGCGGGTGCCTCGCGCGCTCGCAGCGTGCCGACGCCGCCGAGGGTAAGAAGCTGTGCGAGCGGCTGATGCAGTCGAGCCTGTTCCGCGAGACCAACCGGCCGGACACCTGGCAGTTCCGCAACCAGAGCCTGGGCGACCTCTTCCTGGCCCGCTGGGTCCACTCGGGGATGGACGACGGCAAGGGCGGCGCCGACTGTGCCGTGATCTCGAAGCACTCTGCGCTCTTCGAGAGCAACGAGGTGGCCGGGTTCCTGGTGGGGATGCCCCGCGGTCAGGCGTGCCTGCTGCCCGTGGTGCAGGAGCTGTGCAGCAAGAGCGGAGACGAGGCGACGAGCGTCGAGCTGCTCGACCAGGGGCTGCCGCCGGGCAAGACGCGGGCGACGGTCCTGCAGTCGGCGGTCGACGCGTCGGGCGACGCCATGGGCACCGACAGCTGCCTCGCGCGAACGCTGAAGGCCCTGGCCGCGATCCTGCCCGCTGGGACGGTGAGGCTGTCGAAACCGGCGCCGGCCACCGCGAAGGCGCCCGCCAAGCGGCCGAAGCGCGGCAAGCGCCGCAAGGGGCGCAAGCGGCCTTAGAACTCCCGCGCTGTCGCG
>JAUIAC010000089.1 GCA_030425545.1 bacterium | reverse complement strand
TGGCTTCAGCGGCGGCGCCGTCTGCGTCCGACGCGTCCGCGGTCTCCGCTGCGGGCTCTGGAGCCGTGTCGGCGGCGGCCACGGCCTCCTCGGCAGCGACGACCTCGGTCTCGTCCGCCGCAGCGTCGGAGTCGGCGGACGCGGCCTCAACCGGCGCGACGTCTGCCGCGGCAGGCGCAGCGTCGGCGGCGTCCGCGGCGTCGGCCGCTTGGGTCGCCTCGGCAGCCGCCGAGCCCTCCGCGTCACGGCTCGCAGCCTCAGACGTCGCCGCTTCAGGCGCGCCAGCGGGCGCCAGCGTCGCGAGACCGGCGACCAGGTCGTCCAGCGGCGCCTGACGCGCCACGGCGGCCTGGAGCAACGGTACGGTCATCACGTCGAGCTCGTCGCGCATGAGCACGCGACCCACCGACGCGGCGGACGCCGCGAGCTCGGCGCGACCGAGCTTGGCCAGGAGCATGGCCGTGATCTCCAGCCGGCCAGCGAGGCGCGCGCGGGCGGCGGCGTCGAAGGCAGCGGAGACGTGCGCGGCGAGGGCAGCGGACACGGCGTCGGCGGTCGGCGCGAGCGTGCCGGCCGCGACGGCGCTTCGCAGCTTGCCCTCAGCGTCGTCGAGCAGCCCGTCGAGCGAGGTGAGCCACGCCTCGAGGCAGGGGTCGTCGACCAGCGCGGCGCTCTGGGCGAGCGCCTCGCCGCCGACACCGGGGACGTCTGCCGTGTAGCCGGGGAGCGCGTGAGACTTCTCGAGCAGGCGGCGCGCCCGCGCGCGGTCCCCCTCGATGCGATGACCTGCGGCCTCCGCGTGCTCCAGCGCCCACTTGATGCGGCCGGCCGCGAAGATGTCCTCCACCTCGCTGAGCTCGCCGCCCCGGCGCTCGGTCAGATCGTCGAGGACCTGCTTGAAGCGGCTGCGTGAGAGCTTGGGGAGCCAGGCGACCGTGTCGAGCCCTCGGTCGTGATGGACCACACCCACGAGCGCCCAGGAGCCGTTGTCTTCGTCCCAACCACCGAAGACGACGACGTGCCCGCCGTCGCGGTCGAAGCTCGAACACAGGCTCGGCAAGGGCTCGGGCTTGCGGGCGAGGCGGACCGCCGTCCGTGCGGGCGCCGCGTCCTCGGGCACGTCGACGCCGCGCTGCTTGGCGCGGAAGAGGACCTTCTTGGCCAGCTTCGCCGTGCCCTTGTTCTGGCCCTTGTCGCGCAGGTGGACGAGCAGATCGATCGCCTCGGCCTGCTCGGCGTGGAGCGCCACCGCCATCTCGACGTCGGCGCCGAGCTTGACCCCGGCGACGTCCTGCAGACGCGCGTCGAGCGGCACGTCGTGGGCCAGCATCACCAGCGCGGCCGTGGCGGCGTCGGCCCGCTTCTCCGGGGCCATGCCGCTCTCCAACCAGGTCAACGCCTCTTTGGTCCGCTTGCTCTTTGGCATGGTCTAGCCCTCCTTCGGGTCGAATCGGCCGCCGGACTGCTCAGCCAGGCGCACACGCGCCTCGCTGGCGTCGAGCGCCTTGAGCTCACGCGCGAGCTGCTCGCGACGTTGCTCAAACAGGTTCTTGCTCGTCTTGCCCTTGAGCCAGGTCACCACGGCGCGCAGGCGGGCCAGGGTGAGCGCGCGCCCGAGGACGGTCGTCATCTCGAAGAGTCCGGGCGCGTTGGGGCGACCCGCCAGCGCGACGCGCACCGCCATGAAACCGTCGCCGACCTGGACGTCGGCCTTGGCCACCGCGCCGCGCAGCGCCGCCTCGATGCCCTCTGGCCCCCACTGCCGCAGGCCCTCGAGCGCCGCGATCACGGCCTCGAAGTAGCCCCGCGAGCGCTTGGCGTCCAAGACTTGGCTCTTGTTCTTGCGCTTGCTCGCGGCGCCCACCAGCAGATGACCGCAGTGGGCGCTCCAGTCCACCAGCTCGCTGGCGAAGATGCCCTCGACGTCACGGAACTCGGCCAGGGTCTCCATGCGCTCGCGTGCCAGCTCGGCCACCGCCGCGTCGCGGCCGTCTTCCTTCCGCCAGGACGCCACCTCGCCGGCGAGGTCGGCTGGGGAGAGCTCGCGGAGGTACAGGCCGTTGATGTGGCGCAGCTTGGCGAGGTCGAACACCGGGCCGCCGAGGGAGATGCGCGACAGGTCGAGCTGCGCCACGAAGTCGTCGAGGGTGAAGACCTCGCGCTCGTCCGGCATGGAGTAGCCCAGCTGGCCCAGGAAGTTGACGAAGGCCCGCGGCAAGATGCCGGCGCGCTGGTAGTACTCCAGGCTGACCGGGTTCTTGCGCTTGCTGATCTTGCTCTTGTCGGCGTTGCGCAGCAGCGGCATGTGCACGAACACAGGCGCGTCCCAGCCGAAGGCGTCGTAGAGCTCGATGTGCTTGGGAGTGGAGTTGATCCACTCCTCCGCGCGGATGACGTGGGTGATGCCCATGTGGTGATCGTCGACCACGTTGGCCAGGTGGTACGTGGGCAGACCGTCGCTCTTGAGCAGGATCTGATCGTCGACGCGATGGTTCTCGTAGATCACCGCGCCTCGCAGGGCGTCGGGGACCGCGGTCTCCCCGTCACGGGGCATGCGCAGGCGCACGACGCAGGTCTCCCCTGCAGCCTCCCGCGCGACGCCCGCTGCGGGGTCCAGATCGCGGCAGTGGCCGTCGTAGCGCCAGTCCTGGCCGGCGGCCTTCTGCGCGGCTCGGACGCTGTCGAGGCGCTCGGCGGTACAGAAGCAGCGGTACGCGCGGCCCTTGGCGATCAAGAGGTCGGCGTGCTCGCGGTACAGGGCGCTCCGCTCGCTCTGGCGGTAGGGGCCGACGGGGCCGCCGATGTCGGGCCCTTCGTCCCACTGCAGGCCGCACCAGCGCAGGCTGTCGAGGATGGCCTGCTCACTCTCGGTGGACGAGCGGCGCTGGTCGGTGTCTTCGATGCGCAGGATGAACTGGCCGCCGTGGTGTCGGGCAAAGGCGAGGTTGAAGAGCGCGATGTACGCCGTGCCGACATGGGGGTCGCCGGTTGGGCTGGGGGCGATGCGGACGCGCACGGGCTTGCGGGGCACCGGGACGCCCGCGCGGGGGCTGCGGCTCGGGTCGGTGGGGCTCGCTGTCGTGGGGCTCGCTGTCATGGGGCTCTCGGGAGCGTCGAGCGCTCGGGATGGGGGCGGCGGGACCGTCGCGCGGGCAGCCCGACTGCGGCGGCCTTGCGGGGCTGCCGCGCGTCGGGGTGCGGCTGCGGTGCCGTCAGCGCGGCCCGTGAGGGCAGCGGCGCATCCTGTGCGGGCCGACGGGGTCGGGTCAAGCGCCGGGGAGCCCGAGGGCCCCGACAGGTCAGATCGCGGCGGTTCGGGGGTCGGAGGCAGCGGCGGTCGCCATGGCCTCGAGCACACCTCGGTGACGGTTGTGCGGCGGCTGATCGAGGGTCGCCTCCAGCGCGTCGGTGGCCTCGTCGAGGTCGTCGTTGACGATGACGTGCCAGGGCAGCTGACTCGCGAGCACGCCCTCGAGCTCGGCCCGCGCGGTCCGCAGACGGCGCCGCAGGCTCTCCTCGGTCTCGGAGCCCCGCCCTTCGAGCCGGGTGACGAGCACGGACCAGCTCGGCGGCACGATGAACACCAGCCGCACCGACGCGGGAAAGGCCGCGTAGAGCGAGAGCGCGCCCTGGATGTCGATGTCGAAGAGCAGGTCCCGCCCTGCCTGGAGGTGCCGGTTCACCTCCGCGCGCGAGGTGCCGTAGAAGTTGTCGTGTACCCGCGCCCACTCCACGAAGGCGCCCGCCGCGATCAACGACTCGAAGTGGGTCGAGTCGGTGAAGTGATAGTCGACGCCGTCGCGCTCGGTGGTCCGCATCGCCCGGGTGGTGTGGCTCACCGAGAAGCCGCGCTGCTCAGGCGCCCGCTGGATCAGCCGGTGCGCGAGCGTGGTCTTGCCGGCGCCAGCAGGGCCCACGAGCACAACCAGACGGCCAGAGAGTTGCGGTTCGGCGGTGTGGGCCACAGGGGCCTCCTGGTCGGTTGACCTGTGCAGTGGAGGAGCGCGGGTACGGTGTCACGCGAGGTTGAGCACCTGCTCGCGGATCTTCTCGATCTCGACCTTGGCGGCGACGACCCGCTCCGTGACGGCGAGCGCGTTGCTCTTGGAGCCTGTGGTGTTGAACTCGCGGAGGATCTCCTGCGCCAGAAACCCGAGCTGACGGCCGGGCCGCGGGGTCGCCAGCGCGCGCTCGGCCGCGTCGAAGTGCCCGGCGAGCCGCACGAGCTCTTCGGTGATGTCGGATTTGTCGCTGAGCAGCACCACCTCTTGTTCGAGCCGGCTGGGGTCCACCTGAGCGGCCGCGTTGGCCAGGGCCTTGTCGACGCGGGTCTGCAGGCGCTCGCGCTGATAGGCCAACACCGCTGGGGCCTCTGCCTCGAGCTCGGCGTGGATGGCGCGCAGGTGGTCCAGCCGACCGCGAATGTCCACGGCCAGGGACGCCCCCTCCACCAGCCGACGCGCCAGGAGCGCCTCGGTACCGCGGGTCACGGCGGCCAGCACCAGCGGCTCAACCCGCTCGAGCGCCTCCTCCGGTCGGGCCACGGTCGCCACGCCCGGCTGGCTCACCAACATGCGGAGGTCGTCAGGCGCCGACAGGCCGACCGCGTCGGCGAGCGCTGTCAGCGCGCCGTGCCACGCCTGGGCAAGGGGCAGATCGAGCCGGATCTCTGGGGCCACAGCGGCGTCACGGGCGACGTGGACGCGGACCTCGACATGGCCGCGGTCCAGGTGGGCGCGGACCGCCGCCGTCAGCTTGGGCTGCAGCGCCGAGAGCTCCGGTGGCAGCTTGAAGCGCAGGTCGAGGTGGCGGTGGTTGACGCTGCGCAGCTCGGCGCGCACGTCGACCCCGTCGCCTGTGGCGCGCCCGGCACCAAAACCGGTCATGGACTCAGGCACGTCGACTCCTGTGGGGTGGCGGCGCTCCCGGATGGGGCGCGCTCAGTGGCCGGCTGGCGCGGCGGCGGCCTTGCCTTCACCAGCTGGGGCCTCGCCCGCGGCGGCGGCACCCACGTCCATGGCGTCCGGCAGCTTCTTCACCCCCGCGAGGCCGAGCTGCTCGCGGATGGCGTCCTGCAGCTGCTCCAGGGTCTCGGCGCGGCGTCCGTTGATGAAGAAGGTCGGCGTCCCGTCGACCTGCGCCTCGCGACCCTGGTTGTAGTCCCGGTCAACCGCCTTCTTCGAGGCCTCGCCTTTGACGTCGGCGGCGAACTTCTTCGCGTCGAGCCCGAGCTGCTTGGCGTAGCCCTGCACCTTGTCCCAGGTGAGCGCGTGGTTGTTGGCGAAGAGCACGTCGTGCATCGGCCAGAACTTGCCCTGCTGCTGGGCGGCCCAGGCCGCGCGCGCCGCACCCTCTGCGTGCTCGTGGGCCTGCCGCAGGGGGTAGTGCTTGTAGTAGAGCGCGACGTTGTAGTGCTTCTGCAGCGCGAGGAGGGGCTTGTGGGCCTTGCGGCAGAAGGGGCACTGGAAGTCGGAGAAGATGACCACGGTGACCTTGCTGTCCGCCGGCCCGAGCCGCGGCGCGCCGTCGGTGTCGATGGACACGACCGTGTTGAGGCGCTCGATCTCCCGTAGCAGGAGCGCGACGATCTTCCGCTTGCCGTAGCCCTGCTGCAGCTTGTGGCTGATGAAGCGGACCAGACGCGTCGCCAGGGCGCAGTCGCCGGCGGCCACCGCGTCCTTGAACGAGCGCGGCTTGCCGCAGGGGTCGAACTGATCTTCGAGGATGCCGGTGAGGATCTTGACCTCGGCCGGGTCGAGCCCCTTGGTGTCGACGCTCTTGGGGAGCCCGGCTGCCTTCGGCTTGGCCTGAGCCGCCGCCTTGTCGTCCGCCTTGGCCCCCGACTTGCCCGGCTTGGCGGTGTCGGCCTTGGCGGCCTGGGTCTCGACCTGCGGCGTGGCGCTGGCGGTCTTGGCCGAGTCGGCGTGCTTGCAGCCGGTGGTCGCGAGGAGCGCCACGGCGACGACGATGGGGGCTACGCGGGGGTTCATGGGACACCTCCTGCAGCGGCCGGCGGGCCGCTAGCGGCGAGATAATGCGGGGCGATCGGGCGGGCGGCAAGCGGCATCGGCGAGCCGCGCCGCGTGCGGAACACACAGCGCGGCGCTCGCCTTCCCCTCGGCGGCCTGCAGCGGACTGGGCCTCGGGGCCCGAGACGGGTCGCGGCTCCAGCCACCGCGCGCTTGCGGGCTGCGTGGGGTGCGGCATGCTGCCGGCATGGACCCGACGTACATCGCACTGGGCGGCAACCTGAGCGACCCCGCACGCACCCTGCCACGGGCGTGGCAGGCGGTGGTGCAGGCGCTCGCGCTGCAGCGCCCCCGCCTCAGCCGGGTGTGGTGGAGCACGGCGGCGGAGGGCGCCGCGGGCGGGCCGCGCTTTGCCAACGCGGTGGGGCTCGGCTATACGAGCGCGCCACCGCACGCGCAACTCGCCGTGCTGCATGAGGTTGAAGCACGCTTCGGGCGAGAACGCAGGGTCGAGGGCCGCCACGGCGACCGCCCACTCGACCTCGACCTGATCGCGGTGGGCAACCAGCTCTGTGAGGACGCCACGTTGACCCTGCCCCACCCGCGCGCCGCCGCGCGAGACTTCGTGCTCGTGCCCCTGCTGGAGCTGGCGCCGTCGTGGGTCCACCCGCGTCTGGGTCGCAGTGGCCGCGAGCTGCTCGACGCGCTGCCGCGCGCGAGCCGGACCCTGCAGGAGGGCGCGTGAACCGGGCCGACCGCCGCGCCGCCGCGCACGAGGCGACGCCACCCCACCGGACGCCCCTCGACGTGCGCTACGGCGTGGTGCTGGGGCTCCTGCTCACCGCGCTCCTGCCCGCGTGTCGCCACGCGCCCAACCACGGCACCGCGTGGCAGTCCGTGGCGGTCTCGACGCCCCCGCCGCCCCTGGTGCTCGAGGAGGCCTCGCTCGACGCTCCAGGCGTGATCACCGCGCTCCATGAGACCCTGGTCGCGCTCGAGGGCCGCAAGTCGGCGGCGCGGCTGCTGCTCGGCGCGGCGGTGTCGTGGAACGACGACGCTCTGGCGGCGTCGGCTGCGGCACGGCGGGTGGTCATCCACGCCGTGTTTCACGCGGTGCAGGCTGGCGTGCTCGGGCAGCAGTTCGCGCAGGTGCGCGACGTGGTCGACCGCATGGTTCGCACGGCCCCGAAGGCGGCGGAGACCCGCTTCGCGCTGGCCTACCTGCGATGGATCCTGGTGGCCGACGGCGCCGGCGCGTTGAAGCGGCGAGGCCTCAGTGAGGCGGTGCTGCGCGACCTGCTGCAGAACCTCGACGCGCTCGCCACGCAGCACCCGACCTTCGACGGGCCCGGCGACTTCGATCGGGCGCGCATTCGCCGCGAGCGCGACGCGGTGCGGGCGCTGCTGGCGGCGTCGGACCGGGGTGCGCCGGGCGCGCGCGCGCCGCAAGCTGGCCTGCCGGCCCCGGCCACGGCAGCGACGCGATGAACACCCGTGGCCTCTGGGTCGCCGCGCTGCTCCTCGTGGGCGTGCTGGTGGCCGCGACCCTCTTCGCCGACGCCCAGCGGTTGGTTGACGCCGCCCGCACCTACCCCTGGTGGCGCGTGGGCGCGGCGCTCGGGCTCGCCACGGCGAACTACGGGCTGCGTACGGTGCGCTTTCGTCAGTACATGGCGCGCCTGGGCACCCGGCTCGGGTGGGGGGAGGCCTTCCTGATCTTCGTGGCCGGCTTCCTCTTCACCGTGACGCCCGGAAAGATGGGCGAGGTGTTCAAGGCCTGGCTGCTCCAGCGGCGGCGCGACGTCCCCCTGACCACCACGGCCACTGCGGTCGTGGCGGAGCGGGTCACGGACGTGATGGGCCTGCTCGTCATCGCGTCGTTCGGCGTGGTGCAGTACGGCGCCCACGTCGGGCTCTTTGTCGGCATCCTCGCGTTCACCGCCGCGCTGCTGCTCGCGGTGGCCCACCCGCGCGCGCTGCCCGCCACGTTGACCTGGCTCCAGCGCCGCTTCGGAGGCCGCGTGGGGCTGCTCGACCGAGCGCTGGCCGCCGGGCACGAGGTGCACCGCGTGCTGCGTGTGCTGTGTGCCCCCCGTCTGCTGGTGAGCGCGGTGCTGCTCGCGACGGCGGGCTGGATGCTGGAGGCCTGCGCCTTTCGCGTGCTGCTCGACGGACTGCCTGCGGGCGGCTCGCTGGGCGGCGCCACGGTCATCTACGCCATGGCGACGCTCTTCGGCGCGGCGTCGATGCTGCCCGGCGGGGTGGGCGGCACCGAGGCGGTCTTCGTCGCGCTGAGCCTGCAGCCCGCCTTTGGCTTCGGCATCGACCGCGCCTCCGCGACCCTGGTGACGCTGTTGATCCGCTTCGCGACCTTGTGGTGGGCGGTGATCTTCGGCGGGGTGTGCTGGGCGCTGCTCCGGCGCATGCCCACGCTAGCGGCGGCCGGAGCGGGGTCGCCTGCCACGCCGACGGGACACCGCTGATCGAGGACCGCTGAGGGTCAACGACCGGGCTGGGCCGCCCCTGCGCCAGGTGCCTGCGGAGGCGCGGCGGAGCGGCTCGCCGACGCGGACTTCGACGCGCTGCGCAGCCCCAGCAAGCGCAGCGCGTTGCCACGGTAGAGCTTGTCGAGCACGGCGTCCGGCAGCCGGATCGCGTCGACCTTCCAGTCGCCTTGAATGGGGCTGGGGTGCGCGATCTGCTTGCCCTCACCCTCCAGGTAGCGAAAGTGCGCCTCGTAGAAGGGCGTCACGTCGGCCATGGTCGGCTGCTGCTCGCCGTTGGAGCCGAGCATCAGGTAGTCGTCGCTGATGCCGATGTCGGTCCCGAAGAGCACGCGGTCCTGGTGCCGCACAAAGAAGTCGCGCACCTTCGCGGCAGGGTGACGCCCGAACTCACCGACCCGCGCGGAGATGTCGATCCACACGTTGGGCAGCGCCTTGAGCATGCGGTCGACGCGGTCGAGCTCCTCGGCCGCGTTGCCGAAGTGGACGGCGACGAACTGCGTCTTGGGGTGGGCGCGAAAGAGCCGCTCGCTCGCGTCGAGCAGGGCTGACCAGCTCGGCACGCCGGGCTTGTTCCAGTAGGACCAGCCGGGGTGGGCCCCCAGCTCCGCGAAGCGCTCGTTGGTCGCGTCGGGCTTGGCCCAGAACGCCTTCGGATCGGCCACATGGATGCAGACAGGCACGCCCAGGCGGCCGGCCTCCGTCCACAGGGGCTTCAGCCGCGGGTCGTCGGGCAGCACGAGCTTGTCGTCGGGTCCTGTGACACCGAGCCCCAGCGCCTTGCTGATCTTGAGGGCGACGAAGCCCTGCTCGGTGACGGCCTGTCGCAGGCGCGCGGCCTCTCGCTCGGCCCAGCCCGGACGACCGAAGCCCCGCCAGTCGACGTTCATGGCGTTGAGCACGCGGCCGTCGAAGCGCTCGCTGAGCACGCGGTTGAGCACCCACCGCTTGGGGCCGCTCCGCCCGCCGCTGAGGTTGAGGATCTTGTCGATGCCGTTGGCGTCGAGCACGGCCTCGATGCGGTCGACCCCGTAGATGCTCAGGTGCCCGTGAAAGTCGATGATGGCGGGGCGCTTGTAGCCGGGGCGATGCCACAGCCGAGGTCGCTGCGGCGCCTGCGCCTGTGGGCTGGTAGCGGCCTGCTCTGGCGCGGTGGGCGAGGGCGCGCGACCGCAGCTGGTGGCCGCGCTCAGGAGCGCGAGGTGGATCAGCGCGGCGCGGAGTCGGGCCACGGGGCGGCGGCGCTCGGCGCGGCTCACGGCCGCGGTCGCGTGGTGCGCTGCTCGATGGGCTTGCGGTAGTCCGCGCCCTGGAAGATGCGCTGCACGTAGATGCCGGGGGTGTGGATGGCGTCTGCATCCAACTCGCCCGGCTGCACCAGCTCCTCCACCTCAGCGATGGTGATCTTGCCGGCCGTCGCCATGATCGGCGCGAAGTTGCGGGCCGTCTTGCGAAACACGAGGTTGCCCCACGTGTCGCCCTTCCACGCCTTGATGATCGCGAAGTCTCCGGTGAGCGCGGTCTCCATGACGCACGGACGCCCGTCGAAGTCGCGCGTCTCTTTCCCCTCGGCGACCACGGTGCCGTAGCCCGTGGGTGTGAAGAAGGCCGGGATTCCCGCGCCGCCAGCGCGGATCCGCTCGGCGAGGGTGCCCTGCGGGTTGAGCTCCACCTCGAGCTCTCCCGCGAGGAACTGCCGCTCGAACTCTTTGTTCTCGCCAACGTAGCTGGAGATCATCTTCTTGATCTGACGCTGTTGCAGCAGCACGCCGAGCCCGTCGTTGGTCGTGCCGGCGTTGTTGGAGATGAAGGTCAGGCCCTTGACCCCCTTGTTGCTCAGGGCCGTGATGAGGTTCTCGGCGTTGCCGCACAGGCCGAAGCCCGTGCTGAGGATGACGGCGCCGTCCTCCACGTCGTGAATCGCCGCCTCGGCGTTGTCGAAGACCTTGTTCATGGCTCCTCCGGTCGTAGCGCGCGGCCAGGTGCGGGGTGCGCGTGGCTCAAGCGTCTGCTCTGCGATAGCGCTGCGTGTGGCGGGCTGTCAATGGCGCCGACGGCGCCCGAACGCAGCGCGGCGCGGTCGGAGGCCGACCGCGCCGCGCGCGACAAGACGCGGTTGCGTCTTACTTCTTCTCAGCAGGCTTCTCGGCCGGAGCGGCCGCGGGCTTGGCAGCGTCGCCAGCCGGAGCGGCGGCGGGCTTGGCAGCGTCGCCAGCCGGAGCAGCGGCGGCGGCCGGAGCGGCGCCACCGGGCGCGCCGGGGCGAGCCTTCATCATGACGGCCATGAACTTGCCCATGAGCGGCGCCATCTTCTTGCGGGCGTACTCGTCGACCGTCTTCTTCTCCTCGGGCTTGAGGGCCTTGTTCAGCGCCTCGCCCTCGGTCTTGTTGGACTCGGCGAACTTCTTGAACTTCTCGCCGATCTCCTTGATCTTGGCCTGGTCGCCCTTGGCGCCCTCGATCTCCTTGAGCATCTCCTCCATCTTGCCGGCCATCTTGTCGACGAGGGCCTTGGCCTTCACGACGTTGTCGCCACCGGCGGCGGGAGCCTCAGCGGCCTTCTTCTCGTCGGCCTTCTTCTCGCCCTCAGCGGCCTTCTTGTCGTCCGCCTTGGCCTCGCCCTTCTTCTCACCAGCCTTGGCCTCGGTCTTGCCCGCGGCCGGCTTGGCCTCTTCCTTCTTGCCGCAGCCCGACAGCGAAAGTGCGAGCGAGATGGCGGCGACGGCAGCGAGCTGCCCGTAGATCTTGCGCGTCATCAGAATTCTCCCCAGGCACTCTCGGTGCCGATACCCGCTCCGGTCTGTTGCCGGTCAAGCGGTACTTGGCGTGCGTCGCAACCACCCTCGAGGGCGTTCGGGCCGGCCGTCCGTGGCAGGCCCGCGCGCCCGACAATGAGTCGCGGCGGCGCATCGGTTGTCTCCCCGTCTCCCTACTCGAAGCCGACGTGACGGGGCATGTGTTGGTCCCCAAAACGCCGGCGATGAGCAGCAAGAAGCGCGGAGAGTAGGCACGGAAGCGGAGCGCGGTCAATGCTGCATTTCAGCGGTGTTGGGGGACCCTGAGGCCCGGGGTCTGCGACCCTGTGGCCAACGGGGTGGCAGGAGGATGAGCCCAGGAGGCCGCCTGACGAAGCGCCGGACGTCGAAGCCGGGTAGGCTTCACCGCGTCTGCCGCAGCGGTCAGGGCCCTTGGGCGGACCCCAGCCCCCCGGCGTCCCAGACGGGAACCCCAACCTCAGCGCGTGAGTGGACCATGAGCAGATTCGAGCTGGTCGCCCCCTTCTCCCCCACCGGGGATCAGCCCGAGGCCATCGCGTCGCTGGTCCGTGGGCTGCGCGAGGGCAAGGAGAGCCAGGTGCTGCTCGGGGTCACCGGCTCGGGCAAGACCTTCAGCATCGCCAACGTCATCCACGAGCTGCAGCGACCGGCCCTGGTGCTCGCGCCCAACAAGACCCTGGCGGCCCAGCTCCACGCTGAGTTCAAGAGCTTCTTCCCGAACAACGCGGTGGAGTACTTCGTCAGCTATTACGACTACTACCAGCCCGAGGCCTACATCGCGGCCAGCGACACCTACATCGAGAAAGACGCGCTGATCAACGAAGAGATCGACCGCATGCGCCACGCCGCCACCTTCGGCCTGCTCGAGCGCCGGGACGTGATCATCGTGGCGTCGGTGAGCTGCATTTACGGCCTGGGCGCGCCGGTCGACTACCTCGAGATGCGGCTCCCGCTGCGGGTCGGCCAGCAGATCTCGCGCCGCGACCTGCTCCGTGGGCTGGTGGACATCCAGTACGACCGCACAGACATGGACCTGAGCCGCGGCCACTTCCGGGTGCGGGGCGACGTGGTCGAGGTGCAGCCGGCGGCGGCGGACGACTATGCCTACCGGGTGTCGATGTGGGGAGACGAGATCGAGTCCATCGAGCGCATCGACGCGCTGCGGGGGCGGACAGAGCAGGAGGTGGAGAGCGTCCACATCTACCCGAACAGCCACTACGTCACGCCGGCTGAGACGGTGGCCCGAGCGCGGGAGGCCATCGCGGTGGAGCTGCGCGAGCGGCTGCAGCACCTGCGCGAGAACAACAAGCTGCTCGAGGCCCAGCGGTTGGAGCAGCGGACGATGTTCGACCTCGAGGAGCTGATGACCCGGGGCTTCTGCAAGGGCATCGAGAACTACTCGCGCCACCTCACGGGGCGGGCGCCCGGCGAGGCCCCGCCGACGCTGATTGACTATTTCCCCAAAGACTTCCTGATGATCGTGGACGAGTCCCACGTCAGCGTGTCGCAGGTGGGCGCCATGTTCCGCGGCGACCGAGCGCGGAAGGAGAGCCTGGTGAACCACGGCTTCCGGCTGCCGAGCGCGGTGGACAACCGGCCGCTGACCTTCGCCGAGTTCCACGAGCGCATCGGTCAGGCCATCTACGTGTCGGCCACCCCCGGGGACTGGGAGCTGGAGCAGACCGAGGGTGAGATCGTGGAGCAGGTGGTCCGCCCCACGGGGCTGCTGGACCCGGAGATCGAGCTGCGCCCAGTCGGGACCCAGGTCGACGACCTGCTCGGAGAGATCCGCATCCGGGCGGCGCGCGACGAGCGGGTGCTGGTCACCACGCTCACCAAGCGCATGGCGGAGAACCTGACGGAGTACTACGCCGACCTGGGGGTGCGTGTGCGCTACATGCACAGCGACATCGACACCCTGGAGCGGGTGGAGCTGCTGCGGGGGCTGCGCGCGGGAGACTTCGACGTGCTCGTCGGCATCAACCTGCTGCGCGAGGGGCTCGACCTGCCGGAGGTGTCGCTGGTGGCGATCCTCGACGCGGACAAGGAGGGCTTTCTGCGCTCGCGGCGGTCGTTGATCCAGACCATCGGCCGGGCGGCGCGCAACGCCGAGGCGCGCGTGATCTTGTACGCCGACCGCATCACCGGCTCGATGCGGGCCGCCATGGACGAGACCGACCGGCGGCGCGCGATCCAGGCGGCGCACAACGAGGCCCACGGCATCGTGCCGACGACGGTGAAGAAGGCGATCACAGGCGTGGAGCAGCTGCACAAGGTCAAGCTGGACCCCGGCGGCAAGGGCGGCGAGCTGGATCTCTCGGCGCTGGACCTGAAGGAGCTGCGGAGCCGCGTGGAGGCGCTGCGGAGCGAGATGAAGACGGCTGCGCGCGAGCTTCAGTTCGAGAAGGCGGCCGAGCTGCGGGACGAGATCAAGCACCTGCAGAAGCTGCTGCTCGCGCTGACCTGAGGCGGGCCGCGTCGGCTGACACCTTCTTCTCAGCGCGGCTCGAGTGAGAGCACGTCTCCGTCGACAAAGTCGTCCAAGGCCACCTGCGGCGCTGGGCGGTCCGTGACAGCGCGCAGCTCGCCGACGCCGTGCACGTCGGTGTAGCGGGTCCACACTCCGGGACACAGCCGGTCGAAGACGCAGCCGGTGCACACCGCCGCCGGCTTGTGGCGCTCGTCGTCCGCCACCTGACCCGAGAAGTCGCCGTAGAAGTCGAAGTGGTCGAGGTGGTCCGGCATCACACACGGCGGCATGCAGGCGGTCTGCGAGGTCTCCACGTGGAGCCCGGTGCGCTCGCCCAGGGCAAAGGCGCTGGCGAAGGGCGCGACGCAGTCGGAGAAGCGCAGCAGGCCTTCGGCGTTGAGCCAGGCGTTGCCTCGCGGCATGGCGTAGCTGAACTGCAGGCGGTCGAGCCGCGCGCCCCAGCGCTGCCAGCACGTCTCTGCGAAGGCGGGCACCTGGGCGACGTTGAGCCGCGTGACCACGCAGGTGATCTTGACCCGGAAACCCAGCGAGACCGCCGCGTCGATGGCCGCGAGCTTGGCCTCGAAGCGGCCCGAGGGGTCGGTGCGCAGCGCGGCGCCCACCGCCGAGCGCCCCGGATCTCCGGCGTCCTGGGAGCGCGCGGCCGCCTGTAGCGTGGCTTCGTCGAGGCCGCGGCTGTAGCGCTCGCGCAGCGGCAGGGCGGGCACGTGCGCCGCGCCGGTCAGGCGGGTCGACAGGTCCGGGTCGAAGGCGTGGAGCGAAAAGCCGATGCCGACGCGGTCACGCCAGGGCAGGTAGGCCTCCAGAGCACCGGGTCGAGCGAGGCCGACGCCGTTGGTCTGCAAGATGATCTCGCGCGCCCCCCGCTCCGCCGCGATGGCGACGTAGTCGGGCAGCGCCTTGACCAGGGTCGGCTCGCCGCCGGAGAAGATGACCTGGGACAGCTGACCCGCAGGCAACCGGTCGAGGATGTCCCGCAGGGCCGCCTTGGAGCCGACGATGTTCGCGTTGCCCTCGGTGGCGTTGCAGAACACGCAGTTCTCGTCGCAGTAGTCGGTGACGCGCAGGTAGAGCTTCTTGCCGGCCGTGATCTCGAGGTAGTCGGCGGCGTCCGGCCGCGCGAACCAGCGCGCGTGCAGGGTGGTGGCGTCCAGGTCCCGGGCGGCGCACACCGCGTCGAGCCGCCGCGCCACCTCGCGCAGCAAGGCCTCGGCCACGGCGTCGAAGCCCTCCCCGAGATAACTCACGTTCCAGCGCGGCGTGCGCAGGAAGGCGCCGTCCGCTTCGTCCCGCGGTCGCAGCAGCAGCTGCGGTTCGCGCGGCGCGCCGTCGTAGGCCCAGGTGAGGTAGGCGTGGTCGCCGCGCTGCTCCCACGTGCCGAGCGTCACGCGCCCCAGGGTGTCGCCGTCGCGGAGGCCCGCCGGTGCCAACACCTCGTCGACGAAGGTCTGCCACTGCGGCAGGCCGTCAGGGTTCAGGGCGATCACAGCGCGGTCGAGGTAAGCCATGGCTGCACGCTACCCGAGCGCGGTCGGCTGGGGCAAAGCCGCGACGGCTCAGGCCCGGCGGTACCAGCTCGCCGGGGTCGCGCGCCCGAGGCGGACACGGCGCAGCGCGACGTCCAAGAGCAGGAGCACCAAGGCCAACTTGACCAGGTCCTGCCACAGCCAACGCCAGCGCTTGACGCTGCGACCCTGGCTGTCGCGCCACGCCGCCGGCTTGCTCGCGATGCTGCCGCCCGTCCCCTGCGCCAGGGCCTGCAGCGCGCGTTGATCGCTGCCGGCGATGCGGTGCTCCTCCGGGTAGGGGTGCACCGCTGTGGCGCCGCCGCTCGCCAGGGGCGGCTTCTCCGGGTCGCCGCGGAGCGTGACCTTGACGTCGTAGGGCCCCAGCTGACCGAGGGGCGCCGTCGTCTCGTAGCGGCCCAGCGCCACCTCGGGGAGGGGGAGCGTCGTCTTCTCGCCGTTGGGCAGGGTCAGCTCGGCGCGCCCGTAGAGCCCGCTCATCCACGTGTCGGCCTCGTCGACCGCGTCCACCGCGATGCGCAGCCGGTCCCGCTCCCGAGCCAGCTTGACCTGCAGGCGCATGCCCATCTCTTCCTGCATCAGGTCGCGGACCATCTGGCGAGCGAGCACCGCGTAGCCCGGCCAGTCGATCCAGTGGTGCGCCCAGCGGTTCTTCAGGTCCGACGTCCACACGGTGACCTTGCCCAGCCCGAGCCGCCACCGCACCAGCAGCGGCTCACCGGTGTTCACCCGCAGCAGCTCCTGCGCGCCCTTCTTCACCTTGGTGGTGAGAAACCCCATCAACACCGGGGCGTAGCGCCAGTCCACGCCCCGCAGCATGTCGGCGCGGCCGACGTTGGGCACCTTGCGGGGGCGGACACGCTTCTCCACCACCGTCTCGCCGGAGAGCTGCCGCGTCTCGCGGACGAAGATGCGCGGCAGGGTCTCCGGGCGATCGGTGAAGTACGACCGGCCGCCCCCTCGGTCGGCGATGGCCTCGAGCAGGCTGCGGTCGACCTCAGCGCCGACGCCGACGGAGGTCACGGTGATCCCGGACCGGCGCATCTGCCGGACCAGCGCGTCGATGCCCGCGCGCGGGGCCTGCCCGTCGGAGAGCAAGATCACGTGCTTGACCTTGGCCCTGGCCCGCTGCAGCGCCGTGTAGGCCTGCTGCAGCGCGGGGTAGATGTGCGTGCCGCCCCCCGCGCTGATGCGGGAGATGTTCGTCGCGATGCGGTAGCGGTTCCCCGCCCGCTGCAGGCGCACGGTGGTCCGCGCGATGTTGTCGAAGGCGATGACGCCGATCTTGTCTTCGTGACCGAGGGCGTCCGCCGTGGCGCGGGCAGCCTCCTTGGCCAGCTCCATCTTCGCGCCGGCCATGGAGCCCGAGCGGTCGATGGCGAGCATCATGGCGATGGACGGCTGCTCGATCTCGCTGTCGACCTCCATGCGCACGGGCAGCACGTGCTTGTCGAGCCAGGTGTCCTGGTAGCCGCCGGAGCCGAGGCTGTTCTCGCCGCCGAGGACCAGCAGGCCGCCGCCAGCCTGGACGTAGGCCCCCATGGCGCGCATGTCGCCCTCGGTGATCTGGGGCACGCCCGCCGCGGAGACGCGGGCTACGTCGGACAGGATCACCGCCGCGAAGCGCTTCATGTCGGCGACCGTGCGCGGCACGCCCCGCGGGCCCCGGACCTCCACCTCGAAGTCGTCGGCCAGGGCCCGAGCGAGGTAGCGCGCCTGCCCGGCCGCCCCTTCGACATACAGGATCTTGGGCCGCTGCTCGACGACCACCCGTGCGCGGATCTGGTTGTTCGAGGCGAAGCGGTCGCGCCCTTCGAGGACCGTGCAGGTAGCCGTCAGCTCGTGGTGGCCGCCCTCGCGGATGCGGACGCGCCCCAGCTCCACCCGCTGCGAACCCGGCGCGATCGCGGCGACGACGGGGTCGGGCAGGTCAGCCTTGCCCTTGAGCTGGCAGCGCACCTTGGCCTGCGCGCTGCTGCGCAACCGGATCGACACGGGGAAATGGACGTTCGCCCGCAAGGT
>JAUIAC010000702.1 GCA_030425545.1 bacterium | reverse complement strand
CGAGTGCAAGAAGGCCTCGGGCTGGGGCGCGTCCGGCACCCTGGACCTCTTCGTCGCCACCGCGTCGCTGGGCGGGACCCTCTCGGTGGGCAAGTCGATCTCAGGGGTGAAGCTGGACGTGCTCGAGCTCAGCGCCTCCGTCGGCAAGACCTTGAACACGGTCGTCGCGCTCAACGCGACCGCGTCGATGCGCCTGGCGTTCCCGACCACGGCGGGCGTCAACTTCGTGAAGTTCGCCGGCAGCGCCACGGCCTTCGGCGTGACCTCGTCGTTCGACCTGCCGCTCACCGCCAACAAGAACGGCGTCCCGGTCCAGTTTGACGTCGAGGTCGCTGGAAGTCTCAAGCCCTGGTCGGCGACCACGTTGACCAAGGGCAAGCTGACGGTGGCGGCCTCGCAGTCCAGCGTCGACGTGAGCATCGGTGGCGGCTTCACCCTCGGCTCGATGCTCAGCGCCGACGCGACCGGCAGCGTCGACACCAAGGGCAAGGTCACGCTGAGCGTCACCGGGGAGCTGAAGATCACCCCGGCGCTGACCAAGACCGGCACGTTCACGGTGACCAGCGGCGGCCTCGACCTCAGCGGCAAGAAGCTGACCCTCGGCACCAAGACCGCCAACGGGTCGGTGACCTTCTCCGGCAAGCTGCCGCTGAACGGCTCGCTGAACATCAACCCGCCTCTGGAGGCCACGGGCTCGCTGACGCTGCTGCAGTTTCCGAAGCTGTCGGGCGCCACCTTCTGGCTCGGCACGCAGAACACGTGGGTCAACCCGCTCAAGCCGGCCGAGGTGCAGGGGGCACGGACTGGCTTCGGGCTCACGAGCAAGTCGCTCGACCTGCTCGTGGGCAAGGCGTCGATCGACGTCTTTGGCAAGCCCGACGAGGGGAAGGTGGCGGTCAAGGCCTTCCTCGTGCTGAGCTTGAAGTGGAACGGCGTCGGCGTCAGCGCGCAGTTCTCGCTGCAGGGGGCGAGCAAGGCTCAGTCGCACACCATCACCATGTCCGCCACGGCGAGCTGGACCATCGCCGGTGTGGGCTCGTCGCACACCGCGTCGTGCACGCTGGGGACCAAGCCAAACTGCTGCTTCAAGTCGGTGTCGAGCGACGTCGGCGGTGGCGACCGGTGCTTCAACTTCCTCTGATCCAGCCAGCCAGCCGCGCACCCCACCACGGGGTCTGGGCCTGATACGCCCGGTAGGCCGCGTCGCGCCCCAGGTGCCGCTCTTCTGTCCAGGCGCGCAGGGCATAGACGCCGTTGACCAGCAGCAGCGCGACGCAGGCTCGCAGCGCCTCGGCCCAGCCGCTGGTCGGGATGAAAGGGATCGCCACGAGCCACCACGACAGGTTCTTCGCCAGGTAGGCCGGGTGCCGAACGAAGCGATAGGGCCCAAACGTGAGCACGCCGCGGTGGGTGAGGTTGGAGAAGCGCAGGCCGAAGGTCACCGTGGCCCACACGTAGACCACCGTCAGCAGCAAGATGGCTGAGCCCCACACGGCCTGCACGACCGGCATGCCCTGCAGCCACGCGCCCCAGCCCTTGCCGTCGTCGTAGTTGAGGAACATGCGCCCGGCGACGCCCCAGAAGGGCTGGTAGCAGACGACGCACAGCGCCCAGCCGAACATGGTGGGCTCCGCGCTGCGGGTGTGGGCGTCGAAGAGGCGCAGGGTGAGGCTGTAGCCCACCGCCGCGAAGGCGACGTCGAGGGTGTACAGGCCCAGCCACGACAGGTCGTAGAGGTGAATGAAGCCGCGCACGCCCTGGAAGGAGCCGATCTTGGTCGAGATGGCGGCCAGGTTCTGGCTCATGAAGACGAGCATCAGCGGGAGAAAGAAGGCCTTCACCAGCCAGGCGCGCCCGTGGTTGGCGAGCGTGGCGCGGTCGACGTCGGCCCGCGGGACGCCGAAGAGGGGCCCCGCGACCAGCGCGCCCATGTGCCAGTAGCCGTCGCGCGGCGCGACCATGCGGCGGTCGATGTAGGCGAAATAGGGCACGACCAAGAGGGCAAAGGGCGCCGCCGCGAGCTTGAGCACCTCCCAGAAGGGGCGATAGAAGCCGCCGTGGTACTCGCGAAAGACGGCGTAGGCCACCGCGATGGTGCCGAGGGTGGCCAGCAGGCCCACGAGCTTGAGCCCCACGCGCGACCAGTCTGTGCGCGGCGCAACGGGCGCGTGGATCCCCGCCGTCTCGCGGCGGTGCACACGCAACACCAGGAGATCGTAGGCCATCATCGGCAGGCCGCCGGCGAGGCTGCACAGCACGGTGCGCTGCCCCGGCGTAAGGTCCAGGTGCCAGGTCGACGCGATGCCGCCGACGAAGCCGAGCAGACCGAGCAGGCCGCTCCAGGAGCGCGGGACCTGATCGAGCGCGGTGGAGGGCGAGGGGCTGTGGGCGGGGGCCATGGGCGAGCTTCCCGTGGGGTGAGGCGGCGAGCGAGGGGTACTCTAGTACTCGGGATCGGAAGTGTCTCCCTGGTTGTCGTCCAAGGGAGCGACCGTCCAGCCGAATTGGGTCACAAGCAGCTCGACGAGGTTGTCGAGGGTGTCGCGAAACGGCGTGGGCTCCCAGCGGCCACCTCGCGTCGGCA
>JAUIAC010000701.1 GCA_030425545.1 bacterium | reverse complement strand
CGCTGGACGACGACGATCGGTGCAACGGCACCTACGCGTGTGTCGACGGGGGGTGCCGCTTCGACCCGGCCAGCGTGATCGCGTGCGACGACAGCGGCGACACCACGTGTGCCGCCAACCGATGCGTACCGGGCACCGGTGCGTGCGCCTTGACCCCCCGAGCCGAGGGGCTCGCGTGTGACGACGGCGACGCCTGCACGCTCGGCGACCGCTGCGACGCAGGCGCCTGCAGCGCGGGGACCACCACGCTCTGCGACTGCGCCACCGACGCGGACTGCGTCGACGACGGCGACGCCTGCAACGGCACGCCCCGCTGCGTGCTCCAGGGCGCCTTGCGGCGCTGCGTGGTCCCTCCGGAGAGCGCGGTGACCTGCGATCACAAGGGCGGCCCCTGCACAGAGACCCGCTGCGCCCCGGCCACGGGCGCGTGTGTCGAGGGCCCGCGAGCGACCGGGAGCCCGTGCGACGACGGGGACCCCTGCACCACGGCAGACACCTGCAAGGCCGGCGCGTGCGTGGGCGCACCGGGCGCCTGCGGCTGCACGGACGACGCCCAGTGCCCGGACGACGGCGACGTCTGCAACGGCGCGCCCTTCTGCGACACCAGCGGTGCGCAGGGCGTGTGCAAGGTCAACCCGGCGACCGTGATCAGCTGCAGCACCGCGCTCGACACGGCGTGCCGCAAGAACGTGTGCAAGCCCTCGACCGGCGGCTGCAAGCTCACCGCGGTGGCCGACGCCTCGTCCTGCGACGACGGCGACAGCTGCACCACCGGCGACGTGTGCGTGGCGGGCTCGTGCGTCGGCGGCACCGACACCTGCGTGTGCAAGACCGACCAGGACTGCGCCGCCGCCGACGACGGCAACCTGTGCAACGGCGTACCGGTGTGCGACGTCCAGGCCGGCAAGTGCGTCGCCAACCCCGCGAGCGTGGTGGTGTGTGCCACCGCCGACGACACGGACTGCGCCAAGACCGTGTGCCTCCCCGCGACTGGCGCGTGCGCCCAGCTCCCCCGCGCCTCGGTGACGCTGGCGGGCTGTGTCGACGTGGCCCTGCCTGGCGGCGTCACCGGGACCAACTGCCTGTGGTTGCCCGCGAAGGTGACCTCGACTGCCGCGTTCTCATGCAGCGACGGGAACTCGTGCACCGTAGGCGATGTCTGCAAGGGCGCCACCTGTACGGCCGGCAAGGCGGTGTGCGAGTGCACCACCCACGCGGACTGCGCGGCGCTCGACGACGGCGACAAGTGCAACGGCGTGGCGGTGTGCGACACCACGCTCGGCAAGTGCGTCGCCAACCCGGCCAGCGTCGTCTACTGCCCCAAGAGCTCGGGGTCGGCGTGCCTGAAGTCGGCCTGCGACCCGAAGTCCGGCGCGTGCGTGCTGCAGCCCACCGGGGCGTCTGGCGGCTGTGACGACGGCGACGCCTGCACGCAGGGCGAGACGTGTACCGCCGACGGACAGTGCACTGGGGGCAAGGGGGTGACCTGCGACGACGGCGACCCCTGCACCGCCGACTCGTGCAACGGCAAGGCCGGCTGCGTCTTCCTACCCAAGCCCTGTGACGACGGCAACACGTGCACCGTGGACGCCTGCGATGCCAAGACGGGGACCTGCAGCAAGGCGCTCGCGCCCAAGGGGCAGGCGTGCAACGGAGACAGCAACGGCTGCACCGTGGGCGACGCCTGCGACGGCGCGGGTGTGTGTGTCGTGGGGCCGGCGCCGTCGTGCAGCGGCAAGACGACGGCGTGCACCGCGGTGGCCTGCGTGTCGGCGGGCGTCAGCGGCTTCTCGTGCGTGCCGGTGCACGTCAAGGACGGCACCCCCTGTGACGACGGCGACTACTGCACCGGCGGCGACGCCTGCAAGGCGGGCGTGTGCGCGGCCGGCGGGCTGTCGACCCTGTTCGGCTACTTTCCCTCGAGCAGCCACAAGGTCGTCTTCGAGGGCGCGACGCTGATCAGCCAGGGCCCTCACGAGGGCGCCGCGGTGCTCGCGGGTCACTTTCAGACGGGCGCCCAGAGCGGCAGCTGGTGGGTCCACGGGCTGCAGCCCTCCGGGCAGCCGCTGTGGGCTGCCAAGGTGGTCAAGCCGCCGGCCGGCCTCACCACGCTCGGCGCCGTGGCGACCGTGCTGGACCGCGGCTCCAGCGGCGCGCTGGTCGTCGGCTACGGCGTGACCCAGTCCGGCGCGTTCCGCCCTGTGACGGTCGTGGTGCCCGCCGGCGCCCCGCCCACCACAAGCCACGTGCACGGCAGCGCAGGCTGGCAGACCGACGTGCGCGCCGCCGCCGCGCATCCGGTGGGCAACCTGGTGGTGGTGGGCGCGCCCAAGGGCAGCAAGGTCCTCACCCTAGGCATGACCACGCTGGGTGGCACACCGGTGTGGACGCAGCCCGTGGACACGCAGGTCTACGGCACCGTGCACGTGGTCGCACGGCAGGACGGCACCATCGTCGCAGCGGTCGAGAACGACCCGAACTTCAAGGGCTACTACTACCGAGCGTGGACAGCCAACGGCAAGGTCCGGTGGACCGTGGGCCAAGGCGGAGGCCAGAACCTCTATCTGCGGGGCACGCACGTGACGC
>JAUIAC010000700.1 GCA_030425545.1 bacterium | reverse complement strand
CGCGCCACCGAGGCTTCGGCTCAGGTGGCCCTTGCCCCCGCACCAGTCGAGCAGCTGCGCGACCCGCGCCGCGCGGAGCGGCGCCTCGACCGCGCGCTGAAACGCCCGAATCTGGCGCTCCTTGCGGGCCTTGACCCCCCGCATCGCCTTCGGCGACGCCCCTCCCAGGCAGGGCTCGGCCGTGGACGCGGGCGCGTGCGGCAGCGCGCTGGCCGCGGCCGCGCGGTCTCTCAGCGCCGCCAGGGCCGGCGGCAGCGCAGGACCGCCCCACGGGTCACGCTCCAACGCGTCGATGTCGGCGCTCGTCAGCGACCGCAGCCAGGCCGCCTCTTCGCCGAGCTCCCGCTCCCACGGAGCGGGGCGCTCGCGAAAGGGGCGCTGATCCCAGAAGCGCCGGGTCTCCACGAGCAGCTCGGCCAGCGCGCGGGCCTTCGACGCGAGCGCGTCGTCGCCGGACGACGCCCGCCCGACCTCATCTTTCGCCACCGTGTCAGCCACTTGCGTCGCCCCCACCGGCCGATCCCGCGGCCGCGCCACGTCACCTTGTGCCGCTGCACCGCCGACCCTACACTCCGCCGCCCGAGATGACCCCCGCGCGCCCTCGGCGCAACAGACCTCTCGCCGCAGTTCACGCCACGCGCCGACCGCCGCCCCCGAAGCCGCCGCCCCCAGGAGCCCGCCATGACCCTCAAGGATCGCATCGTCAGTCGTGAGGCCAAAGTCGCCGTCGTCGGTCTGGGCTACGTCGGCCTCCCCCTGGCGGTCCGCATCGCCGAGGTCGGCCTGCGCACCCACGGCATCGACGTCAACGCCGCGCGCGTCGGCCGCATCAACGAGGGCGTCAGCGACATCGGAGACGTGGACAGCGCCGACCTCGCGCCGCACGTCAGCGCCGGCACCCTCAGCGCCCACACGGACTTCAGCGTCATCTCCGAGGTGGACGCGGTGATCATCTGCGTGCCGACGCCCCTGAGCAAGACCCGCGACCCCGACATCTCCTTCATCGTCAAAGCCACGGAGAGCATCTCGCCCTTCATCCGCAAGGGGCAGCTCTTCGTGCTCGAGTCGACCACCTACCCCGGCTTCACCCGTGAGGTCTTGGGGCCGACGCTGGAGCAGGCGAGCGGCCTGACCGCCGGCGTGGACTTCGAGGTCGCCTTCTCGCCCGAGCGCATCGATCCGGGCAACGAGCGCTTCGGCGTGCGCAACACGACCAAGATCGTGGGCGCCATGACCGAGGGCGGCGGCGAGGCGGTGCAGGCCCTGTACGAGACCTTCATCGACACAGTGAAGGTGGTGTCGAGCCCCGACGCCGCGGAGATGGTGAAGCTGCTCGAGAACACCTTCCGTGCTGTGAACATCGGCCTCGTCAACGAGCTGGCGGTGATGTGCCACAAGCTCGGTCTGAACACCTGGGAGGTCATCGACGCCGCGGCGACCAAGCCCTTTGGCTTCATGCCCTTCTACCCGGGGCCCGGCCTCGGTGGGCACTGCATCCCCATCGACCCGCTCTACCTGAGCTGGAAGCTGCGCAGCCTCAACTACCAGGCCCGCTTCATCGAGCTGGCCGACAGCATCAACACGGGCATGCCCACGTACGTGGTGCGTCTGGTCCAGGACGCGCTCAACGACGCGGGCAAGGCCACCCGCGGCTCGAAGGTGCTGGTGCTGGGCGTGGCGTACAAGAACGACATCGACGACTACCGCGAGTCTCCGGCGATCGACGTCATCGACCTGCTCGCCGCCAAGGGCGCCGACGTCGACTTCTACGACCCCTACGTGCCCAAGTACGTCGAGGCGGGCACCGAGCACGAGGGCATCGCCGACCTGAGCGAGCTCGAGAGCTACGACGCCGTGGTCATCGCCACGCAGCACAAGGCCTTCGACTACGGTGAGATCGTGGAGCGGGCCCAGCTGGTGGTCGACACGCGCAACGCGACGCGCGACATCCAGACCAACCGCGACAAGATCCGCCTCCTCTAGGCTTCCTGTGACTGCCCCCACCGAGCCAGGCTCCGACGCCGCCGGAGGCCCCGGCGCACCCGCGACGACGACGCCCGCTCGTCCGGCCCCCAAGCGCCGCGAGCTCTTGGTGCGGTGGCTCGTGGGCCTCGCCATCGGCGGGCTCTTCACCTGGCTCTCCGCCCGCAACTGGCCCCTCGACCGCCTCTTCGGTGGCGACCTTCGCAGCGGCCACGACGCCACGGGGCACGCCGCGCTGCTGCTGGTGGACGCCCAGGGCGCGCTGAGCTGGTCGCTGCGCTGGGCCAACCTCGCTGGCTACCTCGGCTGCCTCTTCGCCATTCACTGGCTGCGCGTGTTGCGCTGGCGCCCGCTGCTGCAGGCCTTCGCCCCGGCGCCCCTACGGGTGGTCAACCGGGTCGGAGCCATCGGCTTCATGGCGGTGTTCATGCTGCCGCTGCGCCTGGGCGAGTTCGTCCGCCCGTGGCTGATCCACGACGACACGGGCGTGCCCTTCGGCACCGGGCTCTCGACCATCGCCGTGGAGCGGGTCATCGACGGGCTCATGGTCACGCTGCTGCTCTTCGGCGTGCTGATGCAGCTGCCCGAGGGCCAGCTCGAGCGGC
>JAUIAC010000699.1 GCA_030425545.1 bacterium | reverse complement strand
GATGGCGTCGTAGATGCCGAGCTCGACCACGTTCTCCGCCAAGGGCAGCGCGCCGGCGACCTTGATGCCGTCTGTCTCCAGACGTTCGCGGACCAGCAGCGTCCGCAGCGGCTTGTTCTTGGCGTCGGTGGGGGCGCTCGGCCGCTCGTCGGCGATGACCCGGTAGCGCACGAAGCCCTGGACGTCGACCCACATGTTCTCGCCGTTGCCTTGGTACCCGCACAGCTGGGTGCCCGAGATGCGCGGCGGCGCAGAGACCAGGACCACCTGACGTGTAGACCGGTCGCTGCTCTTGATGCCGTAGAACATCATCTTGCCGTCCGCCCCCGACAGCCGCAGGAAGCGGTCGGTGGTGAAGGTGTCGTTCCACGCGTCGTCGGTCGACGGAAGCGAGCCGTCGTCCTCCAAGGTCACCACCGCGCCCGCGATGGACACGGTGCGAAAGCGGGTCTTGACGTCGAGGCTGCCGAAGAGCCGCATCGACAGGCTGCGCACGTAGGGGTTGAGCGAAGGCGCGATCTGATCCCCGTCGTTGAGCGCCAGCTGAATCGCGCGAATGGGCACCGCTGGCTTCGGGCACACCCACCCGTCTGCGTCGCTGTTGGGCGTGGTGTGCGAGCCCATGGTCATCAGGTCGCGGCGCAGGTGCTCCATGGCGAAGCGGGCCTCGCGGTCCATGGTCTGGACGTGGTGCTGGCTGCCCAGGCTGCGCGCCTGGTAGGCATAGAGCGCCGTGATCGACATGAAGATGATGGTCGACATGGCCATCGCCATCAGCAGCTCGATCAGGTTGAACCCGCGGCTGCCCACAAGGGGGCGCCGTGACCCGGGCGCACGAACGCCGGCCACAGCGGAGCCCCCTGCGCGCGTCTGCGCACAGCCAGCCGACCCCGTGGGTCGCTCAGAAGCTGGGCGCGACAATTTCGCTCGCATGGAGGTTCCTCATGATGGTCCCGGCCAGCGACACGCTGCCGTACTTCTTGTCCGCATGCGCGTCGGTGATCATGCTGACCTTGCACTTCAAGGTGTCGTCGAGCGGGGTCGGAGGCCGGGCCCACGACACGCGGACCTCGAGCCGCGCGAGGTCGGCGTTGACCCGCGTGACCCGGTAGTGCGCGCAGAAGTGCTTGACGCCCCAGCCGCTCTGGCCGTCGACGATGAGCAGCTGGGCGCCGTTGTCCCAGAGCGTGTCGTTGCCCAGGCGCCCGACCCGCTTGTCCTTGTTGAAGCCGCCGTTGGCGTGGCTGTAGACCAGCCAGGCCGTGCTGTCGCCGACGGACTGCGGCACACGCTTGAGCTCCTCCGCCGCGCCGTAGGGCACCTCGTCGATCCACAACATGCCCTGGGTCTGCACGGACGCGAGGATGTGCTCCGCCAGCATCTGGGCCTCGCTGGCGTAGCGCAGGTCGGTGTTGCCGCGGGTCACCGACGTGCCCATGTTCAGGCTGGCGAAGAGCCCGGTCGTCGCGATGGTCGCCGCGATCAACAGCTCCAGCATGGAGTAGCCGGCGGAGCTGCGGCGCGGCGCCTGGGTGTTCGGCTCACGGACGGGAGCGGACATCAGTTCACCCCCTGCAGCTTGCTCAGGTCACTGCCGTAGGTCAGCCGCGCCGTGCCGTTGTAGCCGAGGCGCACCTGCAGGGGCGTGCCCATCTTGACCTTGCCGTTGATGCGTCGGAGCTCGTAGTACACGTCGCCGGCGTACCAGCCCTTCTCCGGCGCGCGGAAGGCCAGCCCGGTGTCCGAGCGCACCATGCGTCCGTCGGGCTTGAAGCACGGGAAGACGGTGATGGACGACAGCTCCGACGGCGCCCGGGCGACGATGGCGACCTCAGCCAGCCCCTGTGCGTTGGTGGGCGTGTACTCGACCGTGTACTCCACCGTGCCGGAAGGGATGGTGTCGCAGGAGGTCCCCGTCCCGCGCCGCAGCGTCAGCGTGAGGAACTCGTCCTTCAGGCCCGTCTTGCCGACCTGCAGGCCGTAGGCGCGGCGGTTCGTGCGCGCCCGACTGCGCGCCAGCCCGGCGGCGTAGAGGATGTCTTCTGCGGCGCTCCGAAGGTTCTGCCGACGCACCAGCGACGCGACGCCGGGCGTCGCGACCGCGGCCAGCAGCGACACGATGAACAGGCCGATGAAGAGCTCGGTCAGCGTCGTCCCCAGCTGACCACGCGGCGGGCGCGGACGCCGTGGGGCGTCGTGCGGCTGCGGGCAGGGGCTGGTGGTGCGCTTGGTCACGGTCGCTCGCGGGCTGAGTGGGACTGCAGGACGACCCTGCAGCGTTGCGCGGAGGCACCTGTGGGCCCCTCGTCGCGCCCCGTTACGTCGCAAGCACCGTGCCAGACGCGCGGTTCGACCTTTCTGAATTGATCTCCGCAGCTTGACCCAGCGGCCCGGATCAACCACGCAAGATCTGCACACTATCCGGAAGAGATTGCGTAGTTGCGGAGTCCTGAGCTGCCAGGTCGGCTCTGCCGCGCGGCTCGAGGGCCAGGCTCGGCGAGGCCAGGATGTCCACGGCGTGGGCGTTCACCCCTCGAACGACCGACCCGCGGGCAGGTCAGGGAGCAGCCGCTCGCTGGCGAAGAGCGC
>JAUIAC010000698.1 GCA_030425545.1 bacterium | reverse complement strand
TCGTCCGCCGCCTTGCCGCGGCCACGTCGCTTGCTCGTGCGCTTCTTGGGCGCGCCCTCCGGCGCCAGCCCGGACCCGCGGCAGCTCGGACACCAGCCTCGCGCCGAGGTGAAGGAGAAGAGCAGCGGATCGAGGCCGGTCGCGCGCCGAGCGGCGTCCGCGCCGTCGACGTCGACGTCGAAGGTCCGGGCCGGGCTCGCCGCGCTCCGCACGCGCACCTGACCGTCGCCCGCGGCCATGGCGCGCTCGACCGCGGTCTGCAGCACCTCGGGCCGCCAGCGCGGCGGACCCGCGTCCTGCGCGGCCGCCACCGTGGTCGTCGCGTCCGGCTGCAGCCGCACCAGCACGTCGTCGATGTCGTGGGCCACGTAGCGCCGCAGGGGCGGCACCGCGTCGACGGGGCAGAGCGCGCCGTCGACGTGGATCCAGCCCCGCCCGGCGGTGCGCGCCTTGTCGATGACCTCGTTGTGAAAGCCCTTGCGACCCCGGACCAGCGGCACCATCACGTAGAGCGGCGCGTCGGCGGGCCAGTCGGCCAGCTCGGCCGCCACCTCCGCGGGGGTCCGCAGCGCCAGGGCGCCGGTGTGGTCGGCCGCCACCTGGCCGCAGCGGGCGAAGAGCAGCCGCAGGTAGCTCTGGATGTCCGTGAGCGTGCCCACCGTGGAGCGGGTGCCGCCGCGGGTGGTGCGCTGCGCGATGGCCACCGTCGGCGGCAGGCCCTGCAGCGCGTCGACGTCGGGGCGGTTCACCGGCGGCAGATACTGCCGCGCGTAGGGCGACAGGCAGTCGAGGAAGCGCCGCTGCCCCTCCGCGAAGATGACGTCGAAGGCCAGCGACGACTTGCCCGAGCCCGAGAGCCCGGTGACCACCGTGAGCTGATCGCGCGGCACGTCCACCGAGATGTCGCGCAGGTTGTGCACCCGCGCGCCGCGCACCGCCACGTGGCCTGGGTCGCGCTGCACGTGGGTGGTCTGCGTGGCCTGGCTCGCCGCCGGCGGCTCGTCTGCGCCGTAGGGCACCGCCACGTCGGCGACCCCCGCGCTGCCGGCCGACGAAGCCGGGGTCTTTGCAGCGAGCACGCCGCTGTAGCCGTCGGTCAGGTGCGCGCGCAGCCACCGCCCCGTGGGCGTGGTCCCAAGGTCCGCCAGCCGCTTGGGCGGCCCCTGAAAGAGCAGCTGCCCGCCCCCCGGCCCGCCCTCGGGGCCCAGCTCGACCAGGTGATCGGCCGCCGCGATGACGTCGAGGTGATGCTCGATGACCACCACCGTGTTCCCCGCCGCCACCAGCTGCCGCAGGCTGCCGAGCAGCACCCGCACGTCGTCGAGGTGCAGCCCGGTCGAGGGCTCGTCGAGCAGGAAGAGCGCGCGCTTGGTGCGCTGACACAGCAGGTGCCACGCCACCTTCAGCCGCTGACTCTCGCCGCCCGAGAGCGTGCTCAGGGGTTGCCCCAGCCGCAGGTAGCCGAGCCCCAGCTCGCACATGGCCAGGGCCGGTCGGGCCAGCTTCTTGTCGTCGGCGAAGCGGGTGGCGATCTCCTGCGCCGTGGCGGCGAGAAAGTCGGCCGCGCTGAGCCCCGCCACCTGCACCTCGAGCACCTCGGGTACAAAGCGCCGCCCCTCGCAGGCCTCACAGGTGATGCGCACGTCGGAGAGGAACTGCATGTCGACCACCTCGACCCCCGCACCCTCACACACGGGACAGCGCCCGCCGGGTCGGTTGAACGAGAAGGTCGACGCCGTGTAGCCCCGCTCCTCGGCCAGGTCGGTCTTGGCCAGGCGCTTGCGCACCGTGTCCCACAGCTTGAGGTAGGTCGCGGGGTTGGCCCGGCTGCTGCCCGCCACCGGCGCCTGCTCCACCAGCACCACGTCGTCGAGGCCCTCGGTGCCGTCCAGCGCGTCGAAGGCGCCCGGCGCGTCGGTCGGCCGCCCCAGCTGGCGCAGCATGGCGCGGTGCAGCGTCTCTTCCACCAGGGTCGACTTGCCCGAGCCGCTGACGCCGCACACCACGTTCAGCCGACCGCGCTTGAGCCGCACGGTGCCGCCCTTGAGGTTCCGCGCGCGCGGGTTGCGCAGGGCCAGCCAGGGCTGTCGCGCTGCGCTCTGGGTCCGCTTGCGCTCCAGCTGCCGCGCCCGCTTGGCGATGGTGCGCGCCGTGGGTCCCGGCTCCGTCGCGTCGGTGGGCAGCGGCCCTTGGCCGAGCGGCGACTCCGGCCGCTGGGCGTCGACCCGCTTGCGCCCGAGCAGGTAGTCCGCCGTCAAGCTCCGCGGCTCGTCGACCACCCCCGCGGGCGGGCCCGCGTAGAGCAGCTGCCCGCCTCGCTCGCCCGCCGCCGGCCCCAGGTCGACCAGGTGGTCGGCCGCCGCGATGAGGGCCGGGTCGTGCTCGACCATGACCACCGTGTTGCCCGCCGCCTTCAGCCGCTCGAGGATGCCCAGCAGCCGCGCGCCGTCCTGCGCGTGCAGCCCGACGCTCGGCTCGTCGAGCACGTAGAGCACCTGGCTCAGCCCGCTGGCCAGCGCCGTGACCAGCTGCACCCGCTGCAGCTCCCCGCCCGAGAGCGTGCGCCCCGGCCGGCCCAGGGTCAGGTAGCCCA
>JAUIAC010000088.1 GCA_030425545.1 bacterium | reverse complement strand
GCGGCCATGACGTCGTGGTCGTAGGCCGAGCAGCGGTTGTCGTTGCGCCACGCCGTGCTGCCCGTGAGCCCGTCAAGGCGCTCCGCGGCCGCAGACCAGGCCTCCCAGTCTCCCGCGCGGTCGAGCGCGGCCCTCGCCTCTTCGATCTGTCGCTTGCGTCGCCACACGTCGCTTCACTCCTGTCCCGCGAGGCGACCCCCGCGCTCGCTGCCCGGCCGCGTGACAGCCGCAGCGGAGCGCCCCCTGTCTCGCACAAGTCACGCTCGCTGTCTGCCCTCGGGGCCACAGCGCCTACGCGAGGCGCCCGCTCGGTCCCGTCGGGGGGAGGCCGGCCGGAGCCACAGCTGCGACGTGCCGCCGCGTGGCCCAACGCAGGTCGGAGCACTGACCAGATCGACCGAGCCAGCCGCGCGTCTGTGCTCGGGAGCAGCGGCGATCAGGACCGTCGCTACGATTCCGGAGCAACGTCGCAGTCTGATAGAGTTGCGCCCACCAGCCAGGAGCCCGTTCATGATCCGCAGCACCATCTCCCCCTTGTTCACCCCCCTCGCCGCGCTCGCCGTCCTGGTCAGCGTCGGCACGCTGCCCTCTTGCGCCAAGCAAGACGCGCCGGTGGCGGTGCAGGCCCCGCCGGAGGGGGCGCGCAAGCCGACGCCGCCTCCGCCTCCACCCAAGGGCGACGCGGCCTGGCGGACGTGCAAGACCGACGCGGACTGTGTCGCGGTGGAGCTCGGGTGCTGTGACCACTGCAACGGCGGAGAGGCCGGCGCGTTCAACAAGTCGTCTGCGGCCCAGGCCAAGGCTGCCCTGGGGCCCAAGCCCGGGGCCTGCGACAACACCCCGTGTACGGAGATGGCCTGCGACGACGCCGCGGTGCGCTGCAAGGCGGGCTCGTGCGAGGTCGTGCCCGAGCCGTGACCCGAAGGAGCGTGTCGTGCGCGTCGGCGGCTTCACGCGACTCCCGTGTCGCTCTCCGTCCGCTCGGTGCACCACCGCCTGTCCTGCGGCCTCGGGAGCCACAGGGCTCGGTCGTCGCGCGATGCCCGCGACGCGCCCGTGCAGACCCAGCCCCAGCGGCACAAGCTCACGCGGCTCGCGTTCGGGTCGCCACCGGAGGGCCCCCGTGGACATGACCGTGGACATGAGCACAACGTCACCCTTCCCCAGGTCCGAGCCGACGCCTCGCGCGCCCCAGCCTCCCGTGCCGCAGACTCCCGTGCCTCCGTCTCTTGGGTCGCAGCCACGTCCTTGGCCCCGTCGCGCTGGGCTCGGCGCCCGCGCCGCCTGGCTCGCCCTGGCGTTCAGCCTCACGCTGTGCTGCGTACCGACGCGGGCCCAGGCGGACCCGAGCGCTGCCGCTGGCATCGTCCTCCTGCTCGCTGGGGGTGTGGAGCTGCTGGTGCCGGACCTCGGGGTCAGCTTCGAGCGCGACCGACCCACGCGCCTCGTCTTGAGCTGGCCGCTCGAGATTGGCCTGCTGCACAGCCGGGATCCGCTCCGGTGGCGCCTGAGCACCTTTGGGGAGCTGCAGGTGCTGCCGCGGGGCGGGGACGTCCGCGGGCTCGGGGGGCTCCGCGGCGAGGTGCCCATTCGGCCGCTGGCGCCCCTGTCGTTCTCGGTGGAGCTGGGCGGCGTAGTCGGCACGGACGGGGCCGGCGCAGTGGCGTCGTGCGCCCTGGGGTGGGGCGACTCCGTCAAGAGCGAGGGGGGCATCGGTGGCCCGACGCTGCGCTATCGCTACATCGCCAGGGAGTCGCCGCGCCACGAGCTGTCCTTCGACTTGCTGCGCATCATCTTCTGAGCGTCGCGTCGACCGCGTGGCGCCCGCACAGGGGTCTCGGGTCGATGCGCGCCCGCCGCGTCCGCCGCGTTGCCGTCGCCGGGGCGCGGCGCTAGGCTGCAGCAGCAAGCCATGTCCGCCACTCGTCCCACCGCCCGACGCTCGTCACGCCTGCTCCGCGGAGCCGTCGCAGGCCTGTGCGCCCTGTCGGTCGTCACGACGCTGCCGGCGGTCGCCCAGGCGGCGCCCACGCCAGCCGAGATGCGCAAGGCCGAGGCGCTGGCCACCGAGGGCAAGGTCTTCTTTCGCAGCAAGCTCTACAAAGAGGCGGCGTTGCAGTTCATGGAGGCCTACGCCCTGTCACGGCGCCCGAGCCTGGTCTACAACGCCGCGCGCGCCTACGAAGAGGGTGGCTACGACACCAAGGCCATCGCGCTCTTCCGGCACTACGAGTCCCTGCCGGAGGTCGACGCTGCGGGCAAGGCGGCGGCCAAGCAGCGCCTGGCGAAGCTCGAGGCGCGGGTCCGGGCCAAGGCCGCTGCAGAGGCGGCCAAGAAGGCAGCCGCAGACCGCGCCACCAAGGCCGCCGAGGCCAAGCGCGCCGCCGCAGCCAAGGCTGAAGCGGCCAAGCAGGCCGCCGCCCGGCGCGCTGCGGAGGCCCGCGCCGCCCAGGCCGCGGAGGCCAGGCGCGCCGCCGCCGCCCGTGCCGAAGCTCGACGCGCCCGCCCCAAACGGACCCTGAGCGTGCCGCTCGCCGCCACCGGTGGCGCCTTGGCCGTGGTCGCGGGCGCGTCGTACGGCGTGGCGCTCAGCGTCGCGAACGACATGAGCGCCTCGGAGGTGGTCGACAACGCGACCAAGTCGCGCTACCTGGGCAACCGCGACAAGGCTCAGCTCTGGCGGGGCGTCGCGGTGGGCGCTGGGGTCGCGGCTGTGGGCGTGCTCGGCTGGACCGCGTGGCAGTGGTGGCGCTCAGACGCTCCGAAGGGTCGCGCGACGCTGCAGCTGGTGCCGACCGCCAGCAGCGCTCACGCAGGCCTGGCCCTCTCCGGTCGTTTTTAGGAGCGCCCTCTACCACCCCCGACATCGGGCAGCAGTGTCCGGCCCTGCTCAGTACTTGTAGCAGCCGGTGTCGTTGCTCGTGTACTTGGGGTTGCACCGCGCGAAGAAGGTGCCGAGCTTCTTCTGGCACCAGCCGTGGTCGTAGTACACGCGGCACTGGTAACCGTTGTCGTACTTCTTGCAGTACTCCACCGTGCACGTGTACTTGTCCGCGCACTTGGGCGTCCCCTTGCACTTGTAGCTGATGGTGCACTTGTCGCCCTGCGTACACGACACGCCGTCGTTACAGCTCGCGCCCACGTCCGGCTCCACGACGCAGCTCCCTGTAGACGGGTTGCACGTGGACTTGCCGCACTTGGTGGTCGTCGTGCAGGTCTTCGTGGTCCCGCCGACGCACGCGCCAGCCCCGTCGCATGCGTCCTTGCTGGTGCAGAGGTTCTCGTCGTCGCAGCTGGTGCCCTTGGCCTGCGGTGTGTAGGCGCACGCGCCCGTCTTCTCGTTGCACGTCCCCGTCTGACACGTCTTGGTCTCGCACACCTTCGCCGTCCCGCTCTTGCAGGTGCCCGTGCCGTTGCACGTGTCGCTCGACGTGCAGGCGTTGCCGTCGTCGCAGCTGGTCCCCGAGGGCTTCGGCGTGGTGCCGCACTGTCCCGTGTTGCTGTTGCACACGCCGGTGGCACACGCCGTGCCCGAACAGGTCTTGGCGCTCCCCGACTTGCACGCGCCGTCGTTGCCGCAGGTGTCGCTCAGCGTGCACGCGTCGCCGTCGCTGCAGCTCTTGCCCACGTCGGGCACGTTGGTGCAGTTGCCGCCCGTGCACGCGTCCGTGGTGCAGCTGTTGCCGTCGCCGCAGTTCTTCGCCGTGCCCTGGCACTTTGCGCCCGACGTGCACGCGTCCTGTGACGTGCAGGCGTCGCCGTCGTCGCACGTGGCGCCCGTGTTCGCGACGTTCTTGCACGATCCGGTGGACGACGTGCAGCTGTCCTGGGTGCACGGGTTGTTGTCGTTGCAGTTCTTGGCCACGCCGTCGCAGGTCCCCTCGCTGCAGAGGTCGCCGGTGGTGCAGGCGTCGCCGTCGTCGCACGACTTCGAGTTGTTGGCGGTCGCGCAGGCCCCCGTGGCGCTGGTGCAGGAGTCGTCGGTGCACACGTTGAAGTCGTCACACTGCTTCGGGGTGCCGCCACACGCCCCCTGACTCGAGCACACGTCGCTGAGCGTGCACTGGTCGCCGTCGCTGCAGCTCTTGCCGGTGTCCGGCACGCTCTTGCAGCTGCCAGTGCTCGCCGTACAGCTGTCGACCGTGCACGCGTTGCCGTCGTCGCAGACCTTGCCGGTTCCCACGCACGCCCCGGCCGCGTTGCACGTGTCGCCCACCGTGCAGGCCTTGCCGTCCGAGCACGACGCGCCGTTCTGTACGGCGTTCTTGCACTCGAGCTTGCCCGCCACGGTGACGCAGCTGTCCACGGTGCAGGTGTTGCTGTCGTCGCAGTCGCTGTCTTTCTGGCACTGACAGCTCCAGCTGCCGGCCGCGCAGCTGCCCGACGCGCACACGTCCCCGGTCGTGCACGCGTTGCCGTCGCTGCAGGCGGTGCCGTCGGCCTTGGCTTTCAGCCCGCAGCTCCCGCTGGTGCTGTTGCACTGACCGTCGTTGCACGCGTCGCCGGCGCACACCTTGGGGTTCGCGCCCACGCACGTGCCTGCGCCGTTGCAGTCGTCGGTCTGCGTGCACGCGTCGCCGTCGTTGCAGTCGGTCCCCACCGGCTTCGGCTTCTTGCCGCAGGCGCCATTGCTGGGGTTGCAGGTCGCGTCGTTGCACGCGTCGGCCGCGCACTGCTTGAGCCCGCCGCCCTTGCACGCCCCCTTGCCGTCACACGCGTCGCCGGTCGTGCACGCGTTGCCGTCGGAGCAGCTGGTGCCGGTGCTCACGGGCTTCTTGCTGCAGGTGCCGTAGGGCGCCACGCACAGCCCCACGTTGCACGCGTCGCCTTCGCAGACCTTGGTCTTGCTGCCCGTGCACTTACCGGCACCGTCGCACACATCGTCGAGGGTGCAGCCGTCGCTGTCGTTGCACGGGGTGCCGCCCAGCTTGGGCTTGGTGCCGCAGGTGCCCGTCTTGGTGTCGCACACCCCCTCGCTGCAGTCGGTGCCCGCGCACACTTTCGGCTTGGACCCTGCGCAGCTCCCCTTGCTGTCGCAGGCGTCCACGGTGGTGCACGCGTTGCCGTCGTCGCAGGCTGCGCCGGTGGTCACCGTGTTCTTGCAGCTCCCCGTCAGCCCGTCGCAGCTGTCCTTGGTGCACGGGTTGCCGTCGTCGCAGCCCTTGGCCTTGCCCACGCAGCCACCCTTGGCGTCGCAAGCGTCACCCGTGGTGCAGGGGTTGTCGTCGCTGCAGCTCGCGCCCACGAGCGGGCTCGCGGTGCACTGGCCGGTCTTTGTGTCGCACGCGTCCGAGGTGCACGGGTTCTTGTCGTCGCACACCTTCTTCTTGCCCGCGCACACGCCGCCGCCGCAGACATCGGAGGTGGTGCACGCGTTGCCGTCGTCGCACGACTTGGTGTTCGGCGTGTTGCTGCACGCCCCGTTGTCGGTCTTGCACAGGTCGTCGGTGCACACGTTGCCGTCGGCGCACGTCCGCACCACACCGGCGCACTTGCCGGCGCCGTCGCAGGCGTCCTTCTCTGTGCAGTGCGCACCGTCGTCGCACACGGCGCCCACCTTGGCCGTGGTGGTGCACTTGCCGGTGCTGCCGTCGCACGCGTCGGTCGTGCAGGGGTTCTTGTCGTCGCAGACGATCGCGGCGCCTGCGCACGTGCCACCGGAGCAGACGTCACCGGCGGTGCAGGCGTCTCCGTCGGAGCAGCTGGACTTGTCCAGGTTCGAGTAGCTGCACAGGAGCTGCCCGCCCGCGCTGACGCAGGTGTCCTTGGTGCAGCTGTTCTTGTCGTCGCAGTCGCCGTCGACCTTGCAGTCACAGGTGAAGCTGCCCGCGGTGCAGACCCCGCTCTTGCACACGTCACCGGCGGTGCAGGCGTTGCCGTCGTCGCACGCCAGGCCGTCTTTCACCGGCGTCGCAGCACACGCGCCGGTCTTGCTGTCGCACGCCGCGGTGTCGCACGCGCCGCTCTGGCACAGCTTGGCGGTGCCGGCGGAACAAGCTCCCTTGCCGTCGCACACGTCCGACTCCGTGCAGGCGTCGCCGTCGTTGCACGGGGTGCCCGCGGTCCGCGGTGCCAGACCGCACGCGCCGGTCTTGCTGGTGCAGGCGCCGGTGTTGCAGGCGTCGCCGTCGCAGCTCTTCGGCGCGCCGCCGGCGCAGCTGCCCTTGCCGTCGCACCCGTCTTTGGTGGTGCACAGGTCGCCGTCGTCGCACGCGGTGCCCGGCGCCTTGGGCGTCGTGCCGCACTGGCCGCTGGTCTTGTCGCAGGTGCCGGCGGTGCAGGCGTCCCCAGCGCACTCCTTGGCCGCGCCGCCCCCGCACACACCCTTCGCGGTGCAGGCGTCGCCCTGGGTACAGGCGTCGCCGTCGCTGCAGGGCAGGCCAGCCTTGGGCGTGGCGGTACACTTGCCCGCCTGGGTGTCGCACGCGTCGACCGTGCACGGGTTGCCGTCGTCGCAGTCGATCTTCGCGCCGGCACACGCGCCGGCCCCGTCGCACTGGTCGCCCGAGGTGCAGGCGTCGCCGTCGTCGCACTCGGCGCCCTTGGCCGCCTTGCTCTTGGCGCAGACGTCCTTGGCGTCGTCGCAGATCGCGACCTCGCACAGCCCAGCGGCGCACGTGCGCGCCGGGCCGCTCTTGCACTTGCCGCCGGCCGAGCAGGTGTCGTCCACGGTGCAGTAGAAGCCGTCATTGCACGCTGTCCCGACCTTCTTGGGCGTCGCCGAGCACTGGTCGCCGGCCTCGTCGCACGCGCCGACGTTGCAGTCGTCGCTCAGGCCGCTGCAGTCCCGCTGCGCCGCCGACTTGCACGCGCCCGCCGCGTCGCAGGCGTCGCCCACGGTGCAGTAGGCCCCGTCCGAGCACTCCGTGCCCTTTGGCAGCGGCGTCAGCTTGCACGCAAAGCTCGCCGCGCCGGTGCTCGCGCACGCGGCGCTGTTGCACGCGTCGGCCTTGTCGCTGCAGTCCGCGGCCTTCCCGGCCACGCAGCTGCCCGCCGAGCACGCGTCGCCCACCGTGCAGCCGTCGCCGTCCGCGTCGCAGCCCGTGCCGTCGGCGAGGGCGACCTTCAGGCACTCGCCGGTAGCCGGGCTGCACACGCCCTTGTGACAGCCGTCGGCGACGCCGTCGCAGCTCTTCGGCTTGTCGCCGGGCTTGCACACGCCACCGCCGCAGGTGCCAGAGCCAGCCTCCTGACACTTGTCGGCCGAGGTGCACGCGCCGCCTTCGTTGCCGGCCTTGCTGCTGCACTTGCCGCCGTCACACGCGTCCGTGGTGCAGGGGTTGCCGTCGTCGCAGTCCGCCGCCGTCTTGCAGCCGCAGGTGAACGCGTCCACCACGCACACGCCACCCTTGCACGCCGTCGTGGTGCACGCGTCACCGTCGTCGCACGTGCCCTTGTCATGGGGCGCGTAGCCACAGCCCTTGCCAGTGCACGTGTCCGCGGTGCAGGCGCTGCCGTCGTCGCACTTGCCATCGTCGGGCTTCGCGCTGCAGGCGCCGGTGGCCGCGTCGCAGCTGTCGAAGGTGCAGTCGACGCCGTCGTCACAGGTCTTCGGGCTCGCAGCGCAGGCCCCGCTCTGGCACACGTCGCCGGTGGTGCACGCGTCTCCGTCGTCACAGGTCGCCTTGTTGGGCAGGTTCACGCAGCCCTGGCCGGCGGCGCACGCGTCGTCGGTACACTTGTTGCCGTCGTCGCAGGTCTGCACCTTGGTGCCGACGCAGGCGCCCTTGGCGCAGGACGATCCCACGGTGCACACGTCGCCGTCGTCGCACTCGACGCCGTCCTTGAGCGCCTGGGTCTTGCACGTGCCGGTCTTGGGGTCGCAGGCGTTCTTCGCGCAGCTGGTGCCGCCGTTGTCGGTGCAGGTCACAGCCTTGGCCAGGTCGACCTGGCAGAGCTCCTTGACGCAGGCCATGGGCTGGCACAGGTCCGACGACGCGCAGTCGGCGTCGACTTTGCATGCGCAGGTCGACGTGCCGCCCTCGCAGGTCCCGCCGGCGCCGCAGACCTCGCCCTTGGTGCAGGGGTTGCCGTCGTCGCAGCTGGCGCCGATGAGGTCCCCGGTCACCGTGCAGCCGCTCGCGATGTCGCACGCGTCCTTCGAGCACGGGTCGCCGTCGTCGCAGGACCCGGGCTTCGCCGTGTGGACGCAGCCCGTGAGCTTGTCGCACACGTCGAAGGTGCAGGCGTAGCCGTCGTCGCAGCTCTTCGGCGCACCCAAGCACTTGCCGGAGACACAGGCGTCTCCCTCGGTGCACGCGTCGCTGTCGTCGCAGGCCAGCGACAGATCCGTGATCGCCTTGTGCACGATCTCCTTGCCCTGGTCGCAGTAGTCCTGGGTGCACGGGTTGCCGTCGTCGTAGTCCGCCGCGGTCGCCGGCACGCACGCGCCCGCCGCGCACTTGTTGCCACACTGGCCGAAGCCGCAGAGCGTGCCGTCCTTCTTGCTCGCCAGGCCGCAGGTGCCCTGACCGTCGCACACGCTCTCTTGGCACGAGCTGGGCACCTGACCCACCGCCACACAAGGGGTGCCCGCCGCCGGGACCTGCTGCACGCACTTGGCCGCGGCCTTGTCGCAGGTGTAGTACGCGCACGGCGTCTGACCCTTGTAGAGCTGCGCGCAGTCGAAGTCCGAAGCGCACTCCGCGACCGCGGTGTCTGGCTCGACATCCGCCGCGTCGGTGACGTCGTCGCCGGGGCCGTCGGTGTCCACGCCGCCCGACGTGTCGACGAAGATGTCGAGCACCTGGGTCACGTCGCCTGCGCCGTCCACCGCCGCGTCCACATCGCCCGCGCCGTCGCTGAGCACGTCCTGTGCGCCGTCCAGGTCGGCGATGTCACCGGCGTGCGCCAGCGCGTCGAGCTTGGCGGTCAGGGACTCGTCGGTCTCGAAGTCGGGCAGGCAGCCGGGCAGGGCGGCCACGGCGCACATCGCCAAGCCAAGGAGTCGCAGGCGGCGAGGCGGCGCCTGAGGCGCTGGGCAAGGCAGGTGGTGCATGGCGTCGTGAGCTCCTGAGAGGGCTCCCGCAGGCTATCAGAATCGTGCCTGCCTCGGCATCGCCATGGGCTCCGTGGACCGCGACGCGGGGTCTCGCCACCGCCGCCGAGCGCGCGGGTTGGTCACCGTTGCGCTGCCACTCACGCCGGGCCACGATGCTCGGGCCACGCTGCGCACCCTGCACCTGGAAGGCTGGAGGCGTCCCAGCCAGCCCCCTTGCCTTGTCGAGCGTCGATGTCCCACGCGTCTCCGAGCCCCCCTGCCGACGGCATCGTGTCCACGCTGCTCAGCTTTCGCTTTGCCGACCCGGCCATGGAGCGGGACTGGCAGCTCGCGCGCCTCGGCATCTCCCGCCGGGTCAACAGCGTCGCGGCGGGCGTCTGCGCCTTGCTCAGCCTGGGCTTCTTCGTGGCCGATCTGGTCTGGCTGCACTCGCCGGTCGGCGTCCAGGTGGGGCGTGGCGCCACGGTGCTCATCGCCGCGTTTGGCGTGCGCTGGTACCGCAGGGCCCGGCAGGTCGCCGTGGCGGATCGCGTGACCATGACGTGGGTCCTGGGCGCGGTCGCGCTGGTCTGGGCGCTGATGTGGGCGGCCCTCTCGCCGACCGACTTTCGCTACTACTGGCTGCCTGGGGCCGTGCTCACCATGGGGGGCGCGTTTGTCCTCTTCGAGCTGCCCTTTCGCTATCGGCCCGTGCTCGCCGTCGTCAACGGAATTGGGGCCTGCTGGGCAGCGCTGCACCTGTCGGTGGACGCCCAGACCGCCACTTTCGCGGTGATTCATCTCCTGGGCGCCATGGGCATCGGCTGGCTGTCGGCCTGGCAGGTCGAGCTGGCGCGGCGCCAGGCGTTCGTCCAGCGCTGCCACGCCGAGCGAGAGCACGCGCGGGCGTCGGCGGAGCAGGCCCGGGCCGACGGGCTCTTGCGCAACATTCTGCCCGGGTGCATCGCTGACCTGCTCTTGTCGCAGCCGGGGACCATCGCCAAGCGCCATGAGGACATCACGGTGCTCTTTGCCGACATCGTCGGGTTCACGCCCATGAGCGCGGCGCTCTCCGCTGAGGAGGTGGTGACCCGGCTCGACGACATCTTCACGCGCTTCGACCAGCTCTGCGACCAGCACGGCGTGGAGAAGATCAAGACCATCGGCGACGCCTACATGGCCGCCGGAGGGGTCCCCACGGCACGGGACGACCACGCACAGGCTGTCGCGGCGGTGGCCCTCGACATGATCTCCGCGGTGGACGCGGTCAACGCGCGCCTGGGGACAACGCTGCAGCTGCGGATTGGGCTGCACACCGGCCCGCTGGTGGCGGGGGTCATCGGCGAACGCAAGTTCATCTACGACCTGTGGGGCGACACGGTGAACACGGCGAGCCGCATGGAGAGCCACGGCGTGCCTGGACGCGTTCACGTGAGCGAGGAGACGGCGACAAGGCTGCGCTCGGCGTTTCAGGTGACGCCGCGAGGGCACATCGAGGTCAAGGGCAAGGGGGCCATGCCGACCTACTTCGTCGATCCGAAACACGAGCACGCGGCGTCGTCCGGCGCGGCCTGACGCAGGGGCCCGTGTCAGCGGGCGGGGCGGTCCGTGTGCGCTGCCAGCCAGTCCGCCTCTGTCGGCCCGTGGAACGCGCAGCCGGCGACGTGGTCGTTCACCAGCCCCATGGCCTGCATGAACGCATAGGCAGTCGTGGGTCCGACGAATCGCCAGCCGCGTCGCTTGAGGTCCTTGGCCAGGGCCTTGCTCTCGGGGGTCGTGGGCTGGCTGCGGAGCGTCTCCCAGTCGAGAGGCGAGGGTCGGCGGGAGGGCGCGAAGGGCCAGAAGTACGCCGCGAGCGAGCCGAGCTCCGCCCGGACCTCCTGCGCGCAGCGGGCGTTGTTGAGCGTCGCCTCGATCTTGCCGCGATGGCGGATGATGCGGGCGTCGCCCAGCAGGCGGCCGACATCCGGCTCGCCCATGGCGGCGACGGCGTCGATGTCGAAGCCGTGGAAGACCTCGCGGAAGGCCTCGCGCTTGCGCAGGATGGTCAGCCACGACAGGCCTGACTGAAAGCCCTCGAGGCAGATCTTCTCGAAGAGGTGCGCGTCGTCGAGCACGGGTCGGCCCCACTCGTGGTCGTGGTAGCCGACGTAGAGCGGGTCGGACCCGCCCCACGCGCAGCGAACGACGCCGTCGTCGCCGAGAATCAGTCCGCTGGCCAGGGTCATGGGGGGCTCCGGAGGCTAGGGCGACCGCCGGGCCGGTGCGGGTCCGGCTGCGCTGGGTCGTGTGCCTTGGTACCGCTATCGCGGCGGAGCTACAACGTGCTGTCCCTTGCGCGGGGAGGGGTGATCTTTGTGGGTGCCAGGCGTTTCGCTTGCTGCTCGTGTCCGAGACTTGTGACGACGCGCTCCCGCCTTGCTCCACTCCCACCTTTTCTCGTGCTTCCGGTGTTCATGTTGTTGGGTATACACTTCAGCGGTCGACGGACCAGATACTTCAAACTTGGAGAAATCGAACATTTCCAAGTTGGAGCTACAGACGTAGAGTCCGAGAACGAGCCTCATGGCAACCAGCTTCTCGGGAGGGAGTAGGTGCGTTCATGCCGCATATCCTCCGGCGAAGCGGCGGATGATCGGCAGGAAGGACTGCGTGGCCAGGGCCGGGGCCTCGTCGGTCTTGGTGTAGATGATGGTCGGCTTGTCGGACATGTGGGGTCTCCCAGCGTGCGTCGGGTGGGCGTCGGGCGCCGCTCGAGGAACGCTCATCGCACTACGAGCGCGTCGCAAGTGATCCACGCATCACGCAGGCGCTGACGCTGGAGGTCGACGCGTTCGGGGAGGTGCTCCGCAGCGCCGAGCTCGCATATCCACGCCGGAAGCAGCAGCCCAAGAAGCTGCTACCTGAGCAGGTGCGCCTTGCTGCCGTCTTGCAGGAGCGCGAGCTCGTCCACCAAGCCGCCGCGCAGGGGCCCTACTACATCGGAGTCCCCAACGTGGCTCGCTCTGCGCAGCTGTTGGGCCTGTCCGCCACAACCGCCCCGTGGTCCGTCGACGGGTTGCTGGACGCCATCGGGACGCTGGCGACGCTCCCCTACGAGGCAGGCCTCGCGCCTGACTTCGACCCCGGCTCCGTCAAGACTCCGAGCCGTCGCGCCCTCAGCGAGGCGCGAAGCACCTACTACGCCGCGGACGGGCAGGCTGAGCTGCCCCTAGGCCAGATAGCGACGCCGCTGCTGCTGTACCGCAACTACGCCCGCGCGCTGTCCGCCAAGCTCGTTGACACGGCCTTTGGAGGGGGCGAGGGGGGCGGCGTCGCGAAGGCCGCAGGGCTGCTCGAGCTGGCCAAGGCGTCGCTCACGGCCAGCAACGGCTATGTGCAGCTCGGGCAGCAGCAGCAGCAGCAGCAGCCGTCACAGCCGAAGGCCAGCAACACGGCCGACTGGTGGGTGCGTTCAGGTCGCGCAGTACACGACCCCAAGCGCTTCTACCTGCCAAGTCAGCTCGTGGGGCCCGGGCAGTCGGGGCCGGACGCGGGCGGCGGCAACGCCTTTGCCGTGAGCTACGACCAGGCGAGCCTCATGGCGCTGGAGCTGCGCGACCCGATGGGTTCGACCACGCGGGTGCTCCCCAACTACCGGCTGATGCAGGCGTACGGCGCTGTCGACGACAACGGCAACCGGCAATGCGTCCGCTTCGATGCGCTCGGTGTGCCCATGGCGACCGCGGTGATGGGCAAGCCGGGTGAGCAGGTGGGCGATCTGATGGACCTCAGCTCACCTGAGGCCACGACCGGCGAGCACCCCACAACCAAGGTCTCGTACGACATCGACGCCTGGGCAGACGCGGGCTCGCCGACGTGGGTCCACGTCGAAGCCAGGATGACGCACTACTTCAGCCCCGGCGGCGCCGACTCGCTCAGGACTCAGGCGCGTACGTACTTCGACGGCAGCGGCCGAGAGGCGATGAGCAAGCAGCGCGTCGCGCCGGGGCCAGCACCTGTCCCCAAGCCCGGCGGCGACGGCTACATCACCAAGGTGAACCCGGCCAACGGAGAACCCGAGCTGGAGCTCAAGCACAGCGCTGTGCGCTACGCGGGAACCGGCCGCGTGGTCGTCGACAACAAGGGCAACCCGGTCAAGCAGTACGAGCCCTTCTTCACCCCCACGCTTGCATGGGACACCGACCGTAGCCTCGCCGAGTTGGGTGTAAGCCCCATCCTCCGCTACGACCCGCTCGGGCGCCTCATTCGGGTCGACCACCCTGACGGCACCTTCGAGACCACCCACTTCGACGCCTGGAGCCAGACCGCCGAGAGCCGCAACGACACCGCCCTGGACTCGGCCTGGTATACGGACCGCACCGGCCCGGGGGCGACCGCAGCCGACAAGTCTGACGCCAAGAAGGTCGCCCAGGTCGCCGGCGGCTGGGCCTACGAGAGCCTCGACCCACAGGGCAGGGCGGTGCGGCAGTCCAAGAGCCTCTTCGCCACCACGCCAGACGGCCTCGCAGCCACCAAGGTCCCCCAGCAGCTGACCACCCGCCTGCGCCTGGACATCACCGGCGCGACCCTCAGCGTCCACGACCCCAGGGGCCTGGAGGTTCAGCGCAACGTGCCCGACCAGGCAGGGCGTGTGCTCGTCAGCGTCAGCCCAGACGCCGGCCCGGCCTGGTCGCTCCCCAACGCCGAGGGCGCGCCGCTGCTCGAGGCCGACGGCCGCGGCGTGGTCCACCGCACCCACTACGACCTGCTGCAACGACCGACCCTCACCGAGACGCGTGCGTCGCCGTCCGACGCCTGGCGCACCTCCGAGCTCACGGTCTACGGCGAGCAGCTCAAAGACGCCGAAGCCCACAACCTCCGTGGCGAGGCCGCGTTGACCTTTGACGACGCCGGCCTCGCACAGGCCGTCGCTTTCGACTTCGTCGGCAACCTGCTGACCAGCTCCCGGCGCCTGCTGCAGAGCCCCACGGACCCGCCGGACTGGACGCAGACCGCTGCGGCGCTGGCCAACAGTGCCGCAGCCGCGCCGCCCGCGCCGCCCACAGCCGCCGCGCTCGCTCAAGTGGACGGCCTGCTGCTGCCGGACAGTGCCGCCCTGACCGCCACCTCGACCTGGAACGCCTTGGGTGAGCTCATCGACCAGACCACCCCAGACAACAGCACCACCCGCCACCACTACGACGAGGCCGGCGCCCTGCGTGCCGTGCAGCTTCGGCACCGCGGCGCCACCGACGCTGCCGGCAAGCCGAAGTGGTCCGATGCTGTGAACTCCATCACCTACAACGCCCGCGGCCAACGTGAGCGGGTAGCCTACGGCAACGGCACGTCGACCCGCACGAGCTACGACCGCGACACCTTCCGGGTCACCCGCATCCGCACCACCGACGCCCAGGGCGTGGCGCTACAGGACCTGAGCTTCGGCTACGACCCGGACGGCAACATCCTATGGCGCGACGACGCGGCACAGCAGACCCTGTTCTTCGCAAACCAGCCGGTCAGCGCCAGCGGGGACTATGTCTACGACAGCCTGGGGCGCCTGATTGTGGCCAAGGGCCGAGAGCGCGCGGTGTCGGCGGGGCTGGCGGACCTGGCCTGGCAACCCAAGACACTCGGTCCGAGCAAGCCCACAGCCAGCGCCGTGCAGCGCTACACCGAGCGCTACCGCTACGACGCGGTCGGCAACCTGGTCAACCTGCAGCACATCGGCCCCAAGGGTAGCGGCTGGCAGCAGGCGTACACCTACGCAGGGCAACCGTCCTCTGGTGAGGGGACGCCCACCAGCAACCAGCTGTCGCAGGTGGAGCGCGGGCCGGTGAGCCAGAGCTTCGCCTACGACGGAGCGGGCAACATGACCGCGCTGTCGACTGTGCAGGCCCTGCAGTGGAACGCCGAGGGGATGTTGGGGCGAGCCTTGCTGCACGTCAGCGGCACGGTGGACTTCCGCTACGACGCCGGCGGCATGCGGGTGCAGAAGGTGGTGACGCACGGCGGCCGAGTGACCGAGACGGTGACCCTGGGCAGCTGGGAGCGCAGCCGGACCACGAGCGGCACCGGAACGGTGCTGGAGGCCGAGGAGCTGCTGGCAGTGAGCGACGGCGCCTCGGTGGTGCTGCGGGTCGCGACGACGCTGGCGAGCAAGGGCGGGGCGGTGCCGTCGACGGCGCTGAAGCCGCGGTGGCGGTACGAGCTGGCCGACCAACTGGGGTCACGAACGGTGTACGTCAACGGCGCTGGCGCGGTGCTGGGGCGGCGAGAGTACCTGCCGTACGGGCGGGTGGCGTACGAGAGCTGGAGCGGGCCTGCGCCGGGCGGAGCGCTGCTGCGGCATCGGTTTAACGGCAAGCCAGTGGATGCGGAGACGGGGCTGCTGGACTACGGGGCGCGGCTGTATGCGCCTTGGCTGGGGGTGTGGACGGCGGTGGACCCGGTGTTCGACGTCGGGATCGGGTCGTACGTGTACGTGCGGGCGAACCCTGTGACGCTGGTGGATCCGGACGGCCGGGATCCAAAGGAAGCCGGCATGCCGCCTACGGATCTTCCGGATCAGGCTGGGATTGCAACAGTTCCTCCGGCGACCCGACCCGGTGGACGAGCCAAGGCAAGGTCGACGCCCATTGCGAGGGAACTGGAGGACCGCCAACGCCCCTCGATATCGGCACCGCGGCCGCGGCCACGACGGCACCAGAGGTCTTGGACCAAGATTCGTGCCCTCTCGATCGCCGCACAACAGCGGGGAGATATTCCACAGGCTATCGTCCTTGGCATCAGGAGCGCTGTGGCCCACCACAGTGACCCGAAAGCTGTCGGAGAGACACTTGCTTCTGAGGTCCTTGAGAAGGGACTGACGGCGGCTCTCGGGACAGCTGGCGGGGTCCTGTTGTTGTCGGCTTCGTTGCAGGGGGATTCGTCGCAACCTCCCACCAGCGAAGAAGGCCAAGTCTGGATCGTAGACGCTCTTGACGCGATCGCCGAGGGAGTGGTAGCGGGCACCCCAGGGGGCACGCGAAGGGCAGTTGTTGCTGCACATGGAAGGGCGTTGACCTCCTCGACAAGGAGTCTCCAACATGGAGGTGGTGCCCCAAAGACGGGTGGAGCCGGTGTGGTTCGAGTCGGGCAAGCGGGCGAAGATGCCGTCCGCTCCGTCTACAACATCGGGGAGAAGGCGAAGCTCACCATCAACGGGCGAGGCCGGATACCCGATGGCCTGACACCGGAAGTCCTGTCCGAGGTCAAGAACGTGAAGCGGCTGAGCTTCACGAGGCAGCTTCGGGATTTCTCAGACCACGCCAAGGCCAACGGCCTTCGGTTCGATCTCTACGTCCGACCAGACACCAAACTCAGCGGTCCCCTGCTTGATGCGGTGAAGGACAAGACGATCAACTTGAGGTTCATCCCACAATGAAGAAGAAGCGCACCAAGCCCATGACGGCTGCGGAGCTGATGGCGCAGCTCAATGCGGACCCGGAGCATCAGGCTTTCGTTGCCGAGCGGGACCAGCGCATCCAAGAAGCGGTCGCCAAGCGGAAGGTCGAAGAAGCCCCCATCCTGGCCGATCTCGGTGCGGTAGGAGTACACGTCGAGTCGGTCTGGGATCTGGTCAACACGGCAAGCTCCTACCCTGCGGCCATCCCGGTCCTACTGAACCACATGGTTCGCCCGTACTCAGAGAAGACGAAGGAAGGGATCGCACGGTCGCTCGCAGTGCCCGAGGCGGCTGAGGGCTGGGACATCCTGCTCTCGGAGTTCGAGACCAGCCCGGACACGAAGCCCAACGGCTACAAGTGGGGCATCGGCTGCGCCCTCGCCGTGGTTGCGGCCGCTACTGGGAGACAGGGCGAGGCGCTGCGCCTCTTGCGGGACGAACGGCACGGGGAGAACCGCTTGGCACTTCTCGATGTCTTCGCACTCAGCAGGAAACCGGAGCAGCGGGCCGTACTCCAAGGGTTCGCAGACGATCCCGACCTCGGAAAGCAAGTGCGGTGGCACTTGAAGAACCCAGGGCGGCGGAGCAAGTAGCCGCTTGCCGGGTAACCGCCCGGCCCACCAGCAGTAGCCCTTCTGCAAGCCCCAGGAGGTCTACGACGATGCCCATCAGCCCCACCACCCGTGCCGCCCTCTACGCTCGTGGCAGCACCCACCACGGCCAGGACGTTGGCCTCCAGCTCGATGCCGTGCAGGACGTTGCAGCGTCCAGGGGCTGTGTCGTCGTCGAAGAGCTCGTGGACGAAGGGATCGCCGACGACGGCCGGTCGTGACCTGCCGCGACCGCAGCCGACGAGTCTGAAGCCAACAAGGTCGCCCAGGTCGCCGGCGGCTGGGCCTACGAGAGCCTCGACCCACAGGGCAGGGCGGTGCGGCAGTCCAAGAGCCTCTTTGCTACCACCCCGGACGGCCTCGCAGCCACGAAGGTCCCCCAGAAGCTGACCACCCGCCTGCGCCTGGATATCACAGGCGCCACCCTCAGCGTCCACGACCCCAGGGG
>JAUIAC010000697.1 GCA_030425545.1 bacterium | reverse complement strand
ACGCCCCGCCGTCCGGCGCGCCACCGTCTTGGGGCGGGGGTCCGCCGCCGTCCGTGGCGCCTGCGTCCGGGCCTGCTGCTGGCTGGCAGGTGCCCTTCGGACCGCACACCAGCGCGTTCCCTTGGGGGTCTTTCGGGCAGTCGGCGTCAACGGCGCACGTGGGGATGCACTGCTGCCCCTTGGGCGTCGTGGCGCACGTACAGGCCTTGGCGTCCTTGGGGCACTTGGCGCCCGTGCAGTCGTTGTCCGAGCTGCAGCCCGCGCCACCGCCGTCCGGCGCGCCCGCGTCGGACGTCCCGCCGCCGTCCTTGGGCGGCAGACCACCGTCCGGTCCTGGCCCGCCGTCCTTGGGCGGCAGGCCACCGTCGGGGGCTGGCCCCCCGTCCTTGGGCGGCGGGCCGCCGTCTGACGTACCCGCGTCGGGCGCCCCGCCACCGTCCTTGGGCGGCAGGCCACCGTCGGGCGCCGAGCCAGCGTCCGCGCCACCCTCCCCAGGCTTGCACAGCCCCTTGGGGCCGCACACCATCGCAGCGCCGTTCATGCCCTTGGGGCAGTCCGCGTCGGTGGCGCAGGTCGGGATGCAGCGCTTGCCCTGGGGCGTGTCGCCGCACGCGCAGGCCTTGGCGTCCTGCGGGCAGGACGCGCCCGAGCAGTCGGCGTCGGAGCTGCAGCTCAGGTCGCCGCCGCCCCCGTCAGGCTTCACGCCCCCGTCAGGCTTCACGCCCCCGTCAGGCTTCACGCCCCCGTCAGGCTTCACGCCCCCGTCAGGCTTCGCGCCCCCGTCGGGGCCGCCCGCGTCGGGGCCGCCGGAGCCGCCCGCGTCCGGCTTGATCCCGTCCGGTGCGCACACCCCGGACGCGCAGACCATGGCCTGCTGGTTCGGGCCCATGGGGCAGTCTGCGTCGACGTCGCACGCCGGCACACACGCCTTGCCCTGGGGCACGTCGTGGCACTTGCAGCCCTTCGGCTGCTTGCAGGTGGCGGTGCAGTCGCTGTCGTTGACGCAGGTCCCGCCGCCACCGCCGCCCGCGTCTGCAGCGTCCTTGCCGCCAGCGTCCTGTGGGCCGCCGCCGTCCTTGCCGCCGCCAATGCAGATGCCCTTGGTCGTGTAGCAGGTGCCCCCGCCGGGGCAGTCCGCGTCGTTCTTGCAGGTGGGCACGCAGGCCTTGCCTTCGTCGCAGGCGCAGCCGATGGCGCCGCCCGCGCACTTGCCGGCGCAGTCGTTGTCGGTGCTGCAGACGCCACCGCTGCCGTCGAGGCCAGCGCCGCCGTCGGTGGCGCCGGCGTCGGACTGCGTGCTGCCTGCGGGTTCGGAGGTACAACCAGGCGCCAAAATCGCGCACACAACCAGTGACCACACCACGGCCCAACCGCGGCGCGGCCTACCCATTTGTCGCATCCATCCCTCCCGGTCGCCTGACCCGCTAGCCCAGCGTCGGCGATCCCGTCCCCCAATTGTGCGCGCCACCGAGCAGGAATCAAGTCGAGCCGCCGAAACCTCAGCTCCCAGGGCGCAGCGCAGCGTCGTGTGCCACAGTGCGGCGTGTTCGCGTCGCGCACCCTCGACGCGCGCCCCGTCGAGCCGCGCCGTCGCCCCTCGCAGGAGTCCCCATGCCACGCCCGCAGCGCGCCCCGACCCACGCCGCCCGCCGTCTGCGCTGGCTGTGGCCGCTCGCCGCCGTGAGCGCGCTGCTCACCGGCTGCGGCGCGGCCACCGCCCACCAGCCGGCCAGCGCCGCGGCCGCCACCCCGACGCCGACTGCCCGCCCCGACGCGCGCCGGCCGCCGGGCGCGTCTCTGCCCAGCGCGACCTTGCGAGACCTCGAGGGCAAGCCCTACACCCTGGCCGGCGCGCCGGGTCGCGTGCTCGTGCTCGACTTCATGAGCAGCTGGTGCCAGACCTGCACCGAAGCCCTGCCCGGCGTGCAGCGGCTGGCGACGCGCTGGCACAAGCGCGGCGTGCGCGTGTGGGTGGTGAGCACCGACGAGGACCGCGCCGATCTCGAGGCCGTGCTCAAGCGCGTGCCCGTGTCGCTCCCGGTGGTGCTCGACAGCGCCGAGGCCTGGTTCAAGCACTTCAAGCTCGCGTCGGTGCCCACGGCGATCCTCATCGACCCGGCAGGCCAGGTGGTGGCCACGGTCAACGAGCCGCCCGGCAAGGCCAGCTATGAAGACGCCATCGACGCGGCGCTCCAGCGCGTGGTGAAGGCGCCCTGAGGTCTGACGCGCCCTGAGGTCTGACGCGCCTTGCGCCCAGCGCGTCTGGTCACGCCGCCCGGCCGTGCCTACACTGCGCGCCCGATGCTGCGCCTCCGCTACCAGACCCCGCGCGACTGGCAAGACGCCGTGCTCACGGACGTCGACGCCTTCCTGCAGGACCACGCTCACGCCGAGCGCAAGGTGGCCACGTCGGCGCTGACCTTGGCGGCGCAGTCGTTCCGCCACAGCGAGCTGGTGACCGCCATGGTCGAGCTGGCGCAGGAAGAGATCACCCACTTCGGCCAGGTCCACGAGCTCCTGCTGGCCCGCGGCAAGACCCTGGGCCAAGACCGCCCGGACCCGTACATGGGCCCGATGTTCAAGCTCCTGCGCAAGCGTGACG
>JAUIAC010000696.1 GCA_030425545.1 bacterium | reverse complement strand
TCCGCAAGGAGCTGGCCGACCTCTTCGTCGTGCAGCTGGGCCGTGACCGCCGGCGCTTCGAGGGCATGTTCGTGCTCGCCGAGGGGCTTCGCGCGTCGGATTTCGACGGCTGCTTCGAGGCGCATCAGCAGATCACTGCGCCAGTGCGGCTCGTGTGGGGCACGGACGACCCCTGGTTCAAGCTCGACGCGGCGCGCCGCATGCTCGAGCAGTTCGCGGGCCCCGCGACGCTCCGGGAGGTCGAAGGGGCGAGGTTGTTCGTGCACGAAGAGCACCCGCGCCTCTTCGCAGACGAGGTGGTCGCGCACTTCCGCGCGCCCTTCGGTCTGCAGGCCTAGCGCCCGCCGACGGGGCTCCCCGGCGAGCTCGGCCGCGCGCTTTGCGAGCGGTGGATCAGGCCGGGCTCGCAGAGACGAAGCCTTGGGAGCTGAAGTACAGCACCGTGCCGTCGGTCAGGACGATGTGCGCCTGTCGCAACACCCCAGCGAACGAGGCCAGCCAGTCGATGGCGCCCGAGAAGCGCATGGACCAGCCGGCGCCCTTGGCCGCAGCGGGGGGCGCCTGGCTCTCCGGGCGCGAGCTGAAGCCCACCGCGGCGCAGCCGACCTCTTCGGCGTGGGTCCTGAGGGCTTCGGGGACGGTGACAAGGAGGTGTTCGGGGTTCATGGAGATGTCCCTCTTGGGAGCGTCGGTCTGGCGCTCCACGTTGTTGTCCAGGCCTCGCCGACTCGGGCTCAGCCGCGCGCTCATGCGACGGGTCCCTCGCGATGGTTGGGGACGGTCCGTGTGCACAACGTCGCAGCGCAGGGTTTCGTTCCCGTTGCGCAGCAAATTGTTCATCGAAGGGTCTGGAAGCGCCGACTCTGCCGTCGACCAGCTACCGAGCTACCCAGCTACCCAGCCGCCCAGCAACCCAGCAACCCAGCCGCCTAGCCGCCCAGCCCGCGCACGCGGGGCACGCGGCGGTGGCTGTTGGCCCACACCCATGGCGCGGTCACCAGCAGGGCGGTCAGCGGCCAGGTCACACTGGCGGTCTCCACCTCGTCAGGGCGCAGCGTGCGGCACAGCAGCAGCGCCCCAAAGAGCGTGAGCGGGAAGGCGGCGGGGGCGTAGAGGTCCCAGTCCCGCGCAGCGCCCAGGTCCGGGTTCCACAGGGTCACAAACACCGCCATGCCCGCGGTCGCCACCGCCAGGAAGCTCAGCCGCGCGTCCCAGCGAAAGCCGCGCAGCGCCCCCGCCACACCGCCAACCAGCAAGGCGACGAGCCCCAGCGGCGCGATCAGCGTCAGCTCGTTGAGCACGTCGCGCCAGTGCAGCCACGAGAGCAGGGTCTTGCGCTCAAAGCGGGTGGTCGCCTCCAAGAGCGGCACCAACATGCGTCCGTCGCCGCCGCCCGGCACGTCGGTGTGGCCGAAGCGGTCGAGGCCGTGGCCGCTCAGGTGCACGCCGGCGATGAGCAGCGCCACGGGCAGCGCGGTCCACGCCAGGGTCCGCACGACGCTCCAGGCCCGCGTCGCGACGGTGACCTCCAGGTGTGCGCCAGCGGACCGCCCGGGCAGCAGCGCCGGCGCCGCCCACGCCACCACCAGCAGCGAGGGCATCGCGCTCAGCGTGAGCGGGTGCAGGCACACGGTCACGCCCGCGGTCAGCCCCGTCCATCGCAGCAGCCGACGCTGCCTCGCGCCCGGGTCGCGCTCGCTCGTCGAGGCGCCGGTGGGCTGGCTCCAGCCCGGCCGCAGCACCCGCAGCGCCAGCGCCATGTAGGCCGTCAGCCCCAGCGAGCACAGCGTGTAGCTCTCGACGTAGCCGAAGAAGAGCTGCATCGCCCCCACGGTCCACATCAGCCCCACCAGGAGCCGCCGCCCGTGCTCGTCGAGGCCGAGATCTCGGGCGATCAGCGGGGGCAGCTGGACATAGGCGAGCCCGGCGAGGGTGCTGAGCGCGACGTAGGACAGCTCCGCCGTCGTCGCCCCCGTCACGGCATGCAAGACGCTGTACCCGCCCGCGTGCAGCAGGATGTCGAGGGGCTCGCTCCAGTGCACGTAGAGCAGTCGACCCACGGTGTGGGTGAGCTGAAAGCTGTCGCCCAAGAAGAAGTTCTGACAGCGCCAGCCGACAAAGAGGCCGGCCCACGCCATGAGCGAGAGCCCGCGGCGCAGCCCGCCCGGCATGCGTCGCCAACGCGCGGCCACGCCGGCCAGCGCTCGGATCGCCCCCGCTCGCAACGACGGCGACACCACCAGGAGCACGCCGAGCCCCAGCCAGGCCCAGCGCGCTGGGCCCCACCCCCGCAGCGCGTCGACACCGAAGACGCCCCGCCACGGGGCGTCGGCCAGCGCCCCGAAGACAGCCAGCACCGCCAGAGGGCACAGCGCCACGAGCGCGCCCACGGCCCGGTCGGCCAGCGAGGGCGGCGCCGCGGCCGGCCTGGGTCCTGCGGGCGAGGGCTGGGGCTGCGGTGAGGGCTGCGCGGGCATCGACGGCGGACCTGGAGGTAGGGAGACGCGCCGGCCCGACCGGCTGAAGGGCAGGGCGCCGCGGGCAAGACACAGACGGGCGCGCGCATCTTCCGCCCGGCCGTGACGTCCACGCAAGCCTCTCCACGACAC
>JAUIAC010000695.1 GCA_030425545.1 bacterium | reverse complement strand
TCAGGGGTTCAGCGCCTTGTTGAGCTGCGACGCCACGCCGCCCGACGAGAGCCCGTGGGCCTTGAACGTGATGACACGGTCCTTGGTCATGATCGCGTGGGGGGCCGTGTAGTTCTTGGTCTTGATCGCGTTCCACGAGGCGCCCGTCTTGTCGAGGTACACCTTCACGTTGGGCAGGTTGTCGAGGCCGTACTTCGCCCGCCAGCTCGGGCAGGTCTGGCCGTCGTCGATGTAGACGACGTGGACGATGGCCACGTCCTTGTCGGCGAACTGTTGGGCCACCGACGCGGTGTACTGGGCGGTCGCCTTGCAGGTCGGGCAGTGGCTGTGAGCGACGAAGAGCCAGGTCGCGTCCGCGCCGCAGACCTCGGCAAAGTCACGCTTGGCGCCGGTGTCGCAGTCTTGAATCGGCAGCGCTGCGATCTGCTGGCCGACGCTGAAGCCCTTGCCGCTGCCGGCCACCTTGCACTGCTCGGGACCCCACTTGCTGGAGCCCCCGGCGCCGGTTGTCCCCGCGTCGGTTGTCCCCACGTCCATGGACCCAGCGTCGCTTGTTCCAGCGTCGGCCGGACCGGCGTCCGTCGCCCCCTGGCCTGCGTCCGCACCGCTGGCGCCGCCCGCGTCGGTCGCGGCTGCGGCGTCGCTCGCCGCCGCGGCGTCCTGGCCTGCGGCGCCGCTGCTGTCCGCGGCGCCGCTGGCACCCGCGTCGGATCCCGCGCCGCCGGACGACGCGTCGGCTCCGCCGGTGTCTGTGGCGGTCGCGCCGCCGGTGCTGCCGCTCTCTGCGCTGCAGCCAGCGAGGCCGAGCGCGACGACGGCGCTGAGCGCCACGAGGGTGGTCAGGGTGGGCTTCACAGTCATGACAAATCTCCGAGCAGATGAGGCGTGCGTGCGTGCGCTGCGGTCGCGGGCGGTCCCTACGCGTGACCGGCGCTCGGACAGGACGGCGCCGGCGGCCGAGCGTTACAGCGGACGTGGGCGCCGCGTGACGCCTGCGGCCGGCGCGCGGGCGACGCGCTGTAACATCCGCGGCGGGGACGCGACCAGGGTGGCAGGTGCGGTGGTGGCGTCCTTGGCGTCCTTGGCGTCCTTGGCGTCCTTGGCGTCCATGCCGCTGCGCCGCGTCTGGGCGCACAGCGGCCCGCACCCACCCTGATAGACGGGCCCCCGCGCCCACGGAGCCTGTGATGCACGACGACGGACGCTCTCCGGCCGACGGCGCCGCGCGTCGCGCCTGGCCTCGCCGCGCGGGCCGCGCGTGGACACGCGCAGCGCACCCACGTCGCGCCGCGTTCACCCCCGTCGCGACCCTGGGCGCGGTCCTGTGCCTGGCGCTGGTGTCGCTGCCCGAGGTGGCGGCGGCGCAGTGCGCGGTGTGCGGCAACCCGGCCTTTCTGACCGGCGACAACGATCACGGGCAGCTGTGGCTGCGTCCGGCGCCGGACCGCGTCGGGGTCCGGGTCGCGCTCTTGTACACGTCGCAGCGGTACACGGACCTGTACAGCGGCGCCGACAAGGTCCCTCAGTCGTCCAAGGCGTCGTACATGTTCACGCCGGACTGGGCGCTGCACACGCAGGTCGCGAGCCTCGTGCTGGGCGTCCAGCTGCCATCGGGAACGGAGCTGGCGCTGACCGCTCCCTTCGTCCGGGCCAGCGCCACGCGGCCGCCCGACCAGGGGCCTGGGACCGGCACGGACAGCGCCGGCAACCCGATTGCGACCACCGCGGACAGCGGCGTGGCCGACGTCGCCCTCCGACTGCGGCAGTGGCTGCCCCGCGCCCTCGCCCGCCGTGTCGGCGTGGAGTCGGTGTGGAGCGTGGGGGCGGTCGCGCCGACCGGCGCCTTCATCGCCAAGGACCCCGAGGGTTCCGTGCCAGACACCTACGCGTCGCTGGGGCGCGGCGTGTGGTGGGTGACCCTGGACGCAGAGCTGAGCAGCCGCCGCGAGGGCGGGCTGGGGCGCTTGACGGGCGGGGTCGTGGGCTGGGCGGCCGGCGTGTTCTCTCGGCTCCCCGTGGGCAGCATCGCCAACAATGGCTTCCTCTTCCGGTGGGGGCCCGAGCTCCGCGCCTACGGCCACCTCAAGGCCGCGCTCTTGGGGGGCGCGCTGGGCTTCACCCTGGGGGCGGAGTGGCTCGCGCGGGCCCAGGGCGAAGAGCGCATCTTCGCCGACGCCCCGCTTGGCGACTTCCCCAACGGCGGCGGGCGGTGGTTGACCCTGGTGCCGACGGCTCAGGTGGCGGTCGGGGCTGGGATCTCTGTCAACGCGGCGGCGCGCGTTCAGCTCTGGCGTCGCGTCCACGGCATCCAGCCGGTGCCGGGCTACGGACTGACCCTCGGCCTCACCTGGCAGCGCTAGCGACCGGCGGCAGCACGGGCCCGCACATGAGCCCGCGGGCCTCCGCCGCACCGGCGCTCTCGGGCTTGCCGGGGCGACGACGGGGTCGCATCCTCCGCGGCATGAGTCGACCCGCGGCCGAGGGCCCACGCATCGTCTTCTTTTCTGGTGGAACCGCGCTGCGGGGGCTGAGCCGCGCCCTCTTGCGGCACACCTGGAACACGGTGCATCTGGTGACGCCCTTCGACTCGGGCGGCTCGTCGGCGGCGCTCCGTG
>JAUIAC010000694.1 GCA_030425545.1 bacterium | reverse complement strand
GACGGAGCACGGATTTGCAATCCGTCGCCTTAGCCACTTGGCTATGCCGCCCTCGGGAGCCGCCCAGCCTAGCGAGGCCGAGGGAGAGGGCAACCCCCCCCGGTCCGAAACGAGCACGGATGAGCTGCTGGCGGCGGCGGATGAGCTGAGCGCCAAGGGGCAGCACGTGGCAGCGAACGCGCTGTACCGGGCTGCGATGGAGGCTCGCCGTGGGTAGCCTTCGCGCGAAGCGCCCTGAGGCGTTCAAAGGTCTCTCTACCGCCGAGCTGCTGTGCCTGGGCCGCGTCGCGAGCGGCTGGTCCCCGCTGGACAACGAGGCCGCAGATCGGCTGGTTGTGCGCGGGCTCCTGTTCGCCGTCCCGCGCGAAGACTCGGGACCTCGTGGGACCCTCCGCCGGACCGAGTACCAGATGCCGTCCTGGGTGCACCATCTCTGGTGCCGCTGGCAGAGCGACAAGCTAGAGGCTGCTGCGCGGCGCAGGGGGCGGGCGTGAAGTCCCCCCAAGGCCGCAAGCCGATCCCCCGGACGATCCGAGGCGAGCGCGTCGCGGACGTGCAGGCGGCGCTGTCCGAGTCTCTGTGCGAAGCGGTGCGGGAGCGGATCTCGTCCGGCGAAACGTCGCTGCGGGAAGTGGCGTCGCGGATGCGGGTTCCTGAGCACGTGGTGTCTGGTTACCTGGTGCACCCGTCGCGCGTGAACTCGCTTCGGCACGCGAGCGCGCTGGCGCTGGCTGCTGGTGTGCGGGTGCGGTTGGAGGTGGGGGCGTGATCTCCCAGACCTTCACCCCCACCCCCGGCGAGTGGATCGACGGGCTGCCGAACGAGGCGTACCACGCGGCGGCGGGGCACTCGTCCACGTACCTGCGGACGGCGCTGCGGAAGTCGCCGTGGTACGCGGCGGAACAGCGGCGTCGCGGGCACGTCGAGACGGCGTCGCAACGCTTCGGCACCGTCGCGCACTACGCGATCCTCGAGCCCGAGAAGCTGGACACCCACGTCTGCTTCCTCCCCGGCTACGACCGCCGCATCAAGGAACAGAAGGAAGAGTTCGACCGCCTGGAGGCTGAGGCCAAGGCGCGCGGGCAGACGGTCGTCCGGTCCAAGCCGGAGGAGATCGAAGTGCAGCTCCGCGACGACGTTCTCTCCCACCCCGTGGTCCGCGCCATCTTCCAGCGCGAACACCACGTCGAACGGTCTCTGTGGTGGAAGGACGAGGCGTCCGGGTTGCTGCTGAAAGCGCGGCCTGACCTGTACGTCCCGGAATGGTCAGAGACTCACGGGCTGATGGCGGACTTGAAGTCCTCCCAAGACTGCTTGAAGCCCGCCTTTCAACGATCCGTGGCGCGGTACGGCTACGCGCAGCAAGCGGCGCAGTACGTCGCGGGCTTCGAGGCGCTGCACGGCAAGCCGTGCCACTTCGCCTGGATCGTCGTGGAGGCGAGTGAGCCCCACGAAGTGTCGGTGTTCTTTGCGGACGAGTGGATGGCCTCCGGAGAGGCCGACTTCCGCAAGGCGTGTGAGCTGGTCGCTCGGTGTGAGCGTACCGGCGTTTACCCGAGGGCTTACGGCGGCAAGGCGGTTGTGCTGGAGATGCCGTCGTGGGCGCAGAACGGAGAGAATGATGAGTGAGCAAGACAGACGACTGCGCGTGACGATTGACCACGCTCCGGACTCGACGGTTACCGAATGCATGCGCAGCCTCGGCGACATTGCCGGGTTCTCGGTGCGCGTCGAAGACAGGTTCGGGGCCGTCGAGCACAAGGGCCTGACTTGGGAGGAGATGGTCGGACAGGTCCTGTCCATCTTCCCGAGCCCGCGTCGCCCGCGCTTCACGCACCACGTCAAGCTGAACCGCCCGGAGGCCGCCCAATGACCTCCGAGAACGCAATCGCGGCGACGTCCGTGGACGCGACCTACGCGAGCCTGTGGCGCTTCGGCGCTTCCCTCTCGCAGTCCGAGCTGGTCCCGGCGCACTACCAAGGCAAGCCCGCCAACTGCTTCATCGCCGTGGACTTCGCGCGGCACATGGGGCTCCCGGTGCTCGCTGTCATGCGCGGCACGCACGTCGTCAAGGGCAAGCTGGGCTTCGCTGCCGAGTTCGTCATCGCGCGGATCAACTCCTCGGGGAAGTTCGACGAGCCCGTCAGCTACGACGAGAGCGGAACGCCGGGTGAGGACGACTACCGCGTCCGCGCCGGGGCCCCGATCAAGGGCAAGATGTTCTGGGGGCCTTGGGTCACCTGGGCGATGGTTGTCGCCGAAGGCTGGGCAAGCAACCCGAAGTACAAGTCGATGCCCGACGTGATGATGCCCTACCGGGCCGCCACGTTCTTTGGTCGCCGCTACGCGCCCGAAACGCTGTTCGGGATGCAGACCGTCGAAGAGCTGGAAGACCTGGACGCCGCCGGGCAGCTCCCGCGCGACGTGCAAGCTGAGTCGGCCGCCGACGCGATCAACGCGGAGCTGGAAGCGGCGTCCGAGCCTGAGGGCGACGCCGAGCGGTCCGAAGAGGACGCGCACGTTGACGCGCTTGCGGAGCAGGACGAGGACATGCGCGTGTGGGCGCAGGGAGAGGCGTCGTGAGCCGCCCCTACGAGCCGGGGGCGGTCAGCGACCTGTCCCA
>JAUIAC010000693.1 GCA_030425545.1 bacterium | reverse complement strand
TGTGGAGCCCCCCATGTCCAGCGCGTCTCGGCTCGGCTCGAAGGGTGCGCGTGCGTCTCAGCGATGCGGCGCCGTCGGCCTCGGGCTGCTGGCCTGCTGCGCCCTGCTCACGCCACGACCGGCTGTCGCCGCCTCGGGCACGCTGACCGGCTCCTGGCTGGTCCAAGCTCAGGCCCGCACCACCGGGACCTGCGACGCCTCCGGGCCGGCCTCGCGCATCGAGCGGTGGCAGCTTCGCCAGCGCGGCGCGGCGCTCACGGTTCAGGTTCGGGACGCGCCGGGCTTCAAGCGACTCACGGGCGCCGCGACGCGCGACGGGGTGGTCCTGGCGGGCATGTCGGACAGCGGCCGCCGGGTCGGCCAGGTCGAGCTGCTCTCCACCTGGCAGGTGGTGGTCTCGCGCTCCGGTGACGCCCTGCAAGGGCGGCGCTCCGTCACCCGTCACAAGCGGGTCGGCCAGGGCCGATACGTGCCCTGCGTGGCGCACTGGTCGGTGGTGGCCGCGCGGGGAGCGGGCGCTCAGGCGGTCGAGGCCCTGGCCCGCGCGCTGGTGGATCAGCTCGCCCAGGCCGTGCGCCAGCTGACGACCCAGGTCCGTCAGGCGCGACACGACGAGGCCCGCGTGCGCGCGCTCGCGCAGGACTTTCAGGCCATCGCCAAGCGCCACAAGGCTCGGGAGACGCCGGTTCACGCTCGGCTGACCGCGGCGCAGCGCCGGCGCGTCGACGTCTACGCCAAGGGCACGCTCGGCCCGCTGATGAAGCGCTTCACCGCCGCCGTGTTGGGGCCGAGCGCCCCGCGGGGTCGCCGATGAGCGCCCCGGCGCGGTCGGTTCGAGGGAGCGCGTCGAGCTCCCGTGTCGCCGCGCCGGTGGCGCTGACGTGACCTCCCTGCCCGTGCTGGAGTGGTGTGTCGCCGCGGTCGGCTGGTGGGTGCTGCTCGTCTGCGGCGTCGCCGGCTGGGTCCGCCGCTCCGCGCGCCGCGGCGCCGTCGGGGAGGCCGCAGCGCCGGGTGCGCAGCGCGCGCTCTGGCCGCTAGCGCTGCTCTGCGGCGGTGCGCTCGCGTTCTTGCTGCGCCTGCGGCTCGGCTTCGTGCCCCTGCACGCCAACAACCACGCCTGGCAAGACGCGGCGCTGTCGCTGCACCCCGGGGCGGCGGGGCCGGGGCGCGCCGCGGCAGACGTGGTCACCGGGCCCGCCCTGCGCATGGCACAGGCGTCGCTGGCGTCGCTGGCCGGCGGGCATCTGGAGGCCCTGGCGTGGGTGGGCAGCGGCGTCGGCGCGGTCGCCGCGGTCCTGCTTGCCCTCGCGGCAAGGGCGCTGGGAGGCCGCCGCGCTGGGCTCTGGGCGCTGCTGGCCGCCGCGGTGACCCCGCTGACGGTCCGCGTGGCGGCCAGCGAGAGCGTGGTCGTGTTCGCGCAGCTGCTCACGGCGGCGGCGGTCCTCATCGCGGCGCGCCCCGGCCTCGTGCCCACCGGGCCCGCGCTGGCGGCCACGTCGGCGCTGCTGGCCTTGGGTCACGTGGTGGGGCCGGCCTGGGCGCTGTCGGCGACGGGGCTCGCGGTGGCGCTGCGGCACCTGCGCCGGTGCGGCGGGGCCTCGCGAGCGGCGCCATGGGAGCGGCACACGCTCGTCGGCCCAGCGCGCTGGGGGCGGCCGACGCGCGAGGCCGTGGGGCTTGGCCTCTGGGCCGGGCTGCCTGCGGTGGGGGCTGGTGCGCTGCGCCTCGCCTCGGCGCGGGTGGAGCTGCGCGCCCAGGTCGGCGACGGTTCGCTGGCGACGACGCCGGAGCTGGGTCACTTCTTGAGCCTGGATCCGGCCTTCTTCTCGCCGCTGGCGCTGGCGCTGGCGCTCGCGGGCGTGGCCTGGACCCTGGCGCGTGCGGCCCGTGGCCGCCCCGCCGCGCGGCTGGCGGCCGGCGGTGCGCTCGGCGTGGTGACCCTCGGCGTGTGGTCGGGCTCGGCCCTGATGGCCTGCACCACCGACGGGCTCCGCTACCAGTCGGTGACGGCCGTGGCGCTGCTCGGGCTCGGCGCCGCGCCGCTCGGTCGCCTGCTGCGCGCCGCGGCGCGGGGACCTCGGCGCCGCTGGCTCCCGTTGGTCCTGGTCTGCGCCGTGTGCGTCGACGCCGCGTGGCCCCGGGCTGGCATGGGGTTTGCCGACAGCCAGGCGGCCGGCTGGGCGGCGCTGCGCGCGGCCATACCCTCCTCCACGGCCGTGCAGACCTTTGTGGTGACGGAGGCGGGCCCGTACGCCCGCGCGTTGCCCGACGCACCCGAGGGCCGCTGGTCGTCGGTGGGTCCCACGTCGCGGCGGCTCCCGGTCCACGAGGCCCTGGCGCGCTGTCGGCGCGGCCAGGCGCTGCCGCCGGACACCTGGGTCTGGTTGCCGCCCCTGTGCGACGCGCGGGGCCGCGGCCAGCCGCCGTGCGCGGCGCTGCAGGTCTTCGAGCGGGTGCGGGCCGCGGGGAGCGCCCGCGGGCGGGTGGACCTGGCCCCCGGCTGGGGTCGCCAGGGCGTCCGCAGCGAGTTTCTGCGTTTCGCCGAGGCCACCGCGGAGTGGCGGCTCAGCCGCGCGGGGTGTCCACGCTGACCGTCTCGGTGCTGGCGTTCTCGGTGCTGGCGT
>JAUIAC010000692.1 GCA_030425545.1 bacterium | reverse complement strand
CGGACCCCGACGTGCCCGCGCGCCGAGCGCTGACCTGGGCGTTGCTCGCGCTCGTCGCGGCGTTGGGGGTGCGTCGTCTGCACCGCGACCTGCTCGCAGCGCTCGCCGTGCCGGGCGGCGGCCGCCGGGTCGTCGGGCGGTTGGTCGCCACCGCCGGCCTCGCGGTCGCGCTGCTGCGGCTGCCCTCGGCGGGCGGCCTCCACGACCACCTCAGCTTCGTCGGCCGCTGGAGCTGCGCCGCTGGCCCGGCCTGTGACCGCACCGGCATGGGCGCCTGGGGCGAGCCCGCCTTTCACCTGCACGGTCTCCTGGCGCGGCTCGGCGGGCTCTTCGGCGACACCTTGATCCACGCCGAGCGGTGGAGCGCCCTGCTGTCTGCCGCGAGCGTGTGGCTCTTGGCAGGCACCGTCAGCGCGCTGGCGCGTCAGGCCGGGGTCATCGCCCAGGGCGCGGGCCGCGTGGGGCTGCTCGCGGCGTGGCTGCTGGCGCTGCACCCGCTGTGGCAGCGGGTGGCTGTCGCGGGCACGTTCTGGCCGGCGGCGATGTGCCTGCTGCTGGCCAGCGCGTGGTGGGGCCTGCGTGCCGAAGAGACCGACGACCACGGCGACCGCGTCGGCGCGGCGCTCTGCCTGGCGCTGGCCTGCCTGAGCTCCCGCGTGCTGCTCCTGGGCGCGCCGCTGCTGCTGCTGGTGCCGCTGTGGCCCAAGGCGCCCGACCGCCGCTGGACCGCGCCGGACCCCGAGAGGGCGACCTCGGCCGTGCCGCGCCCCCCCAAGCGGGTGGGCGGCCTGCTCATCGGGGCGGCGGCGCTGGCCTATGTCCTCGCGTTGGTCGCGCCGCACCTGAGCGCCATCGCCGCCCGCGGCGCCTCGTCGACCCTGCCCGCCGGGGGCCCGCTGGCCTGGGTCGAAGGCCTCACCACAGCCATCGCTGGCGACGTCGGCTTCACCCCCAGCCTGCAGCCCATGACCCTCACCGCGCTCGGCCTCTTGGGCCTGCCCGCGGCCTGGCTGGGGCTCCGTGGCGCCCAGCGGCTCGGCCTCCTCGCCGCCTTTGCTGTGGTGCTCGCGCTCGACCACATGGCGCCCGACCTGGCCGTCGGCTGGCCCACCCGCGCGATCCACGGCTGGCCCTCGCTCTATCTGTGGTGCGCCCTGGCTGCGCCGGTGCTCGCCGGTCTCGCGACGTGGACCGAGCTGCGCTTCGGCCGCGCGGCCATCGCCGGGGTCATCGCGGCGGTGGCTCTGGGCTGGGTCGGCTGCGGCGACGCCTGGCTCCTGTGGTCGGTCGAGCCCCCGCTGGCTGTTGAGGCGCGACGGCTGCGGGCTGAGGCCCACGCGCTGCCCTCGTGCGACGTGCTGCTGGTGCCGCCCGTGACCCTCGGCCCGGCGCCCGCCCTGCGCGGCGGCGCGGACCCTGTCGAAGGTCACCTGCCCATGGAGGACCTGCGGCGGCTCTGGGGCGACCGCGCGCCGCAGGTGACGGACCTCTCGGAAGCGGCGCTCCGCCGTCTGCCGGCGTGGCGCGCAGACGGCCGCACCGTGTGCGCCTACCAGAGCGTGACGCAGCAGAGCTTCCTCCGGGCAGAGCTGCGCCGGCAGGGGCACGCCTCGGTCACCGCTCGGCCCGCGCTGGTCGAGGCGCGACGGCGCGCGCGCTGGACCTCAGTGCGGACGTGGACGGTCCCGACCGCCCAAGATCCCCGCGCTGCCCAGCGGGTCGCCGGCGACCGCAGCCCGGCGGTGGAGGTCGGGTGGGTCCGGCTCGAAGCGCTCGGCTCCACGCCCAGGTGAGGGCCTTCCAAAGACCCTGCACGGTAACCGCTTGTGCTGGCGTTGCTTCACACCTATTATGCGGAGACTATTTTTGTTCGACATCAAACCAGAAGGAGGCGCCATGCGCACCACCCTGATCACCCTCTGCGCCCTCGGTGTCTCTGCCTCGCTGCTGGCCGCGCCGGCCGACGCCGGCACCCGCCCGACCGCCTCGCGTGCCGCGCCCAAGGTCCGCGTCCCGACGCGGGTCAAGGCGCCCGGCCGCGTCCCCACCGCCGCGCGCGCCAAGCCGAAGCACAACGTGCGGCCCACGCGCGCGCGCAACGTCAAGCGGAGCAAGGCTCACCCCTCGCACCGCGCCGTGACCAACCCCGCTGAGGCTCGCGCCGCCAAGGGCCGTCGCGCCGTGCGGCCGAAGCTCGCGCGCAAGGGCATCACCACCCGTGCGCCCAAGGCCCGGCCGAAGACCGCCGTGCGCGCTCGCTCGACGCGCCGCCCGACCGTGCGTGTGAAGGCCCACCAGCGGGCGCCAGCGGCGACGCGCCGCAACATCAAGGCGGACGTGCGCCGCGCCAACCCGAAGCCCTCCTTCGCCAAGAAGCGCGCCCACCGCGCGCCGGTGAAGACCAAGCGTCGGAAGTTCCGCGCCGCAAACAAGAAGCGCTAGGCCAGCGTCGCACCCGCGGGTCGGCGTCGCCCTCCCGCGGGCCATCAGTCTCCGTCTCTCCCGCCGCGCGGGACCTGTCATGCGGGCCCCGCGCGGCGCGCTTTTGGAACCGGGATCACCTCGATGTCATCGCTCCGCGCCGCGGCGGTCACGCTGCTCGTCTCGCTCGTCTCGCTCTGCGC
>JAUIAC010000691.1 GCA_030425545.1 bacterium | reverse complement strand
CTGCGCACCGGTCGAGGAAGTTGCGGGGCCCCGCTTGCCGCCACGCGTCGGCGAGGACCCGGTCGACCGTGTCGCCGTCGAAGGCCTCGCCCGCGCGGATCACCGCGTCGATGGTGCGCCGCAGCCCTTCACCCGACGCGTCCCACGCTTCGCCGCGCGTCGTGCGCTCCACCGCACCGGCCGACAGGGGGGCCGCGCTTCGGGGGCCGGGCTCGAGGCGCGCGACGTCGCCGTCGCGCACCGCGCGGATCGCGTCCGCCGGTTTGACACCCCGGTCCATGAGGCGCCGCACCCGCTGGAGCTGGGTCACCACGTCTGGGTCGAAGCGACGGTGTCCCGAGGGCAGCCGCGTCCCGGTCGGGAAGCCGTAGCGCCGCTCCCAGTTGCGAAGCGTCGCCACAGGAACGCCGGAGGCTGTCGCCAGTGCACCGATGCTCAGCAGGCCCATCTTCCGCTCCCAACGCCACGGTCCAGGACCGCCCTGAATTCCGTGGCTGGCCGACAGATGCGAGCTGCGCGGCAGAGGTGTGCGACAGCTCCGCGACACGCCCCGCGTCCACACGCGTCGAGGATTCGTCCGCGACGCTTGACGCCGATGCTGCGTCCCCCCAAGGTTCGCGACGCGCTGCGTCATCTGCGGGCGGCGCGAGCGGTGCGCGAGCGCGCCGCGCCGGGGCGACGGCTCACGCCTCCGGCTCCGACTCCAGCCGAGGAGCGCGACGATGAACGGTGTCCTGGTACTCGAGGACGGCCTCTTCTTCCGCGGGCAACGCTTTGGCGGGGCCACCCAGGGCGCTGGCGAGGTCGTGTTCAACACCTCGCTCACGGGCTACCAGGAGATCCTGACCGACCCGTCCTACGCCGGACAGATGGTCACCCTGACCTACCCCCACATCGGCAACTACGGGGTCAACCCGGACGACGTGGAGTCCGAGGCGATCCAGGTGGCCGGGTTGATCGTCCGCGACCACCACCCTGTGCCGTCGAACTGGCGCAGCGAGCGGAGCCTGGGCACGTGGCTGGCCCGCTCCGACGCTCCGGGGCTGTGTGGGGTCGACACCCGCGCGCTGGTGCTCCACATCCGCGAGCGCGGCGCCCTGCGCGGGGTGCTGCGCGACCTGCCCGACGCCGACGCGCTGCCCATCGCGGGCGCGGTGAGCGAGGTCGAAGGCGACCTGCGGGCGACCCTGGACACCTACGTGACCGAGGCGCGCGCGGTGCCCTCCATGGCCGGCCGCGACCTCGCCAGCGTGGTGACCTGCGCCACGCCGTGGACCCTGGGCAGCGACGACGCCCGCTGGCACGTGGTCGTGCTGGACCTCGGCATGAAGCGCAACATCGCCCGGCAGCTGGTGCAGGTTGGCTGCCGCGTGACGGTGGTGCCCGCCACGACCACCGCGGACGCGATCCGCGCCCTGGCGCCCGACGGGCTGATGCTGTCGAACGGCCCCGGCGACCCCGAGCCCGTGACCGCGGCGGCGGCGACGATCGCGGCCCTCCTCGGCGAGCTGCCTATCTTCGGCATCTGCCTCGGCCACCAGCTCATGGCCATCGCCTGTGGCGCCAAGACCTACAAGCTGCCCTTCGGCCACCGCGGCTCGAATCACCCGGTGCGCGACCTGATGTCGAGCCGGGTCGAGATCACCGCGCAGAACCATGGCTTTGCCGTCGACGCAGGCTCGATTCCAGGGACTGGCCTGGCGATCACCCATCTCCATTTGAACGACGACACCATCGCGGGATTGCGTCACCGCACGCACCCCGCCTTCTCGGTGCAGTTCCACCCGGAGGCGTCGCCCGGCCCGCACGACAGCCATCACCTGTTCATGCGTTTCGTCGACGAACTCGAGCGCTTCGCACGCACCCGCGACGTCTAGGCAGGGGCGCGGCGACGTCCACATGTCGCCCGCGCCGACCAGCAGCACGGCAGCAGAGAGCCCAGGAGAGATCCCATGAAAGGTCGCGGCAGGAAGATCCTGGTGATCGGCAGCGGACCCATCGTCATCGGCCAGGCTTGCGAGTTCGACTACTCGGGCACCCAGGCCTGCCGGGCGCTGCGTGACGAAGGCGCCGAGGTCGTGCTGATCAACAGCAACCCGGCGACGATCATGACCGATCCCTCGGTCGCGGACCGTACGTACATCGAGCCACTGACGCCCGAGGCCGTCGCGGACGTGATCCGCCTCGAGCGCCCCGACGCGCTGCTGCCGACGGTGGGCGGCCAGACCGCGATCAACCTCGCCATGGCCGTCGCCAAGATGGGTGTCCTCGACGAGTGTGGCGTGGAGTTGATTGGCGCCAGCGTCGACGCCATGGACCTCGCCGAGGACCGTCAGCGCTTCGCCGCGGCCATGGCCGAGATCGGGCTGGAGTCGGCCCGCTCGACCATCGTCAACTCCCTCGACGACATCGATCGGGCGCTGGCCGACGTCGGCGTCCCGGCCATCGTGCGCCCCTCGTTCACCCTCGGCGGCACCGGCGGCGGCATGGCTGACACGGTCGACGAGTTTCGCGCCGCCATCGCCAAGGGCCTCGCTGCGAGCCCCACCCATCAGGTGCTGGTCGAGCAGAGCATCGCCGGGTGGAAGGAGTACGAGCTCGAGGTCATGCGGGACCACGCCGACAACGT
>JAUIAC010000690.1 GCA_030425545.1 bacterium | reverse complement strand
CGCTGACACGTCGCCCTGCGACTCCGCCAAGTGCTTGAATTGGCTACGGCCAGTCCTACGCACTTGGGAAGCCACAGGGCTCGGTCATCGCGCGAAGCCCCTCGAGGCTCCAATGCGCTACACACTCTTAGTTCGCCGAGCGCCCGCGCCGCTCGAGAACCCACGCGCCGTTCAAAACGCACACACCCGCCCAACACCGAAGCGTTGGGCGGGTGTGGCTGTCCGAGTGTAGACACCCCGTCGCGTCTGACACCCGGGCCCCGGACGGGGCGGCGTCAGCGGGCCGAAGCCTCACGCTGACGCCACGCAGGCTCAGCGCATCTTGATCTGGCCGACGGCCTGACGGCACTGGTCACGGACCCAGTACACCTTGTTGTAGCGCACGATCTTGAAGCTGCCGTCGCTCTTGGCGAGGATCTCCATCTTCTTCACGTGGCTCTTGTTGCCGACGATGCCGAGGGTCATGCAGGCGCGGTGACGCGTCTTCGGCCGGGGGCTCACGAGGCCCTTGGCGACGTAGTCCGCCGCGGCGGTGCACTTGGTCTTGCGGTAGAAGACGTAGGTCCACGCCATCTCCGAAGCGCCGTCGACCACGCTCCACGCCTTGACGTAGGGCTTGCAGTCGATGTTGCCGCCCTTCGCGAGGCGCCAGTTCAGGTAGTGGTCCAGCGCGTAGGGGCCGAGCTTGTTGTCCCAGGGCTGGCTCTTCTGCTGGCCCATCCACTTGAGGTACTCCTTCTCGACGGGCAGACCGGCCTTGTCCATGGCCTCGATGGCCTTGCGACCGATGGCGCCGACGATGTGCGGACCCCAGTGGATCATCTCCTTGAAGACGTAGTCGTAGTCGCCGCACTTGGCGAGCTTGACCGCGGTCATGGGGAAGACCTTCTTCAGCGTGCCACGGTTGCCGACGGCGCTCTTGTACTTGAGCCAGGTCGCCTTGGCGTCCTTGCACGTGCTCTTGGTCAGCGCGTCGACCGCCTCCTTCTTGAGCAGCTCGTTCTTGTACTTGCAGGCGCGGCTGCGGGCCTGGCCGTTCAGGGCCTTGCCGTCGGGCTTCTTGTAGCTGCGATCGCAGTACTTCTCGAGCGCGGCGGTGTCGCCCTTGTTCTTGGCCTCCTCAACGGTGTTGAGGTCCGCGCGCTTGGGCGAGAGGTTGGCGAGCTGCTTCATCAAGCCACCGCAACCGGTGAGCATGGGCGCCGCGACGAGGCAAACGGCAGCGAGGCGAATGGATGGGTTCATTACGAAGACTCCTCCAGGACGGGCCTGGTTTCCGGGGACAGGGAGGCACGGCTGCGAGACCGGGGGGCTCTTGCCGGGCCGACTCTCGGACCCTGCCCCCCGCGCGCGGATTCCGCACCCTTCCCCGTCCTTACATGGGACCTTCAACTCTCAAGTGAAGGCCTTGTTTGCTGGGTGATTCAGCAAGATTGCGCCGACAACCCCACGGTGAAGGGGGCCGCCAGCGAAGACGCGCGAGCTGGGCTCGTGTTCTGTGGAGACGCAGCGGCTGGGCGCGACGAGACGTCCCGCCTATGTGCCGCACGCGCGATGCGAGGGGGTCTACCGCGGGCCGCGACCGGGTCCACGCCCGCGACGCGAGCTCCGCGCGCCGCCGCCGCCAGGACGACCCCCGCCGCCGCCAGGACGACCGCCGCCGCCAGGACGACCACCGCCGCCAGGACGACCCCCGCCGCCACCGGGACGACCGCCGCCGCCACGACCTTGGTGCCGCCGCTGGGACTGCCGCTGGGCCGGCGTGAGCGGCCGCGCGTTGCGGTCGAGCTGAGCGTGGTAGGGCTGGTCTTCGTCGAGGTCGATGCGCATGCCGATGAGCTTCTCGATGTCGGCGAGGTAGCCGGTCTCTTCTTCGTCGCAGAAGGTCACGGCGATGCCCTCGCGACCGGCGCGACCGGTGCGGCCGATGCGGTGCACGTAGGTCTCGGCCTCGTTGGGCAGGTCGAAGTTGAACACGTGCGACACGTCGTCGACGTCGATGCCACGAGAGGCGATGTCAGTCGCCACCAGCACGCCGATGGAGCCCTCGGTGAAGCCCTCGATCGCGCGGCGGCGCGCCCCCTGCGACTTGTTGCCGTGGATGGCGGCGGCCGGCTGACCGTCCTTGATCAGCTTCTTGGCGAGGCGGTTGGCGCCGTGCTTGGTCCGCGTGAACACGATGGCGCGGAACACCGGCTGGCTCTCGAGCAGGTGCAGCAGCAGGTCTGGCTTGTCGCCCTTGCGGACGAAGTGCAGCTTCTGCGCGATGCGGTCGACGGTGCTCGAGGCCGGGGTGACCTCGACCCGCACCGGCTCGTGCAGCATGCCGTTGGCCAGCTGCGCGATGGGCGGCGGCATGGTCGCGGAGAAGAGCATGTTGTGGCGCCGGCGCGGCAGCAGCGACATGACCTGTCGGATGGGCTTGATGAAGCCCATGTCGAGCATGCGATCGGCCTCGTCGAGGATGAAGACCTCCACGCGGCTCAGGTCGATGTAGCCCTGACCGATGAGGTCGAGCAGCCGCCCGGGCGTGGCCACGAGCACGTCGATGCCGGCCTGCAGCGTGCGCACCTGCTTGCCCTGCTTCACCCCGCCGAAGATGGTGGTGTGGCGCAAGGCCGTGTGGCGCGCGTAGCT
>JAUIAC010000689.1 GCA_030425545.1 bacterium | reverse complement strand
CCCTCGTGCAGCGCGTCGGCGCTGACGTGGGTCTCCTGTAGCTGCGCCTTGGCGGCCGCGCGGCGCTCCTCGGCCTCCGCCTTCATGGCGTCCAGCTCCTTGGAGCTCTTCACCTCGACGTGGAAGATGACGTTCAGCACGTCGGTGCGAATGCGGACGATCATCGCCTGGAAGAGCTCGTAGCCCTCCTTCTTGTAGATGAGCTTCGGGTCCTTCTGCGCGTAGGCGTTGAGGAAGACCCCCTCCTTCAGCGCGTCCATCTGCCGCAGGTGCTCTTTCCAGTGCTGGTCGATGGCCCGCAGGTAGGTCTCGCGCTCGAAGTAGCGCCACTGCTCGTCGGCCGCCTCCTGGAGCTCGGTGTCCGGGATGTCGTCGTCCGGATCCAGCGGGTCCATGCTGTGGAGGATCGCCGCGATGATGCGGTCTCGCCGGTCGCGGAACTCGGCCTGCAGCGCGGCCGTGATCGCCTCCTCGAGCTGCGCGAAGTCCAGGTCCACCGCGCTCAGGTCCACGTCCAGCCCGGTGAGCTCGTAGAGCCCCTCCTCCAGGGCGTCGATGTCCCACTCGGTGGAGCGCTGGTCCTGCGGGCAGTAGGTGTCGATGACGTCGTAGATCACGTCGTCGATCACGCCCTCGATCAGCGCCTGGGTCTCCTCGGCGGCCATGACCTGACGACGCAGCGCGTAGATGGTCTTGCGCTGCTGGTTCATGACGTTGTCGTACTCGAGCAGGTTCTTGCGGGCGTCGAAGTTCTGCCCCTCCACGCGCACCTGGCTGTTCTCGATCGCCTTGCTCACGCTCTTGGCGACGATGGGCTCGTCCTCGGGGATGTCGAGCCACTCCATGATCTTGCTGACCCGGTCGCCGCCGAACACGCGCATCAGGTCGTCTTCGAGGCTGAGGTAGAACTGGCTCATGCCCGGGTCGCCCTGACGACCGGCGCGGCCGCGGAGCTGGTTGTCGATGCGCCGGCTCTCGTGCCGCTCGGTGCCGATGATGGCGAGCCCACCGGCCTCCAGCACGGCCTGCTTCTCGGCCTTGCACTCGGCCTCGTAGCGGGCCAGCACCTCGACGTAGTGCGGGTCGTCCTCGTCCACGTCTTCCTGCGTCGAGACCACGCCGAACACGTCGCGCTTGGCGAGCAGCTCCGCGTTGCCGCCGAGGATGATGTCGGTGCCGCGACCGGCCATGTTCGTCGCGATGGTCACGGAGCCCAGCCGACCGGCCTGCGCCACGATCTCCGCCTCGCGCTCGTGCTGCTTGGCGTTGAGCACGTGGTGCGGGATGCCACGCTCGTCGAGCAGGTGGCTGAGGAAGCCCGACTTCTCCACCGAGATGGTGCCGACCAGCACCGGCTGACCGCGCTCGTGGCACTCGGTGATGAGCTCGATGACCGCCCGGAACTTGCCGCGCTCGTTCTTGTAGACGAGGTCTTCGCGGTCGTCGCGGACGATGGGCTTGTTGGTCGGCACGACGATGCAGTCGATGTCGTAGACCTTGGCGAACTCCTCCGCCTCGGTCTCCGCGGTGCCGGTCATGCCCGAGAGCTTCTCGTACATGCGGAAGTAGTTCTGGAAGGTGATCGTCGCGAGGGTCTGGGTCTCCTCCTGGATCTCCAAGCCCTCCTTCGCCTCGATGGCCTGGTGGATGCCGTCCGACCAGCGCCGCCCGGGCATCTTGCGGCCGGTGTGGTCGTCGATGATCACGACCTTGCCGTTCTCCACCAGGTAGCTCTTGTCGGCCCGGTAGAGGTTGTGGGCCTTGAGCGCAGCGTGGGTGTAGTGGACCCAGCGCATGTGCTCGGGGGCGTAGAGGTTGTCGACCCCGAGGCGCTCTTCGACCTTGTCGACGCCCGCCTCGGTGAGGCTGACGTTGTGGCCCTTCTCGTCGACGACGTAGTGCAGGTCGCGCTTGAGGAAGGGCATGATGCCGTTGGCCCGCAGGTAGGGCGTGGTGCTCTCTTCCGACGAGCCGCTGATGATGAGCGGGGTCCGCGCCTCGTCGATGAGCACCGAGTCGACCTCGTCGATGATCGCGTAGTGCAGCAGCTTCTCGGCCTGTGGATCGTGGGCCGAGGGCAGGTAGCGGTGCACGTAGTCGTCGAGCGAGAACTTCATGTTGTCGCGCAGGTAGTCGAAGCCGAGCTCGTTGTTCTGGCCGTAGGTGATGTCGGCGTTGTAGGCGCGCTTGCGGTCCGACTGGCTCGCCCCGGTGTGGATCACGCCCGTGGACATGCCCATCCAGTGGTAGAGGCGCCCCATCCACTCGCAGTCGCGGATGGCGAGGTAGTCGTTGACCGTCACGACGTGCACACCCTTGCCGGAGAGGGCGTTCAGGTAGCCGGGCAGCGTCGACACCAGGGTCTTGCCCTCACCGGTGCGCATCTCGCAGATGATGCCCTGGTGCAGGAAGTAGCCGCCGGTGAGCTGCACGTCGTAGTGGCGCATGCCGAGCACACGCTTGCCCGCCTCGCGGACGGTGGCGAAGGCCTCCGGCAGGATGTCGTCGGTGGTCGCGCCCTGGTCGAGCTTGGCGCGAAGCACGTTGGTCTGGTTCTGCAGCGCGGCGTCGTCGAGCGCTTCCATGCGCGCTTCGAGGCTGCCGATCTCGGCGATCAGCGGCTGCAGCTTCTTCAGCTC
>JAUIAC010000688.1 GCA_030425545.1 bacterium | reverse complement strand
GCGCCCCGTGGTCGTCTACGTGGTCGTCCGCGTGGTCGGTGCGCTCACGCGACAAAATGTCGTTCAGCTCGCCGGGGGAAATACGCGACAAAATGTCGCGTATTTGCCCCGGCGAGCTGGACGACAGCTAGGCGAGCGCGGCGTCGACCAGGGCCTCGGCGAGGTCCGGGCCGCCGGCCGCCTTGATCTCGCGGATGCCCGTGGGGCTGGTCACGTTGACCTCGGTGAGCTTGCCGCCGATGAGGTCGATGCCCACGAAGATGTGGCCCGCGTCCTTCAGCGGCTGCTTGAGGGCGTCGCACAGGGCACGCTCGGCCGCGCTCAGCTCCACGAACTCGGTGCGCGCGCCGACGTGGATGTTGCCGCGCAGGTCGTCCGGCGGCGGCACCCGCAGCAGCGCCCCGCCCAGCTCGCCGTTGACCAGGATGACGCGCTTGTCGCCCTGCACCACCTCCGGCAGGTACTGCTGCACCAGCACGAAGTCCTGGCCCATGCGGGTCGACATCTCGAGCAGGGCGTTGGTGTTCAGGTCCCCCGGGTGCAGCGCGACGATGCCGGCGCCGCCCGAGAACGACAGCGGCTTCAGCACCACCGAGCCGCCCACGTCCTGCTGAAAGGCCTTGATCGCGGCGGCGTCGCGCGTCAGCAGGCAGCGTGGGGCCAGCTCCGGGAAGCGCAGCACGCAGGCCTTCTCGTTCCAGTCGCGCAGGCTCGAAGGCCGGTTGACCACCCGCGTCGAGGCGGGCGCCTGCTCGAGGATGTAGGTGGCCGCGATGTAGTTCATGTCGAAGGGCGGGTCCTTCCGCATCCAGATCGCGTCGAAGGCGCCCAGGGGCAGCTCGGTCCACGGGCCGAGGCTGGCGTGGTCGCCCTCCACCGCCTGCACCGTCACCGGCCGGCACCGCGCCGTCGGGCCGGCGGTGTTGCCGCGCAGCCCCTCGGTGCCGCAGTGGTAGAGCTCGTGGCCCCGGCCCTGGCACGCCAGCATGACGCCGAAGGTCGAGTCCTGGTGGATGTTCATGGGGCCGACGGGGTCGGCCACAAAGAGGTGGCGGCGGGTCACGGGCCTTCCTCGGCTGCGGGGGCGGCAGCCTTCGCGTCAGCAGGGGTGGCGGTCTCGGGTGCGTCCGCGGCGTCTGCGCGTCCGGCCGCGCCGGCGTCTTTCAGCACGCGCGCCGGCATCAACGCCAGGGGGATCGGCCCGGTGAGCGTGAAGGCTCGGTCGACCAGCACGGTGCCCTCGACCAGCACCACCTCGCCGGGGGTGATCGGCGCGTTGGCCGCCACCAGCAGCACGTGCTTGTCGCCGCTGGCGAAGGGGTCGTCGTCGCCGCTGCCGTCGCGCAGCAGCCACCAGTCCCGCCCCGACAGGTCGGGCACCAGGTGGATGACCTGGCCGCGGATCTTGACGGTCTTGCCCTCGAGTCGCTTCCGGTCCAGGTGCAGCGCCGCGATGCTGTGGTCCGCGGGCGCGATCTCGGGCGGCCGGGCCGACGCCACGGTGCCGGTGATCTCGAGCGCGGCGAAGACCGGGTCGATGACCGCCTCCTCCGCGCGCTCCACAGGCTGCAGGCCAGGGCCGGTGATGCGGCCCGCCCACAAGATGAGGTCCTTGTCGTCGTCCCCCGGCGCGGCGTCCGCTGCGGCCTTGCGGGCCTCTTCGGGGGCGCCCTCGGGGGCCGCGTCGTCGGCGCGCTGCCGCACCCAGCCCGACAGCGTCACGGTGCCCGTGGGCGTCGCGGCGATGGGCGGGACCACGGCCCACGCGCTGCCGGTCTCGTCCTCGATCTTCAGCCAGGCGTAGCGGGGCCCGAGCCGCGCCGCGGTGACCCGCACCTGGAGCGGCTCTCGGCTGTGCCCCGCCAGGGCGTTGGCGATCGTGGGGGCGTGCACCTCGACCAGCCGGCCCAGCTTGCGCTCGGGCTTCTTCGCGGCGGTGTGCTCGGCCTTTGGCACCGGCAGCGCCTCGCGCTTGTCCTCACCGCAGCCCGCGCCCAGCGTGAGCGACGCGGCGACCGTGGTCGCGGCCAGGGTTCTCAGCCCGCGTCGGGCCACGCTCGCCCAGCCGCCAAGCCCGGATGACGCGCGCAGCCCTGGACGAGGTCGCACGCGCGGCGTGGGCGGGTGTCCGGGGCGCGTCGCCGGAGAGGTGCGCGTGGGGATTCGGGTGCTCATGGGGCGTTTCTACGGCACGGTCGGCGAATCCACAATAACCATCCGCGTCCCGCAGGGCCGGTGTCGCGCCCGGTCTCGGCCGCCACCTGCGTGGGCCCACGCGCAGGAACTACAAGCCGGCCGCGGGGCACGCTAGGCTGCGCCCATGCGAACTCCACTCAGCGCCCCGACCTCGTCTCACCTGTCCCGCGCGGAACGCCCAGATCCACGGGCGTTCCGCAGCCTCACCCGGGGCGCGGCCGGCCGGCTCTGTGGCATCGCTGCGCTCTGCCTGGCGTTCGCCGCCTGCTCCCCCGACGCGGGCGGTCCAGACGCGGACGGCGCCGGGGCCACCGACGCTGGGGCCACCGACGCTGGCGCCACCGACACCGGCTACTTCATGGCCGACGTCAGCTCGCCCGACGCCGCCCCCTGGCCCGACGCCACCGACACCTCCATGCCCAGCTGCACCCCGTGGAGCGACGCCTGGG
>JAUIAC010000087.1 GCA_030425545.1 bacterium | reverse complement strand
TGGCCACCCGCGCCCACGCGTAGAGCAGCACGTACGTGGACAGCGCCGAGACCGCGGCGAGGGTCGCCACCCTGCCCTTCAGGTGCGGCACGAAGATGCCAAAGAGGATCGGCACGCAGCTGGCGCAGGCGATGCCGAAGACCCCGATCTGGCCGAAGATGCTGATCAGGGGCGGCGGCGAGAGGCTGATGATCAGCGTGAGCACCCCGAGCGCCACCAGGATCACCTGGCTCGCCCGGTGCGCCGCGACGCTGCGCTCGGCCGGCGTCTTGCCCTTGAGCCAGGGCCCCGCGAGGTTGAGGTAGAGGTCGTTGGCGGCGATGGAGCTCATGGCCACCAAGATGCCGTCGAGCGTGCTCATGCCTGCCGCGAGGAGGGCCACCGCGATCACCGCGCGCAGGGTCGGGCCGAAGGTGTGGGCGATGTAGACCGTGACCACCGCGTCGGCCTTGGGCTTGCCGGTCGCCGCGTCGAGGAAGGCCTCCGGCGGGATGTCCGACAGGTGGGCGTAGAGCCCGACGAGCAGGAGGCTGGTGAAGACCACCGACACCGCCGTTGCCACGAGCAGGTACTGCAGCACGGCCTTGTCGGTCTTGACGTAGAGCGCCTTGGTCAAGATGTGGGGCTGGCACACCAGGGCGAAGCCGATGACGAAGCCGGAGATCCACACGGAGAGGGTGCTGCCGTAGAGGGGGCTCTTGGGGTTGTAGGCCGTCGCCAACGCGGGGTCGATGGTCGCGAGCTGCGACAGCGCCGGCCCAAAGCCGTCCGCCAGGTAGCTCAGCCCGCTCGCGACGATGACGGTGGCGATGACGACCATGACGATGCCCTGGAGCGTGTTGGTGTACGCGTGGGCGTAGGTGCCCCCCAGGAAGATGTAGGAGAAGACGAAGCCGATGATGAGGACCACGGCCTCTGGGTTGCTCAGCCCCAGGGTCAGCCGCATGACGATGGCGAGGCCCGCGACGATGAGCACCATGAACGTGATGGACAGCAGGTTCACCGCGGCGAAGAACACCGCCAGCCCCTTGCTCTGGTAGCGCTGACCCATCCACTGCGGCAGCGTGATCGCCTTGATCTGCTGGCCCACGCGGCGGAAGCCAAAGCTCATGGCGAAGAGGCCGACGATGACGCCCGAGCCCGCCGCCACGCCGAGGTGGAGCAGCGCCGACAGGCCAAAGACGTAGACCAGACCCGGGTTGAGCACGAAGGTCGCCGCCGAGGCGACGCTCGCGGCCAGGGTCACCCCAACGACCACCGGGTGCATGTCGCCCTTGCCGACCGCGAAGGACTCGATGCCGTCGGTCTTCTTGTGGCCCAGCCACGCCAGCCAGCTGGTGCCGACCAGGTAGACGCCAAAGAGGGCCCACACGAGCGGGTGCGACTGGACGAGTTCGATGTAGCGCATGGGCGGGTCCTGGCAGTCTGCGTCTCGTGTCCGTTGTCGCTGCGCCCGTCGTCGGTCTGCTGGGACGGGGACGTCGCGGCCTGGCGTGGCCGAGGGCGCGCGCTGCGCCCGGCGAGAGGGGCTTCCTAGCAGATTGTGGCGACGATCACCTGCGCCGCGGTCACTCAGGTCTGCGCGCCGATCGTGAACACCGCGCGCCCTGGCTCTCCGTCTGGGACCAGCGCGTCGCCTTCCCAGCGAAAGTGGCGCAGCTGTTCGTGACTCGCGCCGTCGCCCCAGACCGTGGCCACGTGCACGACGACGGCCGTCACGTCGCCGTTGGTCGGCTCGTCCGCCGCAGAAGCGTCGCCGCCCTCCCCGTCGCGGGCGCCTCGCGCGATGGTCGCGAAGGCCACGTGGTGCCGGTGCGCGGCGTCCGGACAGGCCTGCAGGTGCGCGTCCATGACCGTAGGCGACACCGCGAGCAGCTGCGCCGCGTCGGGCTCCAACATCGCGTCGGCGGCCATGAGCCCAGCGTGGTCCGTGATCCACACCGCCAGACGCTCCGTCGCGCCGGCCAGCCCAGGCCAGGTCTCTTGGACGAAGTGCGCGAAGAGCACGCCCTGCAGCTCTGCCAGCGCGCGCTGTCGCGGCGTCGCGTCGGCGAAGTCCGGGACCGGGTGTGCCTCCCGCCAGGCGGCGCTTCGGGACCGGAGCGCGTCGCCCCACTCCCGCGTGTCAGGCTCACCGACGCCCGCCGGCGACCTCGCAGAATCCGTGCTCACTGGTCAGCTCCCGTGGTTGCGGCGCCTCCCGCAACGTGCGCATGCTCAGCGGGCAGCAACAACGAGGGACAGGGGGCGCCGATGGCTGAGATTCCACAGGACGACGCGGAGTTCAACCGCGTTCGCAAGGTTGGGCTCCTCGTTCTTGGGGCCTTTGGCGCGCTCTTCGTGCTGATGCTGTGCGGTGGTGGCGGCTGGGTCGGCTGGTCGGGGTACCACAGCGAGTCTGCAGGGGTGCGCGCCATGTACCTCGTGGCGGCGCCGCTCGGTGGCGCGTTCTTCGGGCTCGTGGGCGCGGCCGCAGGACACTTTCTCGTCAAGAAGAGCGCCGCTGCAAAGGTCGCCGTGCCGGTCGTGCTGGGTGGGATCGGCGGCGCTGGCACCTTGGCGGCCACGTTTGTCTTCTTCGAGCTGATCTTCCCCGCGCTGTGAGCGCGGGCGCCGCGCGAGGGTCCACCGGGCCGATCGTCACGGCGGTGGCCGGGTCGAGCGCGCGGTACCGAGAGCGCTAAGACCCCGCAGGGCTGGGGCTCGGCTTCGTAGCGGCCTTGGGCTTCGCAGCGGCCTTCGGCTTCGCAGCGGCCTTGGGCTTCGCAGCGGCCTTCGGCTTCGCGGCAGCCTTGGGCTTCGCGGCAGCCTTGGGCTTCGCAGCCGCCTTCGGCTTCGCAGCCGCCTTGGGCTTCGCGGCAGCCTTGGGCTTCGCGGCAGCCTTGGGCTTCGCAGCCGCCTTGGGCTTCGCAGCCGCCTTCGGCTTCGCAGCCGCCTTGGGCTTCGCGCCGGCCTTCGGCTTCGCAGCGGCCTTCGGCTTCGCAGCAGCCTTCGGCTTCGCGGCGGCCTGCGGCTTCGCGGCGGCCCTTGGCTTCGCGCCGGCCTTCGGCGCTGCGGCCGTCATCGGCTCCGCGCGCGAGCTGGGCTCTGTGGGCTCCTCTGCCTTCACGGCCGTATTCGCCTTCGCAGCCGTCTTTGGCTTCGCGGCAGCCTTGGGCTTCGCAGCAGCCTTGGGCTTCGCTGCCGTCTTTGCCTTCGCAGCCGCTCTCGGCTTCGCGGCCGTCGCCGCCTTCTCAGCCGCCCTGGGCTTCGCAGCCGCCTTCGCCTTCGCAGCCGCCCTGGGCTTCGCAGCCGCCTTCGGCTTCGCGGCCGCCGTCGCAGCCGTCTTTGGCTTCGCGGCAGCCTTGGGCTTCGCGGCCGTCTTCGCCTTCGCGGACGCCTTCGGCTTCGCGGCCGCCTTCGGCTTCGCGGCCGCCTTCGGCTTCGCAGCGCGACTCCGCTTTGCAGGCGCCTTCGCCGGGAGGGCGAGCTCGTCAGGCGCCGAAGCGTCACCGCTCGCCGCCTGCTGTCCCGCCGCCACGTCGTCCACCACGACGACATCAGGCGTCGACGCGGCGGCGCCGACCTGAGCGTCCGTCTCCAATGCCGCGCTCTCGGCGCCGGCGAGCTCGTCGGCTACAGCCGCGTCGTTCGACTCACCGCCCACAGCGACCGTCGCGGTCGCGGCGGAGGAGGCCGCCGTGTCCGAGCGTTTCGCCCGGGCCTCCGCGGCCGCAGCATCCGCCGGCGTGGCCTCGCCAGACGCGGGTTCGACGGGCGCGGGTTCGACGGGCGCGGGTTCGACGGGCGCGGGCGCAGCGAGCGCCTCGTCGCTCGTCCCGCTGACCACGGCCGCGTCGGCTGGCGCGTCTGCGCCGTCCGCCTCAGCTGCAGGGGTCACCCTGTCGTCCGCCGCGGCCGCGGGTGGCTTCCGGCGCGGGCGCCGACGTCCGGAAGACCGGCTCTTGCCGGCCAGCGCCGCTCCACTGGCTGCGTCGACCGAAGCGGCGTCGACCGAAGCGGGGTCGACCGAAGCGGCGTCGACCGAAGCGGCATCAGCAGCCGTCGCCTCGTCCGGCAGCGCCAGCACCAGGCTCGACCCGCGCGCGATCAGCTTCACGAGGCCCTCGGACGCGAGCGCGTCGAAGAAGCGACGGACCTTGCCGAAGCCCAGGAACCAGGGCTCCACGCCGGCGGCCTGCATCAGCTCGTGGCGGAGGCGCCCGGCGTCGAGCGGCCCGTTGGACGCGTGGTCCCAGTCACGGACCAGCCCGGCCACGATGGTGCGGGACTCGGCCGCGCTGGCGTAGCCGAGCGCCGCGCGCAGCCCGTCCCGCAGCTCGAAGGCCTGCTTGTGACGGCGGAGCCGACGCAGGAGCCGCGTGTCGACCTCGCGCACCAGCGTCGCAGCCGCCAGGTTGTCCGGCACCGTGATCACGCCGCGCTTGCGCGAGGCCAGCCCCTGGCCCGTCGCCAGCCCGAGCCACCGCTTGGCGTCGGCCTCGTCGACGTCTGCGGCGGCCGCCAGACGCGCCAGCACGTCGGCCTCCTGCCCGCCCCCCTCGCCCACCAGCGCGCTCGCCAACGCGGCGCGCGCCGTGCGGTCGATGGCCGGCAGGTTGGCGCCGTTCAGCACGCTCACCGCCTCGTCCACGTCCACCCCGTCCACCACATCCACCGCGTCCGCTGTGTCCGGCACATCGCTGCGGCGCGGATCGGCCACGTCGGGCCGCGCCGCGCCGCGCCGGCGCTCGCCCCCGTCCGTGACGCCCGCCTCGGAGCCGGCGCTGCGCCCACCCCGACGACGACTGCGCCCACCGCTCTTGGGCCCCCGCAGCTGGTCCAGCGTCACGGTCACGTCGTACCAGGGCGCGAGCCCCGCCGTCGCCCCGTCTTGCCGCAGCACCCCCACCACAGGGAAGTGCTGGCTCCGCAGCGCGCGGGCGAGCAGGTAGAAGTCCGAGTCGCCGGACACGATGACAAAGGTCGAGCGCACGCCCACGGTCACGTCTTGCAGGGCCTCTGCAAAGGCGTGGCTCGCCAGGGCCATGTCGGTGATGTTCTTGCCCGCCTTGATTCGCGGCTCGGCGACCGCCTGGACCCCCAGCCGGGTGAGCTTGCCGGTCGCGTCGCCGAAGTCGCTGGCGAAGGCCTTGGCCACCCGCACGCGGTGCTCGCCGAGCGTCTGGAGCAGCCGCTCCACCACCCGAATCTGCTCCGGTCGCGGCAGGCTGAGGTTCTCCCAGTCGATGAGCACGACGAAGCGCGTCGCGCCAGGCAGCGCGTTCGCAGGGGGCCGCTCCGTGCGATGAGGCGAGCTGGAGGAGGGGCGCGAGGGCGAGGTCCGAGTCATGAGGTTCCTGATTCGTCTGGTCGCGGCCGGGCGCTGGGCGCCGATCGGTCGCTGTGGGGTGGGCGCCTGGCGCCCTCGTCTGCGCTGTCTCCCGCCGCGGCCGCCGCTCGGGCCTGAGCAGCCGCGAGCCTCGAACGGGCGGTGTCGACGTCGACCCAGCCGCGGCACCGAGTGGGGCCGCTCTGACCGCGGGCGACGTTGAGCGCGCGCTTGGCCACGGCGTATCCGCGAAACCAAGCGAGCACTAGCGTGCGTTGCACGCCGCGCAAGGGTGTGTTTCCGCACACCAACTTCAAGTCGGGCTGCCCCGCGTCCTCGAAGTCGACCGCGCCGAGCAGTGCGGCGCGCAGGGAGGTCCCCGGCGGTACGCGGGGACCCAGCACAACGGCGTCGAGAGGGTCGCCGTCGCCGCCGAGCGTGCCCGGAAGCTCACCGTAATTGAAGGGGCACGGCAAAGGCGAGACAAAGTCGACGTCCCCGCGCGAGGTTCGCTTGACGAAGCCGCCGGCCGCGACCTGCACGTGAACGCGCACGTGGTGCGCCTCAGGGCCGCCGCCTGGCGCCGTGACAGCGGCCGGCGAGGGCGCCGGCTCAGCGGCGCGCGCCGTGGGATCCTCGCTCATGCCGCCACCCGCCCCAGCGCGCGCCATCGCCCACGCAGAAAGCGCAGCCCGAGCAGCACCGCCGCGAAGCCGAGGCTGGCCACGAGCCCCCACCACACGCCGTGTACGCCGCCGCCGAGGGGGATGGCGAGCGCCCAGCCCAGCGGCAGCCCCATGGTCCAGTGCGCCACCAGGTTGGCCACGAAGGCCGCCCGCGTGTCACCCGCGCCGCGCAGACAGCCGCCCGCCACGCACTGGACACCGTCGAAGACCTGAAACGCAGCCGCGATCGCCAGCAGCTCCACCGCCAGCGCCAGGACCTCAGCGTCGGGCGTGAACCACTGAGCGAGGAAGGCCGGCACCAGCAAGAAGGGCACGCTCATGACCGCCATGGCGATCGCGCCGAGGCCCAAGGCCACCCGGCCGGCCAGCGCCGCCTCGTCGGGTCGCCCGGCGCCAATGGCCTGGCCCACGCGCACGCTCGCGGCGATGGAGACCCCCAGCGGGATCATGTAGTTGAACGAGGCCAGGCCCAGCGCGATCTGGTGCGCTGCGAGGGCCACAGCCGAGACCTGCCCAGCGATGACCCCGGCCGCCGCGAACACGCCGAACTCGGCCACCAGGTGACCGCCGATCGGCAGCCCCAGCCGCAAGATGGTCCACTGAGCGGCCCGCGTCGGCAGCTGCGGGCGCAGGTCGGCCTCGCGGTAGCGCGGCGCGCGCAGGACGCCAAAGAGCGCCACGCACATGGCCATCTGCGTCGCGGTGGTGGCGTAGCCGGCCCCCTCGACGCCCAGCGCCGGCATGCCGAAGCGGCCGTGAATCAAGGCCGCGTCGGCGGCCCAGTTGACCAGGTTGGCCACGACCGCGATGACCATGACAGGGCGGGTGTCGCCGACGCCGTTGAGCATCGACCGACCCACCGCAAACACCAGAAACGGGGCCATGGCCCACGCCCGCGCGCCAACGTAGACGTCCGCCAGCCGGCCCACCTCGGGCGCCTGACCCAAGAGCGCGAAGATCGGCTCGGTGTGCAGCATCGCCAGGGACAGCGCGCCGCCGAGCCCCAGCGCCAGCCAGATCCCCTGCCAGAACCACGCTCCGGCCTCCGCGCGCTCGCCAGCACCCCAGGCCTGCGAGATCAGCGGGTCCAGCGCCATGACCGTGCCCAGGAGCAGCGAGCCACACGTGAACCACAGCGAGCCGCCGATGGAGACCGCCGCCAGCGCGTCGGCGCCGAGGTCTCCGACCATGGCCGCGTCGACCAGCCCCATGGTGATCACGCCGATCTGCGTGACGATCACGGGCCACGCCAGCTGCCACATCGCGCGGACCTCGGCGCGCACGGGCGTCCAGCGGTCGGTCTGCGGCGCGGCGGAGCTCATGGTTCGCCCAGGGTGAGAGTGGCGCTCGGGCCGAGGCCAGCGCAGCGCGACGGAGAGGTCGCCGAGGTTTTTGCGCGGACGCGCGTGCCGTCTGGTGCCTGATCCGGGCACACTTGGCCAGCCCTGTTGGGGTTTTTGCGCCCACCCTGGGCCTGCCGCGTCGACACCTGTGGCCGCACGACGCGCGTCGCGCCCCGCCGCCCGAGCGACCTCCATGACCAAGCCCTACCGCGTGTCCCTGCTGAGCCTGCCCGTGACGCCGCCGGAGACGCGGGGCGCCGACGTGCTGCTCGACGCCTACGCCGACCACGCCACACGGCACGGGCTGGAGAGCGGCGCCGACGGCGACCTGGTGTTCATGCCCTACGGGGCGGGCGAGCGCCCGACCCGGCAGCGCGTTCGCGATCACAAAGACTCCGCCTGGCGGCGCTCGCTGGCCGTCCCCGGCTGGGTGCGGACGTGGGCGCTCTGGTCTGGGGACGAGATCCTGGGCCACGCCGACCTGACCGGCGGGCCGATGCCTGCGGCCCTGCACCGATGCTGGCTGGGCATGGGCCTCGAGCGAGCGGCCCGCGGCCAGGGCTACGGCAGGCTCTTGCTGGACACGCTGATCGACTGGGCCGTCTCGCGACCTGAGATCGCGTGGATCGACCTGGGCGTCTTCGCGCACAACACCCGCGCTCGGCGGCTCTATCGATCGGTGGGCTTCGTGGAGACCAGCCTCACCACAGACCGCTTCCGGGTCGACGGACAGCGCATCGACGACGTGCAGATGACCCTGGACCTGGACGCCCTGTGACCCGCCCGTCGACCCCTCGTTCAGAATTCGGCATCGTCACGGCTGCTGAGCGCGGCCACGAGCGGCGTCGCTTCCACCTGCGGGCCCGCCCACCGCGACACTCCGGAGATCCATGCAGCTCGTAGCGCCTCCCGCCGCAAGCCCGATCATCGGCATCGACCTCGGCACCACCCACTGCGCGGCGGCGTGGTTCAGCGAGGGCGAGGTGCGCTTCTTCCCCAACCCGCTTGGGCAGGTGCTGACGCCGTCGGTGGTGGCCTGGGATCGTCGCGCGGGCGGCGTGGTGGTGGGTCGGCCCGCGCGGGACATCCTCGCGACGCGGCCGGGCGACGCGGCGGCGCTGTTCAAGCGGGACATCGAGCGGGCCACGCCCGTGCAGGTGGGCGATCGGACCTTCACGCCCGTGGAGCTGAGCGCGTGGATGCTGGACGCCCTGCGAGCGGACGCGGAGCGTGAGCTGGGGGTGCCGGTGACCCGGTGCGTCGTCACCGTGCCGGCGTACTTCAACGAGGCCCAGCGCTTCGCCACCAAGCGCGCGGCCGAGGTGGCGGGGTTTGTGGTCGAGCGCGTGCTCAACGAGCCCACCGCCGCCGCGATCGCCTACGGGATGCACGGGGGCGTGGCTCCAAATCAGACGAGCGCGGGCCTGGCGAGCGGCGACGGTGCCGGCCGGGCGCCTCGGGAGGAGCTGGCGACGGCCGACAAGCGCTTCCTCGTCTTCGACCTCGGCGGTGGCACCTTCGACGTGTGTGTCATGGAGCTCTTCGAGGGCATGCTCGAGGTCCGCAGTGTGGCTGGGGAGAGCCGGCTGGGGGGCGAGGACTTCACGGACGCGGTGGCGGCCTTCGCAGCCGACGCCGTGGGGCTCGACGCCAGACAGCTGCGTACGGAGCGACCGGACGCGTGGGCCTTGCTGGTCAAGCGCGCCGAGGTGGTGAAGCGCAGCCTGAGCCGGTGGCCCCGCGCGGAGGTGATGATCCCCGACGAGCTCGGCGTGGCCGAGCCGTCGGTGTCGGTGACGCGGGAGGCCTTCGAGCGCGTGACGGCGCCCCTGCGGGAGCGGATGCTCGGCCCCTGCCGCACCGCGCTGCGCAGCGCGCGCCTGAGCCCGGGGGATCTCGACGAGGTGCTGCTGGTCGGCGGCGCGACGCGCATGCCGGCGGTGCGCGCCTTTGTCGAAGAGGTCTTCGGCAAGGCGCCGCTCGAGGGGCCCGACCCGGACCGCGTGGTGGCGCACGGCGCTGCGATTCAGGCCGCGCTGTGCGCCAACGACGCCGGTGTCGACGACCTGGTGGTGACCGACGTGGCCTCCCACAGCCTCGGCGTGGAGATCGCGCGCGAGGTGGCCGGCGAGCGTCACAGCGGCTTCTTCAGCCCGGTGATCCACCGCAACACGGTGATCCCAACGTCGCAGGTGGACGTGTACCAGACCATCCGCGACGGCCAGACCGCCATCGACCTGTCGGTGTACGAGGGCGAGGCCCGGCGGGTCGCCGACAACCACCTGCTCGGCACGCTGGAGGTGACGGACCTGCCCAACTGCCCCGCGGGCACGGACATCCACGTGCGCTTCACCTTCGATCTCAACGGCATCTTGGAGGTCGAGGCGCGGGTCGACGGCGTCGAGCGGACCTTCAACCGCATATTCCAACGCGAGGGCGGGGCCAAGCTCGACGCCGCCGCGCTGGAGACGGCCCGCTCGCGCATCGCGGCGCTGAAGGCCGATCCCCGTGAGCGCCCGCGCTACAGGGAGCTGCTCGCGCGGGCAGACCTGCTTTGGCGCGAGCTCCCCGTGGAGGGCCGGTACACGTTGGACCACGCGCTGGACAGCTTTGAGGGGGCGCTGCGGGGCACCGACCCCAAGGCGGTCGAGCGCGCGTTCGAGGCGCTGCAGGGGGTCTGCGAGCGGCTCGACGGCGGTGAGCGGTGGTAGCTGCCGGCCCAGGTTCGCTGCCAGACACCGACGATCCCTTCGAGCTGCTTGGCGTCGACGGTGAGCGGGTCAACGAGCGGGGGCTGCGTCGCGCCTACGTGCGGCTGATCAAGCGCTACCGGCCAGAGCAGGACCCCGAGGCCTTCCAGCGCGTCCGTGCCGCCTACGAGGGGGCGCAGTCCCAGCTGGCCTGGCGACAGCAGGTGGCGGACTGGCAGCTGGACGAGGCCGACGAGGCGAGCGAGGCGGTCGAGGCGGCCACCGGCGACGGTTCGCTGCCCGTGGAAGCCGAGGAGACTGCGGTGTCCTCCGGCGCCCGAGGCGGCCACGGCGTCGCTCCCGCGGCCCCGACCGAAGCGGCCAATGCAGCCGACGAAGCCATCGCAGCCGACGAAGCCGACGAAGCCGACGAAGCCGACGAAGCCGACGAAGCCGACGAAGCCGACGTGATCGTGTTGGCGGACCACGTCGCGTCAACCAACGCGACGCACAGCGGCGCGCGGGCTCCAACGTCGGCCGGGCGCGTCGCCGAGCCGGCGGCACCGCCGGAAGACGAGAGCGCCCCCACTGCCGAGCCGCCCGCCGAGGCCGAGGGCGCCCCGACACCCAGCGGCGCGACGCAACCCCTCTCGACGTCCACCGCGGCCACGCCCCGGGCACTGCTCGCGACGGGCGACGCCGAGGCCGCGCTGCAGGCCGCCAAAGCCGCACTGAACGCCGAGCCGCTCGACGCCGACGCCTGGTGGATTGCGGGGCGTGCCACGCTCGCCACGGGCGGCGCGCTGCAACAGGCACACACGTGGCTCATCGACGGCCTCCGCGCCGGCGCTCAGCTCGCGGTGACCCTCGTCGACGAGCTCCCGGCGGCGGAGCTCCGCACCTTCGCCGCGCACCCCGACCTGACCTGGTCGCTGCTCGGTAAGCAACGGGCCCAGGGCGCGGCGGTGGCCCTGTTGCGCACGCGCGTGGACACACTCCTGCTCCACGACCAGTCCGCGCAGGCCCTCGCAGAGGTCCAGGATCCGGCCTTTCAGCGCGCTACGCTGGCAGCGCCGGCGCTGGAGACGGTGGCGCTGAAGGTGGTCGGCGCCGCGCTGTGGACCGACCCGGTGGGCGCCGCGCGCCTGTACACCGACCTGGAGCAGGCCGCGGGTGACGACTGGGAGCTGGAGCTCATGCACGAGCGCATCTCAGCCGCGTTCTTTCTCCAGGAGCAGTGCCGACCTGTGGGCCACGCCCCTGCGCTGCTACGCACCCTGGTGGAGGTCGCCCCGATGCTCGACGGCGACGCCCGCGACCGCGCCCTGACCCAGGCCGCCAAGGCAGCCGCCAGCGCCCCCGACGCGTGGCTGTCGGCGTTCGACGCGCTGCAGGCGCTGTCCCCACCCGCGGCCACGTGGCTGCACACCTTCGTCACCGACAACGCCCCTATGCCCGCCGAGCCCGACGACGACGAGCTCACGCTGCTGCTCCAAGACCTCGACGCCACCATCGGCGCGGCCAAGACCAACCGGGTGCAGAGCTGGCTGATGACAGGGCTCGGCTTCAGCTTCATGGTGGCGATTCGCACGCTGGGCTGGTGGTCCATCGCCTACGGTGTCGTCGCGCTGGTGCTGCTCGTGGTGCTGGTCACGGCTATGGACCGCAAGATCTACCGGACCACCATCCGCGACATCCTGGGCCACGCCGCCGCCGTGCGAGGCCTGCCGCGGGAGACGGTGCTCGAGTGGATTGGCGCGCACACCACGTGGTCCGACAACATCGGCCGCTTCGACACCGAGATCGCAGAGGACGACGCCCTGGACTTTCTGGCCGCGCTGGGGCGCTGCGGCTGACGCCGGAGGCGCCTGTAGCGGCACGCGTCGGCGGACAGCGGCGGCGTTGAACCCGTCGCCGAGAGCGGCCTCATCGCCCCGTCGGCGGCTCGGTCGACAGTCGGACGACCCCCAGCCCGACCAGGTCGCTCAGCACCACGTTGGCCATGCGGTTGACCTGCGCGTCGTCGGCGCCGAGCGCGCGACGCACGCCCCGCACGGCCGCCTCGTAGGTGGGTGCCCTGCCCGCTTCGATGAGCGCGGCCTGCAACACCGGGCCTCCCAGCGGGCCGACCGGGCGATAGCGCCGTGTGCCGCCGCGCCAGCACAGCTCCGGGCGCTCTTCGCTCGCCCACGGGAGCCGGACCCAGACGACCGCTGCGTCCTCCTCCTCGAGCCGCACGGGCGCGCCGCGGTCCGAGACCGAGCCCGCGTGCCGACCGACGGCTGACTGGCGTTCCCCCAGCTGCACCAGCTGCGCGGCCACCAGGTCCCCGAGCAGCCGACCGACCAGCTCGGGCGCCCCGGTCGCCTGCGTCGCGGTCCGCAGCACGTCGGCGTGGCTGCGCTCGCCGTCACAGGCGTCGAGCAGCGCGCTCAGCGCGCGCCGGGTCGCGTCCAGCTGCGGACGCCCGTCACCATCGAAGGCCACGGGTGGCCGGTAGAGGAAGCTCTCCCGCGGCCCCGGGAGTGTGAAGCGCAGCGCAGGCAGCGACCACCAGCGCTGTGTGTGCACCGCGGTGCCCAGGTAGGCCTCTGGCACGACACCGACGTAGCTCGGCACCAGCACGACCGACCCGGGGCGGGACCGCGGCATCAGCCGGTCGCCGCTGGCGGTCTGCCCTGTGAGGCCGTCCATGCAGGTGGCCAGCCCCTCCACACCGAAGCCTGAGCCGATGCGCTCGAAGCGGTGGTCGCACAGGTAGCCGGCGGTGAACGTGAGGAAGGCCTCCAGGTCGCCCACGCCTGCCATGCCCGCGTCGCGCGCCAGGACGCCGGCCTGGCGCCACCAGTCCTCCATCCCCGACTCACGCTGGTCGTACCACCAGCGCGCCATGGCGACGAAGCCGGTGCACAGGTCCCGATAGAAGTCCGAGTAGGCCTCTCGCAGCGCCTCCCCCGCGCACTCCGGGGCCTCCCACTCGGTGATCACGGCGTTGGCGGCGTTGAGCCCGGCGCGGTGGGCGAGCAAGATGCCGGACGACAGGATCGGATCGACAAAGGCCGCCGCGTCGCCCGCGAGGTACCAGCCAGGGCCAGCGACCGTGCCGTGGGTGTACGACCAGTTCTCGACCCGCATGCTGCGCACGGGCCCGTCGGTGTGCGGCGCGCGGACCTGGGTCGCCCCCTCGAGCACAGCCAGCGCCTCAGGCACCGTGGCGAGCTCTGCGTCGAAGAGGGCGTCGAGGTCGGCCCCCCGGAGAAACTCCCGTCGCGTCACCCAGCCTACGCTCAGCTGCGTCGGCGACAGGGGGATCAACCAGACCCACCCCGAGGGCGTCGCGGCGAAGAAGATCCGAGACAGCGCGGGCCGGCTGAACAGCCGCTCGTCCCAGCGCACCCCGTCGTAATACCGGTACACGGCGACGTCACCCAGAAGCTGCGGCTGCCGCTCGAGGCCCAACGCCCGCGCGACCACCCGCGCCTGGCCCGACGCGTCGATGACGTGGCCAGCGTGCACCTCGACGTCACTCTCGTCGCGGCGAACGCGCACCCCGGTCACAGCGCCGTCGCGGTGCGTGATGTCGCGCACGCTCGCGGGCTGCCAGATCTCGACCCCCACCTCGGCCGCCCGCTCCAGCAAGATGGCGTCATAGCGCCCTCGCTCCACCTGCCACGCGTGGGCGACGGTCCCATCACCTTCGCCGCCCCGAGGCCGCACGGCGCCCTTGGCGAAGTCTTCGGAGAAGGGCGCCCGGTCCCGCCGCCACTGATAGGTGATGCCGCCCTTGCGCCCAAAGCCGGCCGCGTCGATGCGGTCCAGCACCCCGAGCTTGGCCAGGACCGCGTTGGCGTCGGGGAGCGTCGACTCGCCCACGTGGTGCCGCGGAAAGCGCGCCCGCTCGACCAGCACCACCCGGGCGTCGGGGCGGTGCAGCTTCAACAGCGTGGCCGCCGTGCTGCCTGCCGGACCACCACCGATCACCACGACGTCTGCGCGCTGCGTGGCTGGCCCGTCACCCAAGTCACACCTCATCGCGCAGCGCGGCGCCGGAAGAGAACCCTCGACGACGAACCCGACCTACCCAGGGCCCGCCTCTGGGTCACGCCCCGTCGAGCGCGCGCACCGCTGGCGTAGCGAGCCCCCCGGGCCGATCGCGTCCACGCGCTGTCCTCACGCCACCTGCTGACAAGGGGTCGTCGAGCCGACCAGAGACATGAACGCGGAGACGCGGGGCGTCACCGCAAGGGTGCCCCATGCAGACGCAGATTCAAGCGACCTGACCTGCGCCCGTGCCAAAGCGCGGCACGTCACCGCCGGACGGGCCCGCGGCGGCGAGCAGCGCCGAGCTCGTGGCCGGTCAGAGGCAGGCCGTCGCTCTGGACCCGAGGGCTTCCGCGGGACCGACTTAGCATCGAGGCCCAGCGCGGGAGCCCGTAGCCGTCTGTCGCGCAGTCGGCGGCAGACGCGAAGCGCGAGCGGCAATGCGACCACGGACGGTGGCTCCGGCGACCCAGCTGAGTCGCTTGGCCGTCGTCAACAGCGACCGCTGTAACGCCTGAGGCTCCAGCGTCCTCTTTGAGAGGACACCAGCTGCGACCGCGGCCCCCCGACCGGTGGCGCCGCACCACGCAGACCTCTCACAGGAGACAGCCATGCACTTGTCCTCACCCGCCGCTCAGGCGGCTCAGCCTCTCTTTGCCTTGCTCTCGCGCGCCAACGGTCACGCTGAACTCAGCGCGGCTGCCGTCGCGGCGGCGTCGGAGGGCTTTCGCTTTGTCGACGTCCGTGAACCCCACGAGCTGGCGGGCCCCCTCGGAGCAGCGGAAGGCGCGGAGAACGTGCCCTTTCTCGGGCTGCTCTCGACCCTCGACAACCTCGACCGGGAGGAGCCCCTGGTGCTCATCTGCCGCTCAGGCCGGCGCTCCAGCACCGCGGTCGCCAACCTCGAGCGCGCCGGGTTCACCGCCGTCGCGTCGGTCGAAGGCGGCATGCTCGCGTGGAACCTCGAGGTCCTCGGTAAGACCGATATCGTCGCCTCCGAGAAGGCCGCCAACGCCGAAGAGCTCAACGGCGCCACGTTCCACACCAACGGCCTGCCGGAGGTCTCGGCGCGGTGGGTCCACGCGCACCTCGGTCGCTTTCGGCTCATCGACGTGCGCGGCGCCGACGAGCGCCGGATGGCCGGCTACGTCGCCCAGTCGGAGCACGTGCCGCTCGGCGAGGTGATGAGCTCCGCCGCCGGGTGGGACAAGGACCAGCCCCTGGTCATCATGTGCGCGTCTGGCGGTCGCTCCGCCCGCGCCACCATGGCCCTCAACAACAGCGGCTTTGGCAACGTCGCCTCGCTCGAGGGCGGCATCTTCGGCTGGCGCGCCGCGGGCCTGCCTGCCGTGCGGTGACGCGGGTCGCGCGAGGTCCTTCCGACGGTCCTGCGTAGCGCTGACGACCTCGCGCCTCGCGGCGCGGACCCAATGGGGGCCTCTCCGCCCACCATGCCGACAAGACCTGCAAGTAGCCCGGCGTTGACGTGACGGAGGCCGCGGCTGCTCCATGCAGCCGCGGCCTCTGCATCTTTTGCCGGCCAGCGACCGACGCGGACCCGCGCGTGGCGCCCGCGTCACGCATCCTTGAGCTCGCCCGGATCAGGCCCGTGCGACAGGGCCCAGCGGATCAGCTCAGCCACCTGACGCGGGTTGGTCGAGATCCAGAAGAAGTCAGGACATCGAAAGCACCTGTGGGGGCCGCCACAGCCAGCCACGCTGCGGAACCGGGGCCCACGGACCCAGACCCTGTCCCCGCTGCATTGGATGTTCAGCCCGGCCTGCAGGTCGACCACGTGAGCGCCTCCCTTCCAATAGCGCCAGAGGAACTCCTCGCCGTCCACGACGATGGAGCGTCTACCTGTTCGCGAGATGGCCATGTGCTTCCCTCCTGGCGCCGGTCAGCAGCGATTGACCCGCCACCGCCCAGCGGGTCGAATACTGACGCGACGCGACGCGTTCGGCCACTGAGCGCGACCGCCCCGACCGCGCTAGCATCCGCCCCTCTCTTGCCCTTGGAGTCCGCGATGACCCGCACGACGATCCAACTCGCTCCCCCCACGCGCCCCGCCGTCCACGCATCGACAGCGGCTTCGGCGCTCCGCCCCCGCCCGGCATGGGCGCTGGTCGTGCTAGCTGCCTTCGCGCTGGGCGGCTGCGGCGGCGACGACGAGGGCGTCTCCGGCAAGAGCAAGGCCGACGCCAACGGCAACCTGGTCGACGGCGCCATCCGCGGACAGGACGGCAGCATCGGCGACGGCGCGGGCACCTCCGACGGGGGGGTGAACGACGACGCGGCGGGCGGCGACGGCGTAGGCGCCGACGCCGGGAGCGCCGACACCGCATCCAGCGACACGGGCCCGGCCCCCAAGACCCCCTGCACCAACAACACCGTGTGCAAGTCCGACGAGTTCTGCGCGCTCTACTACAACGGCGTGAAGAACTACGAGGGCGACGGCACGCCGCCGAAGCTGCCCGGCTGGGCCAACGTGTGCGAAGGCGACGGCACGGGCGTCGTCCAGGAGGGCGGCACCTGCGACCCCATCGCCGGAGACAGCGACACCACCCTCAAGCCCTGCGTCAACGCTTCGGCCTGCATGCAGGGCACTTGCACCGCGCTCTGCGAGACCGACGCGCACTGCCCCGCGGGGAGCAGCTGCGGCGTCACCGAGTACGGTCAGAAGCTGCCCAAGAAGGCCGGCGGCGAGGCCACAGCGTGGCTGCCCGTGGACATCTGCGTGCCGCTGCCCGAGCCCGGCGCCACCTGCGACAAGAACGCCGAGTGCAAGGCCGGCGAGGTCTGCCGCCCCTGGGTCAAGCGCACGAGCGGCGGCTTCACCAAGTCGGGCCGCTGCGTCACGCCCGAGGCCGGCAAGCAGAGCTTCGACGGCCCCTGCGGCGCCAACGCCAAGGCCGCCGGCCTCGGCAAGATGTGCGCGAGCACCCTGTGCCTCTACCAGACCAGCGCCACGGCCCCCGGCGTGTGCACCGACACGTGCTCCGCCGCAGCCGACTGCCCCAAGACCCTGACCTACAACGGCAACAGCTTCCCCACCGTGTGCGACTCGCTGCTCGCCAACCACGCCGGCACCGAGACCAGCGACGACGACGTCTACATCCCGCACTGCGTCGCCGTGAACCAGAAGAGCAGCCTCAAGGACTGCGCCACCACCCGCGCGTGCGAGGGCACCGAGGCGTGCCGGGCCTACGCCATCGCCGGCGGCCCCGACACCAAGGCCACGGTGGAGTACCGCTGCATCCAGCTCACGACCACCACGCTGCCAGGAGGCCCGCAGCTCGACGACGGCGCCACGTGCGACCTCTTCTCAGCCGACAACAGCTGCAAGGGCGGCTACTGCCTCCCCGGCGCTGACGGCAAGGGCTACTGCAGCCGGCTCTGCCTCGAGACCAAGGCCTGCGGCGGCGGCACCACCTGTGACACGGGCTTCGCGCTCATCCCGCGCGCCGACGCGTCGAAGGCCGCGGTCACGGGGCTCTGCGTCAAGTAGCCGCGACTCAGGGACCGACGTCGACGAGCGACACCAGCGGCCCGTCCTCGTCGGCGTCCCAAGCGGCCAGGTCGACCACGCCCCGCAGGGCCCAGGTCTCGTCACCCGCGTCGTCGCACAAGGTCTGCGCCACCCGCCAGCGTCGGGCGCCGTCGGGCAAGATCATGGTCTTGTCAGCCAGACGTGAATAGCCGTCAAAGCGAAGGCTTCCCAGCTCTTCGACGAACTGTGACATCACGCTCTGCAGCCGCGTCGCCGTCCAGCTCGATCCGGCCACG
>JAUIAC010000687.1 GCA_030425545.1 bacterium | reverse complement strand
CTGCCCCGCGCGTGCGCACGCCCAGGTCCACCGTGGCCGCCCGCTCGTCGACGCGCCCGACGCTCAGGCCGAGCGAGTCGTCGGCCGCGAGGGCACGCAGAGGTGGCTCGGCGAGCAGCACGAAGTGGGCCCAGCCGCTGGCTTGCCCGCGCAGGTGCTCGGCGTTCACCGGCGCGAACTCGTCATGCCCGTAAAACTCCCCGTACTTGTCGAAGACGCCGCCGCAGCGGCTGTCGAACACGCAGTCCGCACAGCCCGGCAGCTTGTGCTTGTCGGAGCGCTTGTCGGTGTACTTGTCGAAGCCCTCTTGGGTCGTGCCCTGGCCGCTGGCGGCGACGGTAACGGTGAACTCGCCGTCGTGGTGCATCTTGTGCGCGAGATCGGGCGCGATGCAGAAGGGCATGTTGCCGATGTTGACGTCGAAGTCGGCGCCCAGCTCCGCCGTGCAGCGCGCGACCAGGGCGCGGAACTGCGGCGCCATGTCGCTGTAGCGGGCCATCATGGCGCGGAGCTCGGCGTCGGTGCGGTCGCCGGAGTCCCGAGGCCGCACCATGTCCAGGTGCAGGTTCTCAAAGTCGAAGTGAGCGGCCACGTCGGCCAGGTTGGCCACGGAGCGGTAGTTCTGCTCCACCACACACATGTTGCCGGTGATGCGCGCGCCCTCGGCGTGCAAGACGGCCATGGACCGCTGAATCCGCTCCCAGGCGCCGGGGTTGATGGTGGTCGCGTCGTGGTGCTCCGCGTCGCCGCCCTGCAGCGAGAAGCGCCAGATGACCCGCTCGCGCACCCGCGGCCCCAGCTGGTCGAGCACCCGCTGCACGCGCTGGCGAAAGCTCTCGCGAGGCGTCATCACCCCGTTGGTGAAGAGCACGATCTCGTCGAAGTCGAGGTCCACCGCGAGCTGCAGCATGTGCAAGAACGTGCGCTGAATCGTGGGCTCACCGCCCAGGAAGGTGATCTTGGTCGCCCCGGCGGCTCGCGCCTCGCGGATCTGCCGCTCGATGGGCTCGGCCGGCAGCTGCGGCGCGCGCTTCTGCTCGCTGAGCTGCCCGCTGACGCAGAACACGCAGCGGTTGTTGCACAGATGCCCGAGCTGCACTTCGACCTGTCGACTTGGCTCGGCCATGACCCCTCCGTCGCGCTAGCCTAGCGGATGCGCCCGCGCGTGGCACGGCGAGGCCGCTACAAGGGCTAGTTTTGAGGGCAAAGCGGCCCTGGCGCAGGAGCTGAGCCGAGCCAAGCCGAGCCCAGCGCGGCCACCGACCGCTACGCGCGCGCTGCCTGCCAACGCTCCAGGGCGCGTCGGTTGGGGTCGCAGCGGCGCCGGCTGGTCACCTGGGTCCAGGCCTCGTCGAGGCTGAGCCCCTGGTGCGCCACGAGCCACGCGATGGCGACGCTGGGGGAGCGGTTCACGCCGGCGGTGCAGTGAAGATAGACCACGCGACCCGCGGCGCGCGCGCGCTGCACGGCGTCGACGGCCCCCTGCAGGCCGCGAGCGAGGGCGTCGTCGTCGAAGTCGACGATCGGCTTTCGGGTCGGCGAGATGCTGTTGGTCATCAGGAAGCTCCACATGAGCCCCCAGTCCATGCCGACCCCTGCGAGGTCGTCGTCGGTCTGGACGGTGACCAGCGACTTCACGCCGTACTCGCGGGAGAGCGAGCGGATGAACTCCGGCGTCGAGGGGCAAGGGCCCACCCAGACTCCGTCTGCGACTTCATGGATGTTCGGCATGCGAGACCTCGTTCCGACGGCCTCAGGCGGTCGCGACGGGGCGGGGCGACGCGCCGGGAGCCCGTGCGCGCGCTAGAAGCGCTAGAAGCGCTAGAAGCGCAAGGCCAGCGACGCGCTGCGGGTGGCGGGCGACAAGGCCACGCTCGCCTTGATGGTGCCCGGCTTCACCGGCGGGTTGTTCTCTTTCTTGAGGATCTGCTTCATCAGGATCGTGCCGCCGACGAAGCCCGCCGTGCCCACCCCCATGACCGCCCAGCGCGTTGCGTCACCGCCGAACTTGTTCGCGTCGACCAGCGCCTCGAGCAGCACGCCGGTCAGCACCAGCGCACCGCCGCCCACCACGCCGACCCACGCCAGCGTCTTGTTGCCAGCCTTCAGCTTGTCGAGCGCCGGGTCGATGCTGTGCGTCTTGCCCGCGGTCACGTCGAGGTCGCCCTTGCGGCCGAAGAAGCCGGGGCGCTTGACGACCACGCTGTGCTTGCCGGCCTTGACGCTGAGCTTGGCGGTGCCGTCCTTGGGCGCGACCTTCTTGCCGTCCACCTCGAGCGACGAGCCGTCGTTGACGCCGAGCACGATGACGCCGGTCGTGACGACCTTGACGCTCGCCTCGGCCTCCGACTGCACGGTGACCTTGTAGCTGCCGACCGCCTCGCCCTTCTTCGTCTTGACGACGATGGTGTAGTCGCCGGGCTTGAGCTCGACCTTGTTGGGTCCCTTCTTCAAGCCGACCAGGGCGCCGTCGACCTGCGCGACCAGGTCGTCGGCGTCGGAGTGGATCACCACGTGGCCAGGCTTCGGCGGCGGCGGGGGCTCCGGCGCGGCGACCGGGGCGGCGCCGTCGGCGGGGGGCGCGCCGTCTGCCGGAGCGGCACCAGCAGCGGGCGTGCCAGCGGCGGGGGCGCCAGCAGCGGGGGCACCAGC
>JAUIAC010000686.1 GCA_030425545.1 bacterium | reverse complement strand
GAGCAGCCCCAGCGCCTTGGCCCGGCGGATGGTCCAGCGCACGGCGTCGATCTTGACGTCGATGTTGTCGACCCCAGCGCCGATGCCGAACGAGGGGTGCACCAGCTGCACGCTCCACGCGCCGTTGCCGCGGTTGCCGAGCAGCTGCTCGTTCCACCGGTTCTTGAACTCGTCGAGGTAGATGGCCTTGAGCTCGCGCCGCTGCTCCTTGCCGTCCTCGTACCAGCCGATGCCGTCTTCGAGGTTCACGGGGAAGACCCACATCTCGTCGACCTTGCTCAGGTCCTCGAGGCTGTAGTGCGGGTAGCGGGGCAGGTCGATGGGGAAGTTGCTGCGCAGGTCGCCCGTCGCCAGGCTCGAGTCGAACTTGATGCCCTGCTCGGCCAGCACGCCGTACTGGTGCGGGCTGGTCTCCAGGTAGGGCGTCCGCCAGGCCTCCAGCCGGGCGTCGGCGGGCAGGTCGGCGCGCAGCATCTCCAGGTTCACCCGCACCTCGCCGCACACCGTGGGCTTCGCGGGGGTGTAGTTGGCCTTGGTCACCGCGCAGTCGCCCCGCGGGAAGTCGCCCCAGTAGAAGTGCTGCACCGAGTGGCCGCCCTGGGGGCACATCTCCAGCTGGCAGAGGCGCTCGACCATGGCCGCGTTGTAGTACTGCGTCACGTAGTCCGAGGTGATGAAGAAGGTGCCCTTGACCCCCTCGGCGCGCTCCATCTCGGCGACGCGCACCGCCCCTGCGAGCCCCCACTCGCCGCTGTGGTGCGAGTCGGGCGCGTCGATGTCGTGGGTGGTCAGCAGCAGGCTCGGCTCGGTCCCGGGCACGGTGTGCTTGACCACGTAGTGACCCTGGCTGGCCTCGCGCCACGCGCCCTTGTAGAGCATCGCGGCGACGTCGACGCCGGGGTCGAAGCAGTTCACATAGCAGCGCTGCGAGGTGTACTGGCCGGGGTCGAAGCCCAGGGTGTAGACCGCGCCCTGGCCGATGCCGCGGCGCAGCCAGGTCGCGCCCAGCGCCTTGCCGTCGCGGTGGGCTGTGGCGAGCACCTCCACGTCCGGCGTGGTGGTGAAGGTGAAGACCTCGATCTGCCGGGCGGGGTCGTCGGGCGTCGGCGTCAGCACCACCTCGCGCTCCGGCCCCTGGTCGAGCCACAGCGTCGCGTCGCCCTTGCCGGTGAGCCGGACGATGTTCGAGTTCAGGTGCTGGGTGTGGGTCACGATGCCGCCCAACGCCACGACCTTCGCATAGGCGGCCTGGCTCTCAGCGGAGTCCTTGGGGTTGGGGCTCAGCGGCTTGTTCCACACCAGCACGCCGCCCTTTTTCACCCACGCCTCGAGGTCGGCCAGCTGCGTGTCGTCGATGAAGCTGGGGATCACGTAGCCCGGGATGATCAGCAGCCGGTACTGGTCCAGGTCCTTGAGCGCCTTGCCCCAGTCGAGCTTGGCCAGCGCGCTGCTCTCCGACGCCGCGACGTAGGGCACGCCTGCGTGGTCGAGCATGGTCTGCGCGAGCAGGCCGGCCTTGGGGTCCTCGTCGGGCCCGTAGAGGTAGGGCGGCACCGCGACGCGGGCCATGCCGGGCAGGGCGACCGACGCGGCCACGTCTTCGTCCACGGCGCCGTCGCAGTCGTTGTCGACGCCGTCGTAGGTCTCGGCCACGGGGGGCGCGGTGAGGCAGGTCTTGGCGCCGCCGATGCAGGCCGAGAAGCCGGCGCTGCACGCCCCTTGGCCCTGGCCGCAGGCGTTGGCGGCCACGGGCAGCAGCACGTCGGTCTGGCCGTCGCAGTCATTGTCGAGGCCGTCGCACAGGGTCTCCACGCTCTCGAACTGGGCGCTGTCTCGGTCGACCTCGCAGGGCCGCTGCACCACCTTCTCGTCGCAGCCGGCGGCCACGAGCAGCAGGCACGCGACGCTCCAGGCGGGCCATAAGGTCCCACGCGCGGGGCCCAGGCGAGCCGCGACGCGGATGGCACCGTCACGCGCCGGGGGAGCGGTGGGGAGATCGGGGGGCTGACGGCACAGGCTCATGACAACGGACTCCACAGCGCTGGACTCACAGGACGGGGTCGGCAACATAGAGGCTCCAGGGGGGTCTGGGCAATGCTCTTCCGCGCTGTCTGTGCGACAACGAGCCACAGCGCGCCCATCGCGACCTCTGCTCGTGCCAGCTGGAGCTTCCCATGTCCGACCAGTCTACCCCACGCCGCGCCGCGTGGTTCGGGCGCTGCCTGATCTGGGCCTCGTGCGCGCTCGCCTGCACCGGCGCGCCAGGCGCCGGGGCCGACGGCCAGGTCGGGAACGCAGGGGTGACCGACGCGGGTGGCGACACCACCGCGGGCGTGAAGGCGGACAGTGGCCAGGTCGAGGCCGTGGACGGGGGCGTGGACCGAGGCGCCGACCGCTTCGTGCCGGCGCGGTACTTCTTCGACCCCGAGGGCATCCATCAGGTGCGCATCGACGCGCCCCCCAAGGCGTGGGCCGCCATCCTGGCCAACGCCAAGGATCCCAAGCTGCCGCGGGCCTATCACAAGGCCAAGGTGACCCTCGACGGCGAGGTCTTCGCCGAGGTCGCCCTGCGCAACTTCGGTGAAGGCAGCCAGGAGGCGCACCCCAAGAAGCCCAACGTACGGGTCAAGTTCAACCTCTACGACCCCAAGGGC
>JAUIAC010000685.1 GCA_030425545.1 bacterium | reverse complement strand
CTCGGCGAGTGGAAGCCCAAGCCGGCCAAGTTCTTCAACAACCGCTACGAGTGGTCCGACGACCCGGCCTACGAAGCCCACATCGAGCCCTACGCCAAGCACCGCAGCAAGAGCACGCACTTCTGCCCTGCGAGCAAGTGGGCCGAGCTGCGCTCCATCATCCACGGCACCACGACCATGCAGGGCCAGCCCTCCGCGGCCAGCTCCTGCATCAAGGGCTGGGTGCGCAACGCCAACCGCTACCACGGGCTCGGCCACGACCATGTGCGCGGCACCATCGCGTCGCCGCGCGAGATCACCGACAGCCAGGCCGCGAGCCTGGTGAAGAGCTTCGAGGACAAAGACGAGCCGACCACCCGCTATCACGTGCACATGTGTGAGGGGGTCAGCGGTGACCACGTGGACAAGGAGTTCGACTCGTTCGCGGGCCGTGACCCGCGCAAGAACCGGCACAACGGCACCTCGCTGCTGGCTTGGAGCACCGCGGTGTTGATCCACGCCATCGCCCTGACCGACAAGCAGCTCGACGAGGCGCGGGACGAGAACGCGATGATGGTGTGGTCGCCCTCGAGCAACTTCGCCCTCTACGGACCCGGCAAGACGGCGCCGATCGCCAAGATCCTGAGCCGTGGGATCACCACGGGCATCGGCCCGGACTGGACCGTTTCGGGGGCCGACGAGATGTTGAGCGAGCTGCGGGTGTGCCACGCCTACGGCCAGTCCCAGAAGATCGCCCAGCTGACGCCGAAGAAGCTCTGGCAGATGGCCACGGTCGACGGCGCGGTGGTGGTGGGGCTCAACGGCCACGTGGGGCAGCTGGTCAAGGGCGCGCGGGCCGACATCAGCGTGTTCGCGCGCACGGGCGCGGACCCCTACCTGACGGTGCTCGACAGCCGCGCGCGGGACGTGCGGCTGGTGCTGATCGACGGGCAGGCCTACTACGGCGACAAGGCCCTGGCGGCGCTGGGGCGCAACGGTCACTGTGAGACCCTCGACGCGTGCGGCGTGTCGAAGTTCCTGTGTGTGTCCAACGGCCCGGACGCCAAGGGCCGGGACCACGAGACCCTGGCGGACCTCGAGCTGCAGCTCTTCGACCTGCTCGAGGGCACCGGCAAGGAGCCCTACGTCGAGCAGTACGGCCGCGGGGACGAGCTGCAGGGCCTGGTCGTGTGCACGGACTGAGCGTGCGGCGCGCCCCGGCGCTGAGCGGACGCTGCCTGCTGGCGTCCCAGCTTCGTCGCCGCGCGTGGGAGTCGAGGACAGTCACCGGTTGAATATTCGGGTAGGCTGCGGCGTCCCCTGCTTCGTCGCACCCTTCGCACCCATGGCCCCGCTGCTGGGGCCCCGTACTTGGAGCACCCCATGACCCGCAGTCTCCTCCTGCTCGGCGCCGCCGTGGTGGCCACCTTCGCCGCCACGCCCGCGGACGCCGCGCTCACCAACCGCCCCAAGGGGCAGCGCTGCGCCACGGAGGGCGGAGTCTGCCGCTTCGCTGGCAAGGCCGTCGTGTACTACGGCGCCCGGCGCAACTGGACCCAGCGGCGACTGCGCGGCCCGGTCCGGTGCGACAACCGCACCTTCGGCGACCCGCTGCGCGGGGTGCGCAAGTCGTGCTTCGTGCTCCGTGGCGGTGGCCAGCCGGCGCGGCTGAAGCCGGGCGTGGGCATGACCAACCGACCGCAGGGCCAGCGCTGCGCCGGGGAGAACCAGGTGTGCCGCTTCGGCGGTCAGGGCCGGGTGTACTACGGCGCTCAGAACCGGTGGGCGGTGCGCAACGCGAACCGGGCGATCGGCTGCAACAACGGCGTGTTCGGCGACCCGCTCCCCGGTGTGCGGAAGTCGTGCTTCGTGCAGCGCGTGGGCGCTCAGCCGGCGCGGTTGAAGCCGGGCGTGGGTATGGTCGCCAGCCCGCGGGGGCAGCGCTGCGCGCAGGAGAACGGCGTCTGCCGCTTCCAGGGCAACGGCACCGTGTACTACGGCGCTCGGAACCGCTGGGCGACGCGGGGCGCCAACGGGGTGCTGACCTGCAACAACCAGACCTTCGGAGATCCCCTGCCCGGCGTGCGGAAGTCATGCTTTGTCCTGCAGCGGCCCATGCGTCACCCGGGCGTGCAGACGCGCCCTCACCCTGTGCCGCACCGCGCCCGCGCTGTGACGCTGTTTGAGCACGCCAACTACAAGGGGCGTCGGTCGAAGTTTGGCCCTGGCCGCTGGGACATCCACCAGCTCGGCCCCGTGGGCAACGACCGCGTGAGCTCGCTGGTGGTGCCGCCGGGCATGGAGGTGGTCGTCTTCGAGCACGCCGCCTTCCGCGGCAAGCGCCGCGTGTACCGCAACAACGCGAACTTCGTGGGGCACGCCTTCAACGACAAGGTCTCGAGCCTGATCGTGCGCCGCCGCTAGCGCGCCGCTGACCTCGGCCGCCCGCGCGCTGCCTCAGGGCTGGGCGCGTCGACCCCCTGAGTCAGCTCGCTGCGGTCGCAGGCCCGGGGTTGGCCTCGATGGCCGCACGCACATAGGCCGCCAGCCCTTCGGCCACCTGCTCGTAGTGGCGCTCGAAGCGCGGGTCGTCGGTGTACGAGGCCGCCAGGGTGCGGTGCATGGCCGGCGTGCAGGCGTAGAACCACCGGTCGATGTGCTGGCGCATCCGCTCGGCCA
>JAUIAC010000684.1 GCA_030425545.1 bacterium | reverse complement strand
GGGCGACGTGCTCGCTATCGAGGCAAGGAACGAAACGACTTCGATCTTCGACGCCACATCGTGGTCAGCAACTGCTACGTACTCGACCGTATGTGGCGACAAGCGGCCTAATTGGTCGAGTCTCTAGAGATCTGTGCCGGTCACACCCAACGTGATCCTCCCCCGCGACGGTGCGACCGTGTGCGGGATGACACGCTCGTCGGGCTGCTCGCCGCTCCGATGCGACGCCGCCGAACGTAGGTGCCAGGCATTTCGCTTGCTAGGAGGGCATCGAGCTGGAGGCTGACATCCTGGCCGCCGTGGGTGCTGACACGGGCGTAGAGGGCGACCTCCGTGGTGGGCCTGTGGGCATCGTTGTAGACCTCCAGGCGCCTGCAGAAGCGCCCACTGGTGGTGGTTGGGCCGGCTACTCCCCGTCGAAGAGGTTGTCTCGCCCGATCCCTTTCACGAGGAGATCGGTGAACGTCGGTGCAATGAAGACGGCCTCACTCGGATCCGGGTCCGCAAAGGATGTGCGGTAGAGACCAGCACCTTCTCGTCCATCCATCAGAACATACGTTGCCCCCCCCTCGTCGTCGCCTACTGCCACCCCAGAGGTGATATAGGACTGCAAGTCATGGGCCTCGTTCATCCCAATCACGCCGTCGGGTGACCAGAGCCGAATACTACCTGAATCTCCTACAAGGACCTCGACCTCGGTCGCCTCCCGCTGCATTTCGAGATAGTCGTCTGGCAAAGGTCGTCCGACTCGACGAAAGAAGTCGCTCAACAAGCCCATCTGCGTACGGGAAGCTCCCGGCTCAGACGCTGCTAGCCGGAAGCAAGCCCCCATCCGGCGAATGATCGTGTTCATCTAGAGACTCACCTTCGTGTAGGAGACCCCGAGTTTGTCGAACATCTCGTAGTTCCGGTCCATGACTGACCCGATTGTGCCTTTGCCGAACCCTGCCGCTCGTAGGTCTGGCGAATGTAGGTGCCATCGAACGTAGGTCCCAGGCGTTTCGCTTTCGGCCACGACGGCCGCAGCAACACCGACTGCCTCGCTGGACTTCTGGACAACGTGCAGCTGCAGAACTACCGGGGCCCTCTCTCCTCAGGGACCCCCGCCAACTGCGTGGAGGTCGGCCCATGAGCAAGCGTACCAGCCCAATTCTCCTGGTGACGGTCGGTTTGCTCAGCACGGCCGCCTGCAAGCCCACCCTGCCACCCGACAGCTCCGCAGCGGACACGGTGGACACAAGCGTTCGAGTCATCAAAGACGCCGGACAGGACACCAAGACTGGGTCCGACGCCACGGTCACGTCACCCGATGCGGCTGCAAAGCCGGACACCATGGTGCCGGATGGCGTGGTGTATGCCGACCCCCATCCCCCAGTGGACACAGGCCACTGCTGAAAACCCCCGCGCAGATCTGGCTGTCAGCGACTCGCCTGGCACCTACGAAGCCGCGCACCGACCAAGCAGGACGAGCCGCTGGCCGAACAGGACTTCAGCCAGGCGCCGACCCAGGACGCCGCGGCCCGGAGATGGCGGCTGGCCAGGCTGGGCACCTTGCTTGCTGGCCGCCAGCCGATGCGCGACGCTGACCGCGATCCCCGGAGTCAACAGTGAACGAAGCAAACGAACGCCACGCCGTCCGGCGCATCGCAGCAGGTCTAATCGGTTTCACCGTCGGCGCAAACGCCATCGGCTTCGTGCTCCCCCTCTACGTCGGGGCGACCGCGGGGGGCGACTCGCTCCAGGAGGGGCGTGTCGCCGACCTGCTGCCGCTCGCCGGGGGGCTGGCCGCGCCGTGGCTGCTGTGGGCGGCGTGGGGCGCCACGCAATGGCTCTCAGGCCAGACCCACACTCCGGACACCGTCACCAGCACCCGATGGGTCAACGGCATTCGCTGGCTGGCAATCGTCGCGTTCGCGCTGACCCTCGGGCACTCGCTGCTGCAGCTCGGCGCAGACCAGCATGTGCTGAGCGTGCCCAGCTCGGCCGCGCTGGGGCTCCTCTACATCGGGGCCATGCTCTTCTCTCGCGTCGAATCGCTGCGGCCCGCCCCACGCGCCGCTGTCGTGCTGGCGCTCTTCGCAGAGGTCGTCTCCCTCGGCATGACGCTCGCACCGGAGGCCCTGGACCTTGCAGAGGGCCCGGCGATTGCGCTCAGCGCGGTGGACGTCCTTGGCGGTCTCGCTGAGCTGTTCGTGCTCGCCTGGATGTGGCGCTTCGCGCAGGACCGGTCATGAGTCGCTTGGCTCCACACGTCCGTCGCCGTCGACCGCGTCGCCGTCCACGTTGGCTCACCTCGCTCGCCCTCGCCATCGCGCTCTGCGGCTGCACAGCATGGATCGGAAGTCGCCGAGTTGTCCCTCAGCCGGAAGCCGTCGGCTCCGAATCGAAACTCTGGCGCACGAGTCCCTTTCCCCGCAGAGACAAGGCCGGCGCCTTGACCCTGCGGGGGTCACGAATCGATTGCATTTGTCCGCCCTGCTGAGGCGACGTGGTGTGCGGCCCCCGGCGTCTCAGCGCGTGGCCAGCGCCTCCGGTGGGAGGCACAGGCCAGCGATCGTCTCGACCGTCGACACCAGCAGGGCGTTGCGCAGCTGTTCCATCAGCCGCTTCCAAGGTACGGCGCGCGCCTTGGCGCTGCGCTGCGTCACGCTGCGGAAAAGCGCGAGCGCG
>JAUIAC010000086.1 GCA_030425545.1 bacterium | reverse complement strand
CCGCGCGCGCCGCGGCGGTCCTGGCCGGCCTCGCGCTCCTCACCGCCGCGGGCTGCGGCGATCGACGCGAGGGCAAGGAGAAGTTCAAGAAGGTCTTCGCCAAGCCCGAGAAGATCGACTTCTCGCAGGTCAAGGTCGACAAGCCGCCGCCCCCCAAGGCCGAGCCCAAGGCGGTCGCCAACACGTGGGCGGCCAAGACCAAGACGCTCGTGGCTGAGATTCAGGTCGATCTGAAGCGCTGCCGCAGCGAGTTCATGATGCCCTTTCAGTTCAACAAGATGCGGCGGCGCGACGTGACCTGGGTCAGCCTGTCGGAGATGGACAGCGTGTGCCGCGAGGGCACGAAGAAGAAGCGCGGCGCCTACAAGCGCCTGCTGTGGATGAGCAAGGAGCACGTCGGCAAGCACCCGGCCCTGGACCGCTACATCGCGCTCGGTGTCGACCTCTCGGAGCACTACCGCACCCTCTCTCTGATGGCGAAGAAGGTCGGCGCGCCCAAGATTGGCAAGATCACCGAGACCGCCAAGTCGGCGCGGGACCGCATCCTCGCCGCGGGCATCGCCATGGACACCGCCGCGCGCGTCATCGCGGCCTGGCCGGACGATCTGAAGCCGAGCGACGACCCGAGCATGGTCGCCAAGCCCACGGACATCGACACGTGGAAGAAGGAGCTCGCCGACCGCTACGACTTCTTCATGCTGGGCACCCCGGCCGCCTACCAGCGCTTCGCCAACAAGTCGTGGCAGTACCCGAACATGATCAAGTACAAGAGCTACCGACTCTGGCCGGCGATCCCCATGCGGCTGCTGCAGCAGGACCGCGCGCGCCTCGGCAGCGTCACGGGGCTCACCGACAAGACGCGCGCCGCTGTCACCGCCTACTTCGACAGCATCGACGGCGTCCTGGTGGCCTGGCGCAACAGCCAGTCGCGCTACGTCGAGGGCCGGAAGAAGGACACGTGGAGCGACAAGGACCCCTTCGAGAAGCCGCTGCTGAAGGCGGTCAAGGCGTGGCGCAAGCAGCGTGAGAAGGTCCTCGGCAAGCTCCCAGCCACGGCCGGTTGAGCTCCGTGACGACGCGCCTCATCACCCCGGCTCGCCGCCGGAGTCTGCTCCCGACCGCTCGCCGCGGCGTCACGACCACGCTGCTGGTCGGCGCGCTGCTCGGCGCAGCGTTGGTGGCCAGCCCTGCGCAGGCCAAGATCACCAACGTGCAGTCGCTCGCGGGCAAGCCGGTGGACGAGGGCTTCTCCGGGCAGGTCTCCCTCGCCGGCAACCTGCGCGCGGGCAACGTGCAGCTCGCCCTCGCGACGCTGGACACGACCTGCTTCTACCGCATCGGCCAGAACGTGCTGCTCTTCAACGCCAAGGGCAGCTACGGCCTGAAAGGGGCGCCGGGCGAGTGGGACGACGACCCCTTTCGCGAGCGGCTCTTCGAGCACCTGCGCTACCGCCGCAACCTGAACGAGCGCTGGAGCGTCGAGAGCTTCGTGCAACACGAGTACGACCGCTGGCGGCGGCTGAAGCTGCGGGCGCTGGCCGGCGGTGGGCTGCGCATCGACATCGACACGGGCAAGGAGAGCCACCTCGCCTTTGGGTTGGCCTACATGGCGCTCTGGGAGGAGCTGCTCGAACCGACGCCGGTCGACCAGCGAGGCGTGTACCTCGAGCACCGGCTGTCGTCGTACGTCAACGCCAGCGCCAAGGTGGGTGAGCGCACGTCGCTGACCCTGACCTGTTATCTGCAGCCCAACCTCGCGAACTTCGGCGACCTCCGCGGGCTGGTCGACGGGGCCATCGCGGTGTCGCTCACCGACCAGCTGGCGCTCAAGGTGAACGGCTGGTGGGCCTTCGACACCGACCCTCCCAACCTCGTGCGCGGCTACGACGTGAACACCACGGTCGGCTTCGCGCTGACCTTGTAGGGACGTGCAGGACCTCGATTTGCCGGTCTTTCGACTCGACGACGCGCTCGCGTTCCCGCGCCCGGAGGTGGCTGAGCCCAGCGGTCTGCTCGCCGTCGGGGGCGACCTGTCCATGGAGCGGCTGCTGCTGGCCTACGCCATGGGCATCTTCCCCTGGTACAGCGAGGGTGAGCCAATCCTGTGGTTCTCGCCGCCCGAGCGCATGGTGCTGCCGGTGGCCGAGCTGCGGGTCAACCGCAGCTTGCGTAAGACGCTCAAGCGCACGGGCTACTGGGTGACCCTGGACACGGCCTTCGACCAGGTCATCGCGCGCTGCGCCGAGGTGCCGCGGGCCGACCAGGACGGGACGTGGATCACCGGCGAGATGCGGGCGGCGTACCGACACCTGCACGAGGTCGGCTACGCCCACAGCGTGGAGACCTGGGCAGAGGTCGACGGGCACGCCCAGCTGGTCGGTGGGCTCTACGGCGTGTCCCTGGGCAGCGCCTTCTTCGGCGAGAGCATGTTCAGCCTGGCCGACAACGCGTCGAAGGTCGCGTTTGTGAGCCTGGTGTCGCAGCTGCGCGCGTGGGGCTTCTCGTTCGTCGACTGCCAGGTGTGGACGCCCTTGCTCGAGAGCCTCGGGGCCGACGAGGTGCCCCGCCAGACCTTCTTGCGGTGGCTCGACCGGGCCGTCATCGCGCCCTCGAAGCAGGGGCGCTGGCGCTTCGACGACCCGGACGCGGCGCCGCGCGAGACGCCGACAGGTCGCCCCGCCGCCCTGCCCGCCCACGCGCACCGCGCCGTCAGCCTGCTGGCCGCTCTGCAGCGGGCCGCGGCGGGCGAGCGCGCCGCGGCCGCCTCGACAGCCTCCCCTTCCCAGGAGCCCACGCCATGACCACCACGCCAGCCGTGCGCTACGAGCGCCGGGGCTACATCGGCCTCGTCACCCTCTCGCGCCCTGACAATCGCAACAGCATGACCCCCGAGCTGCTCGACGCCTTCGCCGACGCCGTGGCGCAGGCCAAGGCCGACATCGCGCCGGGCGCCGACCCCAGCGGCGGCATCCGCTGCGTGGTCATCACCGGCGAGGGTCGGTGCTTCTCTGCCGGGGCCGACTTCAAGAGCAACATCCAGATCGAGGGCCCGGGCGGCTTCACGCCGCCGCACGAGCGCTCCTACGCGATGTACCGCCCCTTCCTCTCGGTGCTCGACCTGAGCGTGCCGGTCGTCGGCGCGCTGCAAGGCCACGCGGTGGGAGGCGGCTTCGGGCTCTCGCTGGTGACCGACATCCGCGTGGTCAGCGAAGGCGCCAAGTACGGCGCCAACTTCGCCAAGCTGGGCCTGCACCCCGGCATGGCCGTGAGCTGGCTGCTGCCCCGCATCGTGGGCGTTCAGCGGGCGGCGGAGCTGCTCTTCACGGGGCGCCTCTTCCTCGGCAAGGAGGGCGCGGACATCGGCTACGCGGTGGAGGCGGTCCCGGGGGACGCGGTCTTCGAGCGGGCTTGGGCCATCGCCGAAGACATCGCGGCCAACGCGCCGCTCGCCGTGCAGATGATGAAGCGCACCTTCTACGAGGGGCTCGGCTGGGACCCGAAGCAGGCGGCCTGGGTCGAGGCGTGGGCGCAGGCCGTCACGGTCGACACCGAGGACGCCAAAGAGGGCATGAAGGCGCTGATGGAGAAGCGGCCACCGGTGTTTCGCGGCCGTTAGGAGCGTGTAGCGCGGCGCGGCGAGCCTGAGGTCGCGCGCTCCGTGGAGAAGTGTGGCCGCCCAAACGGAGAACAGGCGCAGTCGGCTAGGCCGCCCCGACCACCGCGATGTCGCCGCCGAGGCGGCCGCGGTGCAGCATCATGCGAAAGTCGACGCCGACCACCTCGCCGTCCTCGAGCTCGAGCCAGACGTTGTCGCCCTGCAGCTCCTCGCTGGTGATGATCAGGTGGTTCACGTGGCCGTCCTCGGTCGGGGCTTCGCACGCCACGTCGAGGAAGGGGCAGTCGTCCCGGTCGAGACAGCGACGCTTGTAGGTCGAGAAGCAGAGCGGCTTGCCCCCCCGCGCCGCGACCATGCAGTGGCCGTCGGTGACGATGACGCTCAGCAGCGCCTTCTCCTCGGCGTCGGGCAGGTCGCACCGGTCCCGCACGAGCTGCACCGTCTCGCCCAGCGCGGCGTGCACGTCTGCGATGGGCGTGCCGCGGCGGTGAAGGTCGACGCGGCGCGAGAGCGCGGTCAGAAAGAGGTAGAAGATCACCTCGCTGTCGGTGTCGCCCAAGATGTAGCGCCGCAGGTTGGGCGCCACGTCGCGGATGAGCCGGTCGCGCCCCTGCGGCCAGCCGATGATCTTGCCGTTGTGGGCAAAGACCCAGCGACCGAACTGAAAGGGGTGGGCGTTGAGGATGTTGACGGCGCCGCCCGTGGCCAGCCGCAGGTGGGCCAGCACGGTCTCGGACGCCACGACCCCGGAGACCTTGGCGAAGATGGTGTCTTCCACCGCTGGGCTGGTGCCCTTGATGAGGTGGGGCGCGTCGGCGACGTAGTAGGCCACGCCCCAGCCGTCGCGGTGGGCCTCGGACTGCACCGCCAGCGCGTTGTCTGCGGCGACCAGGCTGCGGTGCACCTGGCTTTGAATCACGGAGCGAAAACCGAAGAGTCGACACATGGGGAGAACCTCAGGGTACGGATGGTCCAGAAGTAGCGGTGTCCACGGCCCAGCGCAACCAGCGACGCGCACAAGGGCGGCCGGCGGGCGCGCGCGGCCTCAGGACACCCAGAGCACGTCGCCCTCGGCGGCGGCCGGGTCGGCGCAGCTGGCGACCTCGGCGGCGTCGGGGCGCTCCAGGATCCCCTCCATGAAGTCGAACTGGTCCCGCGTCACGTCCATGCTCCACGTGGGCCCTCGGGTCGCGTTGCGCGCCTGGACCCGCCGCCAGCGCGTGTCCGCGTCCTGGTCGACGAAGACCACCCGCGCGTCGAGCCCCGCCGTGCGCGCCCAACGGAGAAAGGTCAGACGGTGCGCGCGCGTGGTGAAGCCGCAGTCCAGCGTGGCGCGCAGCCCGCAGGCGGCCAGCTGAAGGCAGAGCTCGCGAAACCAGGACTCGACCCGCGCGATGCGGGTCATGTGCCAGTCAAAGCCCGCGTCTTCGGGCCTCTCGGGGCCGTAGAGCGCTGTCGTCCACGCGTCGAGCGTGAGCGAGACAACGCCGAGCCGCGCGCGCGCCCACCGCGCCAGGGTGCTCTTGCCCGCCCCGGTGCCGCCGGCGAGGAGCGCCACGGACGGCCACACCGCTGCACAGTCCGCCGCGCGCCGCCAGCCGGCGTCGAGCGTCGCCGCGGCTTCGGCGCCGGGCCACACGTCCGGGTTCGTCGCCATGAGCGCGTCAGCTGCTGGCGACACCAGCACGACCCGATCGACGCCCGCCAAGGCCTCGCGGCCGCCGTCGCTCAACGCGCGCTGCGCCGCGAGGTCGGCGAAGGACTTGAAGGTGGCGTCGAAGAGCGCGGTCACCGGCTGCCGCAGCGCACCGGACCGCGAAGTCAGCCTCGACACCGCCGCCTCCGCCGAGGTCAGCAGGCGCTGCACCGTGTCGTGCGTGAGCTCGCTCCCCACCGCGAGGTGCAGGACCCCGTGCTCCGGGTGCGCGACGGCATACGAGGGCAGCTGCGCGCCGTGGCGCGCGGTGCGCGGCGGCGGGCTCCACGGGCGCTCCCAGGCCGGCAGCCGGTCACTGGGGCGCCACCGGTCGGTGCGCACGTGAACCCAGCTTGGCGCGCCTGGGTCCTCGGCCCCCGCGCGCTCCACGTTCGTCACGCGAGACGGGTCGGCAGACGCGCCGTGCCGCGGCGGTGGGCGCTCAGACGGTGCCGGAGGCTCCCACGCGGCGCTGGCGCGGCGAAAATCCGCCTCGGGGACGACGAAGGCCACGTTGGGGTCGCGGTTGCGCGCCTGCACGCGCGCCCAGCGCAGCGGCGCGGGCGCGTCGACGACCCACACGGTCACCGGCTGAGCCCTGGCGGTGAAGCGGTCGAGCACCCGCTCTCGGGCGATCCGCGTCACCAGACCCAGCTCGAGGACGACGTCCACGCCGGCGTCCAGCACGGCGTCGGCCAAGCTCAGGAGAAGCCCTGCGCAGCGGTCGGAGCTGGCTGCGTACCACGCGAGCCCACCTGCGGGCGGGCGGTCCGCAAGGCAGAGCGTGGCGAAGGCCCTGTCGCTGTCCAGCACCACGGCCTGGCGCCCTGGCTGCGCGGTCCCCCCGACCACGACCTCAGCCCCGGCGGCGGGCTGCGCCGCGAGCGCCTGCGCCAGGGTGCTCTTGCCCGCGCCGACGGGGCCGATGACGAGGTGCACGTGGGCCATGGCTGCACCCTGGCCACGCCGCGGGCGGGCGTCAATCCCGCCCGCGGCGCGCGTGGATCACGAACCCGAGGCGTAGAAGAACTCTTCGCGCACGATCTTGCCCTCGGCGACGGTGTACACGGCAACCTCGCGCATGCGGCTGCGGGAGCCCATGGGCTTGAAGGTCACGTCGTAGTCGAAGAGCACGGCGAAGCGGTCGTCGCCGTGCGGGAAGGGGCCCTCCACCGACGCGCTGTGGACCTCGTTGTTCTCTGCCCACCACTCGCTCTTGCCGCGGACAGCGGCGATGCCCTCCGAGACGCGGCTGGTGGTGCCCGGCATCACCGCGGCCTCGACGCTGACGATGTTGTCGGCGTAGAGCTGGTCGAGGGCGTCGAGGTTCTTGCCCTCGCGGCACAGGTTGCAGAGCTGGGTTCCAATCTGCTGAACAGACATGAGATCTCCTTGAGTTGGGCGCCATCGGCAGGTCCACGAACCTCGCAGCGCTGCCTGGCTTCAGCACCATGACGCGGGCGCCCGACGGCGACAATGGGGCGCGATCGCGTCTCCTGACAGGAGTTGGCAGGAGAGCGCCGTGCGCCGACACCGGCGAGGCCACGCGCAGTGGGCCGCGCCGAGATGCAGCGCGCAGCCACGCGCCGTGGCTTTTCGTTGCGCGATGGGCCCGCCTTCGATTAGGAGCATGGTGCGCGCGCGGCCGTACGTCGCCCGCGGACTCTCGCTGCCAGAGGCCTCGTCATGACGCGACCCACCCCTTCCGCGCCGCCAGCGCGCGTCACCTCAACCCCGCTCAGCCGCCGTGGCTCGTTCCGCGGCGCCCCCACCCGTGGCGTGCCGAGTGGCGGCGTGCTGGGAGGCTGGCTCCTCTTGCTCTGCGCCCTGCCCGGCTGCACGTCCTACTCCGGCTCCGGCGGCGTCTACGTGCCGGTCACCGACGTGGTCGCGACCGACGCGGCCCACACCGGCGACAGCGCCGCGGTCACCGACAGCAGCTCGGGGGACGCCGCGGCCCTCCCCGACGGTGGCGACGCGGCCCAGGCTGGCGACACCGGGACGCAGCTACTCGACAGCGCACCACCGGCGGACTGCCCCAGCTGCTGCAAGAGCAGCGCCGCCTGCGACGACGGCGACCCCTGCACCACCGACACCTGCGACCTGGGCAGCGGCGCCTGCAAGCACGACGCGATCGCCGGCTGCGGCGCGCTCTACGCGCCGTGCAGCGCCCAAGCGCCGTGCAAAACCGGCGTCTGCGACCCGGTGAGCCACGCCTGCGTGCCCTGTCTGACGGCCAAGGACTGCGGCCCCAACAAGGCCTGCAAGGGCGCCATCTGCGTCGCGGCAGCGACCTGCCAGTCCGACGTGGCCTGCAAGGCGACCAACCAGGTGTGCGACACCGTTCAGGGGGTGTGCGTCGACTGCACCGGCGACAACGACTGCCCCGAGAGCTTCGCCTGCGTGCTCGGCATGTGCGAGTCGTCGCCCAAGTGCGGGTCGAGCAAGGACTGCCCGCTGGTCTGTGACACGGCCAAGGGTCGGTGCGTGCAGTGCCTCACCAGCACCGACTGCCCTCAGGGCCAGCACTGCGGCCAGGGCAACAAGTGCCGGCCAGCGCTGTGCACCAAGGCGGCCTGCGCGGGCAAGGCGCTCTTTCTGTGCAAGGCCGACGGCGGGGGCTACGAGCCCAAGCCGGACTGTGACGACGGCAACCCCTGCACCGACGACGGCTGCGAGAGCGCCAAGGGCTGCGTCGCGAACCCCAACGCGGCGGCCTGCGACGACAACAACCCCTGCACGGAGCAGGACGGCTGCAAGGGTGGCGCGTGCGTGGGCGCCAGCAGCAAGTGCGACGACGGCAACCCCTGCACCAACGACACGTGTGACGCGCAGACGGGCTGCGTCTACAAGGTCAACTCCGCGCCCTGCGACGACGGCAGCGTGTGCACCACCCAAGACGCCTGCGGCGGCGGCGCGTGCGTGGGCAGCGCGCCAAAGGACTGCGACGACAAGAACCCCTGCACCACCGACAGCTGCGACCCCAAGAACGGCTGTAGCCACACCAACAACGACAAGGTCTGCGACGACGGCGACGCCTGCACCGACAAGGACACCTGCCAGGGCGGCAAGTGCGTGGGCACCAACAGCCAGTGCGTCGACAACAACCCCTGCACCGACGACGGCTGCGACCCCTCGGGCGGCTGCAAGTACACCCACAACACGGCCCCGTGCGACGACAGCAATCCCTGCACCGAGAAGGACACCTGCAGCGGCGGCCAGTGCGCGCCGGGCAAGACCAAGGTCTGCGACGACAAGAACCCGTGCACGGACGACAGCTGCGACCCCAAGGCCGGCTGCAAGTCGGTCAACGACGACAAGAACATCTGCAGCGACGGCGACGCCTGCACCACCTACGACAAGTGCAAGAGCGGGACGTGCTCCGGCAGCACCAAGAGCTGCAACGACGGCAACAGCTGCACAGACGACAGCTGCGACCCCAAGACCGGCTGCAAGTCCACCGCCAACAGCGCCCCCTGCAGCGACGGCGACGCGTGCACGCTCGGCGACAAGTGCGCCAACAAGGCCTGCGCGGCTGGCGCCCAGCAGAAGGTCTGCAACGACAGCGACGCCTGCACCTCGGACATCTGCGACCCGAAGAAGGGGTGCACCTACCTGAGCGGCGCCGGCAAGTGCAACGACTTCAACCCCTGCACGCTCGACACCTGTGACAAGGCCTCGGGGGCGTGCAAGACGAGCCCGGTCGCCGGCTGCTGCACCCAGGACAGCCAGTGCGACGACAAGGACGACAAGACCCAGGACTTCTGCGACGGCCAGGTGTGCAAGCACATCGCGCCCGTGGTCGCGGGCTGCAAGGACGCCAAGGGCTGCGACGACGGCGACGGCTGCACCGTGGACACCTGCAACGCCGGCAAGTGCACCCACACCAAGAGCGCAGGCTGCCCCGGCGCGCTGCCCAAGTGGGACTTCGAGGACGGCAAGCTCGAGGGCTGGACCTTCAACACCAACGCCAAGTGGGTGCTCGGCTTCACCCTGCAGGACCACGCGGGCAAGGACGGCGGCAAGAAGGCGCTGCGTGGGGGCCACGCCAAGAACAAGACCTTCGCCAACGTCACGGGCCCCAACTACTTCGAGGCGACGACGCCCGAGTTCACCGTGATTCCGGGCCGGCAGTACCGGGTCGAGACCGTGTATCGCTGGCTGCTCACGTCGGGCTCGACGTCGTACAACAAGCTCCGGCTCGACGTGCTCATCGGGGAGAAGACCTACTACCTGACCCAGGTCAGCGGCAGCTCGTCGTCCAGCTACAAGGCGTGGAAGACCAGCTCGGTCACCTTCGACCAGTACGCTGGGCTGAAGGTGAAGATCCGGCTGCAGGGGCGCATCGGCAACTACTCGAGCACCAGCTCGTCGTCCAAGGCGAGCGGCGAGGGCGTGTTCATCGACGAGCTGCGGGTGGTCGACAAGGGCCCGGCGGAGAAGTGCACCAGCAGCGCGAGCTGCAGCGCGTCGGGCTCCTGCCTGGCGGGGCACTGCGGCTCCGGTGGCTTCTGCAAGTACACGTTCAACTGCTGCAAGCTGGCCGGCGAGTGCGACGACGGCGACGCGTGCACCACCGACGCCTGCTCCAGCGGCAAGTGCAAGCACACCGTCCAGCAGAGCTGTTGCTCGGCGGACGCCATGTGCGACGACGGCAAGCCCTGCACCAAGGACCTCTGCGACGCCGCCGGGACCTGCAAGCACGTGCAAACGCCGGGGTGCTGCGCCGAAAACGGGGACTGCAAGCTGGACGACGGCGTGTGCTCGGTGGGCACGTGCGACGTCAAGCAGGGCGCGACCGCGGGGACGTGCGCCTACAAGAAGCTGTGCTGCTCCACCGACAAGGAGTGCGACGACGGCGACGCCAAGTGCACGGTCGACAAGTGCGTCAACGCCAAGTGCGTGCACACGCCCACAGGCGCGAGCGGCTGCTGTACACCGCAGCTGTTGGCGCTCGACTTCGACGGCGGCTCCGCGGGCGGCTTCACCTTCAAGAACAGCAAGGGCACCGGCAAGGGCTGGCAGCTGTGGAGCGCAGCGTCGGTGTCGAAGTCCGGCAAGGGCGTGCTCTACTACGGCGACCCGAAGGTCGGGAACTACGACCTGGGCGGCAGCAACTACGGCACCGCGACCCTCGTGACCCCGACCCTGCCCGCGGACGCCGAGAGCACGCTCAACGTCTCTGTGTACCTGGCGACCGAGTCGAGCGCGTCGTACGACTACCTGCGCGTCTACGCCACGGCCCAGGGCGTGGCGAAGACCACGCTGTGGAAGAAGGCGTCGGGCCAGACCAACAAGTGGCTCGACCTCAAGCTCTCGCTCGCCAAGTTCAAGGGCAAGGCGGTCACGCTGGAGCTCTACTTCGCGACGGGCGACGGCGTCAGCAACAAGACCAAGGGCGCCTTCGTCGACGACCTGAGCGTCACGCGGCCCTGCCCTGGCAGCTGAGACGGGGCTTGCAAACGCGGCGGCGAGGCCCAGATTGACCGCGCGCCCAGGGGCACGCCGCGACCTGGTGTGGAGCGCCCAGAGCGGTGCGTGAGGCGCGGTGCGTGAGGAGCGTCGATGCGGGTGTTGAGCTGGAATATCCACAAGGGCATCGGCGGGCGCGACCGGCGCTATGTGCTCGACCGCATCGTGTCGGTGATCCGCGCCGAGGACCCCGACGTGGTGTGCCTGCAGGAGGTCGACCAGGGCGTGCCGCGCTCGAAGCTCGACGACCAGCCTGTGGTGCTGCGCGAGCGCCTGGGGCTGCCGCACGGCGTGTACCAGCGCAACGTGGCGGTGAAGCAGGGGGGCTACGGCAACCTCGTGCTCTCGCGGCTGCCGCTGGCGGACCACAGGAGCATGAACCTGCGGCTGAAGTGGCGGAAGCCGCGGGGGGCGCAGCTGTGCGTGGTCGAGACCGACGCGGGACCCTTCGTGCTCGTGAACTGGCACCTGGGGCTGGCTGAGGTGGAGCGCCGCTGGCAGGTGGCGCAGCTGCTGGCCAGCGAGGAGCTCGCGACCCTCGAGGCGCTGCCGGCCCTGGTGGTGGGCGACTTCAACGACTGGCGGGACCAGCTCCACAAGGTGTGCTTCGCCGAGGCGGGCTTCGCTCAGGTGACGACGCCGGCGAGCGCGTTTCGCAGCTTTCCGGCCTACATGCCCATGGGCGCGCTGGACAAGGCCTTCGTGCGCGGCGGCCTGCTGGTCACCGGGGCGCGCGTGGTGAAGACGGCCGAGACCCGCGACGCGTCGGACCATCTGCCGCTGGTGGTGGACTTCGAGATCGGCCCCGCGCCGGACTGCTGAGCGCGCTCGCGGGCTGGGCAGCGCGGCCCGCGGCGCGCCGGTGTGGCCCAGAGGACCCGGTGGAGCCTCGGGTCGACCCTCGCCACCTGGGCAAGCGGGACGTGGCTGGGCACACTCGGCCCCCATGTCTGAGACCGCTCCCCGTACATCGCAGTCCCCCGTGCCGAACGACCACCCGCCGCGCGCCGCCCGTCGGGAACAGACCTCCCGCCGCCCCACGGCCTGGCGGCGCGGCCTGGCGCTGGTCGCGCTCGCCCTGACCGCCCTCTCCTGCGCGGGCACCGAGCGGGTCCAGTGGGACGCGCTCTACCTGCGGGTGAAGGTCGGCGGCGCCGTGACGCGGCTGTCGTTTGCGCTCGTACGTCCGGACGCGTCGCCGCCGCTGCGCCGCCCTGCGCCCAACGAAGACGGCTGGGAGTTCAGCGCGCCCGCGGAGATTGACCTGGCCAAGGACGGGCTGCTGGTGAAGGTGGCCGAGGCCAGCGGCGGCCCCGCGTGGATCAGCGCGCAGGCCTACGACGGCGACACGCTGGTGGCGGCGGGCGTGCGCAGCGTGAACACGTCGAGCAAGACCGTGGTGGACTGGGCCCTGAGCCCGCCCTCGGACTGCGACAAGGACGGCGACGGCGCCCGCGACTGTGCGGTGGCTGGCTGCTGCGCCGCCGGGGAGCCGGCGGACTGCGACGACACGCCCGGCAGCGGCGCGGCGGCGAGCCCGTGGCGGCACGAGACGGGCTGCGAGCAGTGCGACAACGGCGTGGACGAGGACTGCGACGGCGCCGACAGCACCTGTACGGACACGGACAAAGACGGCGTCGCGGACTGCAAAGAGGCCGCGTGCGGCCCGGAGGCCGAGAAGGAGCCGGCGGTCTATCCCGGCGCGACAGAGATCTGTGACGGGCTCGACAACGACTGCGACGGCAAGACCGACGAAGACCAACCCTACTCGCCGATCGACCCGTCCGAGGGCGCCGTGACCATCGGCGGCTCGTGCGGTCTGGGGGCGTGCGCCGGGGGCAAGGCCGTGTGCATGACCAACGGCACGGGGCTCTACTGCTCGACGCAGAACAACAAGCTGCCGAAGGAGAACTGCGAGACGCCGGCTGACGACGACTGCGACGGCAAGATCAACGAGGGGTGCAAGCTCGACGACCCGGACGGCGACGGCGTGCCGAGCGCTGACGAAGACGCCGCCTGCGCCGCCCCGCTCGCCTCGCTCCACGCCGAGTTCCACCCCGGCGCCAAGGAGGGCTGCTGCCTGACCTACACCGCCCTGGTGCTGCAGCTGGCGCCGGAGTGGCAGCCGGGCAAGACGATCCCGCCGGGGGCCAAGCCCACCCAGAAGATGCTGGAGATCTGCGACCGCAGCTGTGACGGCAAGATCACGCCCTGCGACCCCGAAGACGAAGACGGCGACGGGGTGCCGGCGCCCCTCGACTGCGACGATTCGGATCCGCTGCGCTATCCCGGCGCGCCCGAGCGCTGCGGCGACGGGGTGCTACAGAGCTGCGCCGGCGCAGATCCGAGCTGCGACACGGTGGAAGACAAGGACAAAGACGGCTGGCCCGACGACGACGACTGCGCTCCGGACGACGCCAAGCGCTTTCCGGGCGCGAAGGAGCTGTGCAACGGGCTCGACGACGACTGCGACGGCATCGCCGACAACGGCTCGCCCGAGGCCGACGACAAGAGCTGCGCCGGCTGCGGCGAGTCGAGCTGCCTGCTGACGTGCATGCACCTGTCCGCGGCGCCGGCGGCGGGCCTGTGCACGGTGAAGCCGTGGAAAGACGGGACCTGCGTGGCTTGCGTGGCGACGCCTTGACGGCGTGACCCCGTGGGCGACGACGGGCGCACCGGACCCGGTGGGTTGCGTTCAGCTGGCGGCGCGTACGTGGAGCAGCGTCAGCGCGACCGGACTCAGCGCGACCGGACGACGCTGAAGCCGCCGCACCCTCAAGGCGCCAGCCGCCGCAGCTCCGCAGCGCTGGTGAACTCGGCCTGGGTCTCGTCGGTCTGGCTGCGCACGCTCACCACCGGACCGAAGCACTCTGCGACGAAGAGCATCGACCGCGTGGTGCGGGTCACCAGCGGCATGAGCTGCTGCACCACCGTGGAGCGCACCCGCAACACCGGGAAGTTGCCGTAGGGCGTCTTGGCGACGCCGCTGCTGTCGACCTGACTCGACCAGCTCTCGCTGTAGTTGGCGAGCGCGCCGCTGGCCTGGCCGGAGACGGTGGTCTTGGTCGACCACGTGACGCCCGCCTTGAGCGGGTACTTCTGCACCGTCACCGGCGGCTGGTAGGTGAGCTTGGTGCGGAGCAGCCCGTCGGACTTGGACACTGCCGCGAGTAACAGCAGCGCGTCGCCGCTGACCTCGTAGACCCCCAGCAGGTCGTCTTCGGTGTTGAAGCGGGCGACGTACGTGGCCGTGGGGAAGTCCTTGGCGAACCACTGGTCGGTGAGGGCGTGCGTGGTGACGTCGACGTCGGCGTCGCCCTTGACCGCCTGGGCAAAATCCCAGACGCGCGTGCCGTCTTGGGCCTCGGTGCCCGCGGTGTTCACCGGGGCGTCGAGCGCGACGCGGAAGTTGGCCGAAAGGTCAGCTCCCATGACCACCTCGTCGCGCGTCACGACGCCGTCGTGGTTGGGCGTGCAGAGCGGCTTCTTGCCCGTGTCCTTGCTGACCGCGTCCCCGCCCGCTGCGTCCTTGCTCGCCGAGCCCGAGTCCACGGCGGCCCCGTCGACCGTGGCGCCGTCCTGCTGAGTTCCGTCCGGCGCGAAGCGCGCGCCCCCTGCGTCGCCCGCGTCGGCGGCCTGGTAGTCCCCGCACGTACCGGAGCTGAGGCACACCCCCGACGCGCAGTCTGCGCCGACCCGGCAGGTCACGTGTGACTCGCCGCAGGCGGTGGCAGACAGGAGCACCAGGGCGGCCAAGGCGCGCAGCGGCGGGGTTCGGGGGCGTCGGCGCATCGCAGGTCTCCTCACGGACGTCTGAGGCCGCGGGCCACGGAGACAGCAGCGCCTCCGGTCAGCGCCGACACCCTGCCCACTCGCCACGGGCCGGTCAAGCATCTCGCAGAGCAACATTGGGGCGACACCGGGAACATGATCCGACGCTATTGGCCTGATTTTTCGCCACTAATGGAACTCCATTGGAATGTTGCGGCGCAACATTTTGCGACCTCTCAGCGCGCATAGAGCGCCGCCTCGCTCGCTCGGCCAGGCGCCCGGGAAGCGCGCCGGCGCGACCTCCCGACGTCGGGCGGCGACGCCCCGCGGCCCACCGCGACGCGCGTTGCGCTGCCTCCAGGGCACGGGCACGATGAACCCCGCTCGCAGTCCGCCTCAGGGAGACTCCCATGAACGCCTCGTCGCTTCGCTCACCGCTTCGCATCGCCCCTTTGTCAGGACCTGAGCGACGCCTTGGACGCCTCCAGCTCGGGCTCGCCGCGACCCTGCTCGTGGCGTTGGCGGGCTGCGGTTCGTCGGACGAGGTGGTCAACGGTCCCGGGCAAGGCGCCGACATCAACGCGGGCGACGCCAAGATCACCGACACCGGCTCCACCAAGGCCGACGCGGTGGCGCAGGACACAGGGGCGAACCCCGACGCGGGCGGCGACGCCAGCACCGACGCCTCGAGCGACACGACCGCGGACAGCGCGGGCAGCGCCGACACCAAGGACTGCGTGAAGTCCGTGCCACCGACCGAGGTGTGCAACGGCGTCGACGACGACTGCGACGGCGCGACCGACGACGACGCGTGCACAGACGGCGCCACCTGCACCACGGGCCAGTGCGACGGCAGCAAGTGCACCTACGTGCCCACCACCGGCCCCTGCGAGGCGGACGACGACGCTTGCACCGTGGACCAGTGCAAGGACGGCGCCTGCACCCCCGGCGGGCAGAAGGCGTGCGACGACGACAACCCCTGCACCAACGACACCTGCGACCCCAAGAGCGGCGCGTGTGGCCACGGTGCGGTCGCCGACGGCGGCAGCTGCGACGACGGCAACGCCTGCACCGAGGGCGACGTCTGCGCCAAGGGCGCCTGCACCGGCAAGGCCTTGAGCTGCGACGACAGCAACGTGTGCACCAAGGACGCCTGCGTCCCCAAAACGGGCTGCAGCAACACCCTGACGACGGGCGGCTGTGACGACGGTGACAAGTGCACGGAGGGCGACGCGTGCGACGCCAGCAAGGGCGGCTGCGTCGGCGGCAAGACCAAAGACTGCGACGACGGCAACGCGTGCACCACCGACAGCTGCGACAGCCTGTCGGGCACCTGCCTGCACGCGGCGACCACGGGCGCGTGCGACGACGGCAGCCTGTGCACGAGCCAGGACGCCTGCGCGTCTGGCGTGTGCAAGGGCAAGGCCACCGACTGCAACGACGGCAACCCCTGCACCAACGACAGCTGCGACGCCGCCAAGGGCTGCGTGTTCCCGCCCATCGGCGCGCCCTGTGACGACGGCAACAAGTGCACCGACTTCGACGTCTGTAGCGGTGGCACGTGCAAGGGCAAGGCCAAGGACGCGGCCCTGTGCGACGACAACAACCCCTGCACCGCCGACAGCTGCGCGGCGACCTCTGGCTGCGTGAACCTGCCGACCACCGCCACCTGCACCGACGGCGACAGCTGCACCACCGACGCCTGCCAGGGTGGCAAGTGCACCGCCGTGGCCTGGACCTGCGGCTGCAAGGACGACGCGGAGTGCGCGGCCAAGGACGACGACAACCTGTGCAACGGCAAGCTGCGCTGCGACAAGACCAGCGGCGTGGGCGTGTGCAAGGTGGACCCAGCGACGGTGGTGACCTGCGACACCTCGAGCGACGGCACCTGTCTGACGACCACCTGCGCGCCCAAGACCGGCAAGTGCGCCGGCGTCGCGCAGAACGAGGGCAAGCCGTGCGACGCGGACGGCTCCATCTGCACGTCGGGCGACGCCTGCAAGGGCGGCAGCTGCGCCGCTGGCACCCAGGCCAGCTGCGACGACAGCAACCCCTGCACCACCGACAGCTGCGACCCCAAGACCGGCTGCGCCTACCTGCCCAACCAGGCCACGTGCGACGCCGACGGCGACGCCTGCACGGTGGGCGACGGCTGCAAGGACAAGCTCTGCGTCAAGGGCGCCAAGAAGAGCTGCGACGACGACAACCCGTGCACCGTCGACAGCTGCGACCCAAAGACCGGCCAGTGCGTGCACAAGGGCGCCCCGCTCGACGGCACCGCGTGTGACGCCGACGGCTCCTTCTGCACCGCCAAGGACGCCTGCAGCGGCGGCAGCTGCAAGCCCGGCAAGGCCCTGCCCTGCGACGACAACAACCCCTGTACCGACGACGCCTGCCAGCCGAAGACCGGCTGCGTGCACGCCGCCAACGCCAAGCCCTGCGACGCCGACGGCGACCCCTGCACCGACAACGACACGTGCAGCGGCAAGGTCTGCAAGGCCGGGCCCACCAAGAGCTGCGACGACGGCAAGAAGTGCACGGCGGACACCTGCGAGGCGAAGACCGGCAAGTGCCTGCACAAGGTCATCGTGGGCTGTGGCGGCTACTGCGAGGTGGTGGCCCACTGCGACGACGGCAACCCCTGCACCACCGACGCGTGCACGGACACCAAGTGCGTGTGGACCCCGAAGATCGGCGTCTGCGACGACGGCAACGCCTGCACGGTGAGCGACGGCTGTGACAAGGGCGTGTGCGCGGGGCTCAAGAAGCCCTGCGACGACGGCAACGTGTGCACCAACGACGGCTGCCAGCCCGCGAGCGGCTGCGTCCACCTCGACAACGCTGCGCCCTGCAACGACTTCGACGGCTGCACGCTCGGGGACCAGTGCAAGGCGGGCAAGTGCGCCGCCGGCGTGGCCAAGAAGTGCGACGACGGCGACAAGTGCACCACCGACGCGTGCAACCCGTCGACCGGGGCCTGCGTGCACAAGGGCATCCCCGGGTGCGGTGGCTACTGCAACACCGCCACGGACTGCAACGACAACAACGCTTGCACGGACGAGCTCTGCGACAAGGGCAAGTGCGTGTCGACCGTCAACACGAAGACCTGCGACGACGGCAGCCAGTGCACCACGGGCGACGCCTGCAAAGACGGCAAGTGCATCCCCGGCGCGGCCAAGGTCTGCGACGACAAGGACCCCTGCACCGTGGACGGCTGCGACCCGAAGACAGCGGCGTGCACCGTCAAGCCCGGCACCGTGGGTCTGAAGTGCGACGACAGCAACCCGTGCACCGACAAGGACGTGTGCGCCAAGTCGGGCACCACCCTGGTGTGCAAGGGCGGCGCGAAGAGCTGCGACGACGGCAACGCCTGCACCGCGGACAGCTGCGAGAGCAAGACCGGCAAG
>JAUIAC010000683.1 GCA_030425545.1 bacterium | reverse complement strand
GCCCGGCCTCGTCGTGTGGGGCATGCCGCCGGTGTGGGGCATGCCGAGCGCGAGCCCCTTCTGCCTGAAGCTGGAGACCTGGCTGCGCATGGCCGCCCTGCCCTACACGCCGCGCTACCTGGACCGCCCGCCCCGCAGCAGCACGGGCAAGGTGCCCTACGTGGAGCTCCCGAGCGGCGAGCTGCTGGCGGACAGCAGCCTCATCATCGCGGAGCTCACGCGGACCCACGGGGTGCAGCTCGACGCCGCGCTCACGCCCACCCAGCGCGGCCAGGCCGTGGCGCTTCAGCGGCTGGTGGAGGACCACCTCTACTTCGCCCTGGCCTGGGAGCGGTGGCACGAGCCCGCCGGCTGGGCCGAGACCAAGGTGGCCTACTTCGCGCACGTGCCGGCCTTCATCCGCTGGATGGTGCCGCCCATCGCGCGGCGAGGCGTGCTGCGAGCGCTCCACGGCCACGGCATCGGTCGGCTGCGCCCGGAGGAGGTCGTCGCGGCCGGCTGCGCCGACATCGACGCGCTGGCGCAGTGCCTGGGCGAGGGGCCGTATTTCTTCGGCGGGGAGCCGACGACGACGGACGCGGTGGTCTACGGCGCGCTGGCCAACCTGCACCTGGCGCCGCTGCCCACAGCGCTGCAAGCGCGGCTGCGAGGGCATGCGTCGCTCGTGGCGTGGGTGGAGCGGATGCGGGGGCGGTATTGGGGTGAAGGGTAGGCGCCGCGAGGCCGCGGGCCCGGTCGGTGGGTGGGCTTGGCGTGTGACTGCGGTTGGGCGGCGGTTGCTGGCAGGCGCTGCGCGTGGTCGCCGGGCGGACGGTGTTGTTGCGGGTCGCGTTGACGGGTGCGTTGCCGTGCCGAGGGTCGGGAGCTCGTCGTAGGGCTTGCTGGTGACGGCAGGACGTGTGGTCCTGGAGGCGTTTGCTGGCTGTGGTTGGCGTGCGATGAGGCCCGTTGTTGGGTCGGCGGGGGTCTTGACGGAAGGGAGGACCGCGCTGAGGTTCTTCGCAGTGGAGTGTGTCCACTGGGGGATGAGGGACGGCATATTCGCTCCGCAACGCCTTCTCCCGCTGACAGAGCCTGAGCCACTCATCCCTACTGCGTCGCGCGACGTTCCAAGAACTCGCTGCGAACCGCCTCAAAGCCATCGTCATTGGCGCCAAGAAGGCGGACCGGCCCAGACAACTGCCCTTGCGTACACATTTCGTTGCCGGAAACCGGGCCAACTGAGGCTGCTCCAATCAGCGGCCGACCATCTGGGGTGACAACGGCGACGCGGAGACGATCTCCGACGCTGTACTTGTCAAACTGCAGCGGTAGTTCGCATGCCCCACTAGAGGGACACCCCCCGACGTCTCGGAAAGAGCGGCCAGGGCTCTCGGGGTGCTCAACGCGAACGAACACCTGGCAAGGCGCGACCCTTGTTCCACTCGCATCGACAAACTCAACGCGGGCCGTAGGCACACAGTCGCTACAGCCGAGCTGTAGGCTTGCGACGACGGCGAACGAAAGTACGATTCTCATCTGTGACGCTGCTTTCTGAGGGACTCTCATGGGCACCCCTCAGCTGCTGCCGTGAGCGAGACGGTCTGAGTCAGAGGCGCGATCTGCTGCTTGTAGCCCTTCTTGACTTTGAAATTCGCCCTCATCACACGTTGCTTCGTGAAATCCAACACCAGTGCCCGCAGATCTGCTGTTTCACCACTTTCGAACATCAAGCCATTGTACGAGGCACATCCCGCAACCCCCTCCTGTACGTTGAACGCCCCGCCTGGAAACTCGCACAAGACGACCGAATCAATGTTCTTATCAGGATAGGGAACGCCGCCCAGGGTAAATCCCACTTCGACAGGCGGATGGCTGCAGCCCGCAAGGAAGACGATGTAGAGGAGCGCGGCGCAGAGTCGAACGATCTCTCTCAAGATGGATACTCCCACTGTCCATTCACCCGCATGAATGGGTACACGAGTGTTCGACAAATCGATTGCGGTCTTCGATCCGAAATCGAGGATAAGCGGCATGAACGCACTTTCTCCCGCTCGAGAAGCTGGTTTCCATGAGGCTCATTCGCGGACTCTAGCCCTCAGCCTGCCGAGGCTCTCTCGGTGGCCCCAACATCGCGCCTCAACGCCCAAGAATCAAGCGTTCTTCGGGGTTCGGACCACAGCCCGCCTGGCCAGCTGTCACCGTCGCTCCAAACCCGCGGCAGCCCGTTGAAACTCGCGGCCTGACCACCAAGCTCTCCCCAGTCCTCTCCTGATCCCCTCTCCAGCGGCAGCAGGGAGCTGCTCGGCGAGGATATGCACGCCAAGCGTGTGTTCAGTCTCGCCAACGCCACACATGGCGTGGTCGCGAGCGCGTCGCTCGCCGTCTCGATGATCGGCAGGGGGCTCGCCGTGTCGCGCGGCCTCGCCGACAAGCACGCCATCAAGCAGGTCGACCGCCTGCTCAGCAACAACAAGCTCGCTGTCGAGGACGTGTTCCGTCCTTGGGTGGCCCACGCCGTTGGCGGAGCGGCCCACGTGTTCATCAACCTGGACTGGACCGAGTTCGACGCTGACGACCACAGCAAGCTTGTTGCGAGCATGCAGACCCGGCACGGGCGCGCGCTGCCGTTGGTCTGGAAGACGGTGGTGAAGTCCGAGCTCAGCGGTCAGCGCAACGAGCATGAGCATCAGCTGC
>JAUIAC010000682.1 GCA_030425545.1 bacterium | reverse complement strand
GCCTGGCGACGGCGGTGGCGCCGCGCTGCTGGACCGACGGGGCGTCCTCCGCAGGTCGGCGGGAAAGTCGGTGTGGGTCGGTGGATCAGTGGGCTGAGGCTGCATCGTGGGCTCCTTGAGTGGTGCGCAGTTTATTTAACCCTGGTTAAAATGCAATGTGGATTATTTTAACCCAGGTTTTACTTGAGACCCGCCGTCTCGCCGTGCGCGGCGCGGCGCACCGGGCGACGCTGAGCCGACATCCACCGAAGTCCAGGCGGCCTCCCTTGCCGCAAGCCCTCCCCGCACGCTAGCTTCCGCGCCCCGCTGCGCGACCCTCGCGCCGGGACCACCGCGCGGCCACGGCCTGCGCTCCCCAAATCCCACAGGAGGATCCCCGCATGGCCTCTCCCCGCATCCAGCGTGCTGGCGTCATTGGCGCCGGCGTCATGGGCTCCGGCATCGCCGCTCACCTCGCCTCGGCCGGCATCGACGTCTTGCTCGTCGACATCGTCCCGCGCGACGCCCCCGCCGCCGTCGACGAGCTCGATCCGGCCTACGAGCACGTCCGCGCGCGCCGCAACGCCATCGGCGCTGGCGCGCTGAAGAAGATGCTCAAGCAGAAGCCCGCGCCCCTGCAGAAGGCGTCGGACCTCGGCCGCATCGCCGTCGGCAACCTGGAGGACGACCTCGAGGAGCTCGGCGCCTGCGGGTGGATCGTGGAGGCCGTCATCGAGCGGCTCGACATCAAGCAGTCGGTCTTCGGCAAGCTCGACGCGGTGCGCGGTGAGCACACCATCGTCTCGTCGAACACGTCGGGCATCCCGCTCGCAGCCATGGTCGAAGGCCGCAGCGAGGGCTTCCGCAAGCACTTCTTGATCACGCACTTCTTCAACCCCGTGCGCTACATGAAGCTGCTGGAGATCGTGCCCGGTGACGACACCGACCCCGCGGTCACGGAGACCATGCACGCGTTCTGCGAGCGCGACCTCGGCAAGGGCGTGGTCTACGCCAAGGACACCATCAACTTCATCGCCAACCGCATCGGCGTGCACGGCATGATGAAGGCGCTGCAGGTCTGGCTGGAGGACGGCTACCGCATCGACGAGATCGACACGATCATGGGGCCAGCCATGGGCCGCCCGAAGTCAGCCATCTTCAAGACCGCCGACGTGGTGGGGCTCGACACCTTCGGCCACGTGTCCAAGAACTGCCTCGACAACCTGCCCGACGACGAGGAGCGCGACGTGTTCAAGCTCCCCGAGGTCGTGCAGGGCCTCATCGACGCGGGTGCGACCGGCCGCAAGGCGGGGGCGGGCTTCTACAAGAAGGTGGGCCGCGACATCCACGTGTTCGACGCCCAGGCGCAGGACTACGTGCCGCGGGAGAAGTTCCGCACCGAGAGCCTGGGCGTGGCCAAGAAGACCGCCGACGTGGGCGCGCGGGTGGCCGGCCTGGTGGCCTCGGACGACCGCGCCGGGCAGTACGCGTGGAAGGTGACCTCGGCGTCGCTCGTCTACGCCGCCAACCGGCTCGGCGAGATCGCCGACGACGTGGTCAGCATCGACCGCGGCATGCGCTGGGGCTTCAACTGGGACCTCGGGCCCTTCGAGATCTGGGACGCCATCGGCGTGCAGACCGTGGCCGACCGCCTCACCGCCGAGGGGCGCGCTGTGCCGCAGGTGGTGCAGGACATGCTCGCCGCCGGCCAGACCTCGTTCTACAGCGGCGCAGCGGGCGCTCGGACCGGCCTGACCGCGAGCCGCGAGCCCGCGCCGATCCCCGCGCTGCCCGGCATCCACATCGCCGACGTCGTGGCGGACGCTGGCAACGTCATCCAGTCGAACAAGGGCGCGCAGCTGCTCGACATCGGCGACGGCGTCGCCTGCCTGCGCTTCACCACCAAGATGAACGCGCTCGACGGCGACATCGTGGCCATGGGCAACGCGGCGCTCGAGCTGATCAACGGCGCGAGTGACTACGACGCCCTGGTCATCGCCAACGACGGCGACAACTTCTCGGTGGGCGCGAACCTGATGTTCATCGGCGGCTTCATCCAGGCCGGCAAGTGGGACGCGCTCGACGCGTCGGTGACCGCCTTCCAGCAGTTCACCAAGGCGCTCAAGTACAGCCAGCGGCCGGTGGTGAGCGCGCCGCACGGCATGGCCCTCGGCGGCGGCTGCGAGGTCGCGATCCACGCCACGCGCATGCAGGCGGCGGCCGAGACCTACATGGGCCTGGTCGAGGTCGGGGTGGGGCTGCTGCCCGGCGCCGGCGGCACCAAGGAGCTCGCGCTGCGGGCCGCGCAGTCGATCCCGGCGGGCGTGGACGCAGACGTGATGCCCTTCCTGCAGAAGGCGTTTCAGGCCATCGCCATGGGGTCGGTGGCCACGGGCGCGGGGCACATGGCCGACATGGGCTTCCTGCGTGACTGCGACGGCTGGTCCGTCGACTCCGACGCCCGCATCGGCGACGCCAAGAAGGTGGCGCTGCGGCTGGTGGAGGACGGCTACCGTCCGCCGCAGGAGGCCACGGTGAAGCTGCCCGGCGCCGACGGCATCGCGGCCTTCGACATGGCGCTCAACGCGTTCAAGTGGAGCGCCATGGCCAGCGAGCACGACTGCATCATCGGTCACCAGGTGGCCAAGGTGCTCTGCGGTGGCGAGCGCGGTGGCCAGGTCACCGAGCAGCAGCTGCTG
>JAUIAC010000681.1 GCA_030425545.1 bacterium | reverse complement strand
TGCGAGCGTCGATGCGCAGCGCCAGGCAGTTGCTCGGCGCGTTGGCCTGGGCCGCGTCGACTCTGCGGCGCCGCAGCTCGACCCCCAGCCAGCGCCAGTCGGGCTGGGCGCGCGCGTTGGCGAGCAACGTGATGCCGTGGTCGAAGCCGACCTCCACAGCCACTGGCGGTCCAGGGGCGCAGAACGCGGCGATGCGCTCGCGCACCGCCCGGTAGCGGGGCTGGTCGAAGAGTCGGCTGCCGCCGAGCGCGCCGGGCACGTCACCCTGCACGTCGCGGGGCGGCGGCGCAGGGGGGCGCCAGGTGTCACGATCGATGGCCATCAAGAGACTCCGCTCGGAGGCGCCGCGCGCTCAGGTGGACGGCGCCGGACGCACGGCGAAGGTCCAGCGCCCCGAGCGTTCGGAGCGCCCTTCGGCCCGCAGCTCGACCGCGTCGCCCACCGCCAGCGTGTGGTCACCCAGCTGGAGGCAGGCGCCGTGGGCGCTGACCCGGGCGCGGCTCCCCTGTACGTCGCGCAGGTAGACCTTGACCTCCACCGGAGGCGCGTCGAGCTGCACGTAGAGCTTGGTCGCCGACATGCCCAGGAGGGTGCCCACACGCCACGGTCGCCGCGGCCCCATGCGGAGCTCGCGACCCAGCAGCGTGTCCAGGACCAGCGCGTTCACCGCCTTGGTGAGGCGAGCCTGTCGATTGCGAGCGGCGTTGCCGGCGGCGATAACCCGCTCCCGAAGCGCCAGGTCGGCGTCGCGATCTGCCGGGGACACCAGGCCGAGCTGCTCCAGGGCCTCCTTGTGCGTGAACACACCCACGATCTCGCGCATGGGGGCCGAAAAGCGGGCATAGGCCGCTGCGCCTACGCCGTGGTGCGCCGCTGGCGCGTCGCTGAAGGTGCTCGAGACGTTGGCCATCATCGCCTGGCGCTCGATGGCGGCGCGAACCCGAGCCTGGGGGCCGTCGCGGGGGAGGCGGTCGAGGTAGTCCGCGAGCGCCTCTCGGCCCCGCTTCCAGCCCCACAGCTCGCGGTCGAGCCCGCGGGTTTGAATCAGACCGTCGATCAAGCGCTCGAAGCGGCCGAGCTTCTCCGCCGGGGGGGCCGGGTGGACCTTGAATACGCCGTGAACATCCGGGTCGCCGGCGCCACAGGTGAGCAGCCGCGCGCCCTCCATGTTGCAGAGCAACGACACCTGCTCGTTGTAGCGCTCCACAGGCAGGCGTCGGTCGGCCACGAGCGAGAACGCCGCCCCGTCGAGCTGCACGTCGACCTCGGTTCGTTGAAAGGTGACCACGTCCCGCGCCCGCGCCAGCGCGAGGCGGAGGCGACCGACGTCGCGCAGGGCGTGCAGGCTCTCTGCCCAGGAGCGGCTCGCCATGGGGTGGCGGTCGCCGCAGGCGTACATGGCCTGGACGCCCGCGTAGGTCAGCTTCGCCCGGCTGTGGACGCGGGCGCGCACCAGCTTCGCCGCGGTGCAGCGGCCGTCGGCGTCGAGCTGCATGTCCATGACGAGGCTGCGGCGGTCGACCCGCGGGTTGAGGCTGATGAGCCCCTCGCTGAGGACGCGCGGCAGCATCGGCAACGCGAAGCCGGGCAGGTAGTAGCTGGTGCCGCGTGAGAGGGCCTCGTCGAAGAGGGCCGTGCCGGGGCGGACGTAGTACGAGGCGTCGGCGAGGGCGTAGCGAAGGCGGAAGCCGCTGCCCGCCCGGGCGACGTGGACGGCCTGATCGAGGTCGCGTGAGCCGGCGTTGTCGATGGTCACAAAGGGCAGATGGGTCAGGTCGGTCAGCGCCGCGTCGTCGACGCCTGGGCGCGCGAGCCACGCGTCGGCCTCCGCGAGCGCGGCGGCGCTGTGGCTGATGAGGTGCCCTTCCGCGGCGACGATGCGCCAAAGCGACGCGCGGGCCGATCCCGCCTCTGCGAGCGTGCGCACCACCGTCGCGATGGGCTCGCCGGGCGCCGAGGCTCCGTCGGCGGACGCCGAGGTGGCGGACGCCGAGGTGGCTGGCGCTGCGGAGACCAGGACCACGGTGCCGGTCGGCGACGCGCCCGTGTCGACTGGGAGCTGCGTCTGAGAGGCCAGCAGACGCACCGTCCCTGGCTCCGTGATCTCAGCGAGGTGGGGAAGCGCGCGCGCGTTCATCGGCGGAGCATAGGCCAAGAGCGCCCACATGTGCACCGGCAGGAAGCCCACACGCCCGGCCGCGCCAGGAGCTCGCCACGGCGCCGTAGCGCGCCCCGCCCCGGCAGCCGGCGCCTCTCCCCTACCAGCGGGCGGACGCCGGGCGCCGCACGCCCGTAGAGGGAGGCGCAGTCTGCTACCCTGCGTCGATGCGACGCCGCCACGGGGGCGCCGCGCGTTCCAGGGCAGGCCGCGCGCCGCGGCACGGGTCGCCCACCGACGGCGCCCCTCGATGGAGGTCCTCATGTTCCAGCCCCGCCCAAGCTCTCCAATGCCAGCGACCGGCGAGCGCCGTCGTCGGCGCGCGGGCCACGGCCTCGCGCTCGTCGCCCTGCTCCTGGCGGGCGGCTGCGGGAAGGACCGCGGAGAGCTGACGCTGCAGCTGCCGCACCACAGCGACCTGCGCGTCGACGCCCCGGTCACGCTGGACGGGCACGTCGTCGGCACGGTCACCCACCTCAAGCGCGCCAAGACCGGCAACAAGGCGGTCGCGATCCTGGCGGT
>JAUIAC010000680.1 GCA_030425545.1 bacterium | reverse complement strand
GACCGTGTCCAAGGCGGTGTGCACCACGCTGCTGCGGGACGAGCTGGGCTTTGACGGCGTGCTCTTCACCGACGACCTGGCGATGCGCGGCATCCGCCAGGGAGACGAACCCCTGGTCGACGTGTGTGTGCGGGCGCTCAACGCTGGCTGTGACGTGCTGCTCTCCTGCACCGAGCACAGCGAGCACCCTGCCCTGCTCGCAGGGCTGGGCGACGCCCTCGCGAGCGGCGCGCTCTCGGCGGCCCGCGTGGCCGAGAGCGCAGCGCGGGTGCGCGCGCTGAAGGCCCGCATCGCGCGGAGCGCGGTGACCGGTTGATCGCGGCGGTCGCGGCGGGCGCGCTCGACACGCTGGACCTCGCCGTGGTGGCGCTGACGCTGGCCGCCTCCCTCGGGGTGGGGCTGGCCATGAGCGGGCGCGGCGCGGCCAGCCTGACCGACTACTTCGTCGCGGGTCGAAGCCTGCCCTGGTGGCTCGCCGGCACCAGCATGGTGGCCACGAGCTTCGCCGCCGACACGCCGCTGGCCATCGCCCGCATCGTCCGGACCCGGGGGCTGAGCGGCAACTGGTACTGGTGGAGCGGCGCCATCGCCTTCGCGGCGTGCATGTTCTTCTTTGCGCCGCTGTGGCGCCGGGCGCGGCTGCTCACCGACGCCGAGGTGCTCGAGCTGCGCTACCACGGCGACGCGGCGGCGGGCCTGCGCGGCTTCCAGGGCGCGTACAGAGCGCTGCTGGCCAACGGCGTGACCATGGGCTGGGTGCTGCTCGGCATGCGCAAGATCGCCGACACCGTGTTCGGCTGGCCGCCCGAGTGGACCCTGGCCGGGCTGGTGCTGCTGGCGCTGGCCTACACCTGGACTGCCGGGCTCTGGGGCGTGGTGGTCACCGACCTGCTGCAGTTCACCCTCGCCATGGTGGGCTCGGTGACCCTCGCGGCCATCGTGCTGCACGACCTCGGCGGGCCGGCGGGCCTGTCGGAGCAGGCCCTGCTCGCGGCGCAGACGGCTGACAGCGCGACAGCGCAGGGGCTGGCGTCGCCCGACCGGCTGCTCGCCTGGCTGCCGAGCGCCACCGACGACGTCGCGCTCGCGACCTTTGGCTTCTACGTGCTGGTGCAGTGGTGGGGCGGCGCCGAGGGCGGGGGCTTCCTGGTGCAGCGCCTCTTCGCCACGCGCGACGAGCGCCACGCCGCCCTGGCGCTGCTCTGGTTCACGGTGGCGCACTTTGTCTTGCGGACCTGGCCCTGGCTGGTGGTGGGCATCGCCAGCGTCGCGGTGCTGCCCTCGCTGGCCGACCCGGAGCTGGCCTACCCCACCATGATGGTGCGCTACCTGCCGCACGGCCTGCTGGGGCTCATGGTGGCGTCGCTGCTCGCGGCCTTCCTGTCCACCGTGTCGACCCACCTGAACTGGGGTGCGAGCTACCTGGTCAGCGACCTGTGGCGCCGCTTCGCGCGGCCGCAGGCGAGCGACGCGGAGCTGGTCCGCGCGGGGCGGGTGGCCGTCGTGGGCATGGCCGCGCTGGCGGGGGTGGTCGCGTGGCACATGGACTCGATTCTGGGCGCGTGGCTCTACCTGTCGGAGCTGGGCGCCGGGGCAGTGCTGGTCGGCCTGCTGCGCTGGCTCTGGTGGCGCATGAACGCGCGGGGCGAGGCGGCGGCGCTGGCGACCTCGCTGCTGGTGGCCAACGGCGTGCGCCTCGTGCCCGCGTTGGCCGGCGAAGCGGCCTATCCCGCGCGCTTCTTCGCCGTGCTCGCGTTGGGCACCGTGGTCGGCGTGGGCGTGGCGCTGGCCACGCCGGCGACGCCGTCGGAGCACCTTGACCGCTTCTTTCGCCGCGTGCAGCCGTGGGGCTGGTGGGGGCCGGTGGCGGCTCGCAACCCGGACGTGCAGGTCCCGCGCTTCGGCCGGCCGGCGCTGGTCGGGTGGGCGCTGACGGTGGCGGCGGTCTACGCCGCGCTGGTCGGCGTCGGCGAGGTGCTGCTGGGACGCACCTACGTGGGCCTGGCCGCCTGCGCGCTGGCGGTCGCCTGCGGGGCTGGGCTGTGGCGGGTGCTGCGAAGCCACCGCTTTGTGGCGGCCGGGGCCGGCTGAGCGCGGCGGCCGACGGCGCGGCGCGCCCGGGGCCCGGGTCGGCCGGAGCGCGGGGGAAGAAGCGGCTTGCGGGGCAGGCGCGAAATCCCCAACATCCCGCGCCGGAGGTGCTCCATGGCTCGTTGGTCTCTCGCTGAACGCTGGCTCCCTGCCGTCCTGCTGTGTGCCGCAGGCTGCGCCTCGCCGGCGGCCAATCCCCCTGCGAGCTACGCGGTGGACGGCGCCGTAGACGCGAGCGGCGGTGGTGCGGACTCTGGCGCGGCCGCGGCGACCGACGCGGGGGACGACAGCGGCCCCAGCGACGCGGCTGCAGGCGACAGCGCCGGCCAGCCGGACAGCGGTGGAGTGGACGCGGGCCGGATCACGCCCGACTCCAGCACACCCGACACCGGCACACCCGACACCGGCACAACCGACACCGGCACAACCGACACCGGCACAACCGACACGGGCACAACCGACACGGGCGCAACCGACACGGGCGCAACCGACACCGGCACATCCTGCTCCCCCAAGTCCTGCGCCACCGGCCAGTGCGGCCCACAGCCCGACGGCTGCGGCGGCACGCTGAGCTGCGGCGGCTGCGGCGCGGGCC
>JAUIAC010000679.1 GCA_030425545.1 bacterium | reverse complement strand
GAGAGCGACCACGGACCACAGCGTAGCCACCGCCGCCCGATCGTGCAGCCTCTGCGCGGGCGTCAGGCTCCCGGCCGGTGCTCCCAACGGCGGTACTTGTCGTGGGTCTGCTCGGTGCGCGTGAAGCCGTGCCGCCGCAGCAAGCGCACCGAGGGCTCGTTGGCGTCCTCGGTGTAGGCGGTGACCATCACCAGCCCGAGCGGCCCGTAGGCGTGCTTCAGCACCGCAGGGAGCGCCTCGGAGAGCACCCGCTGGCCCTGCCACGCGCGCTGCAGCATGTAGCCCACCTCGCCCACGTCCCCCGCGAAGCCGCGGTAGAAACCGATGGTGCCCGCGAGCTCCCCCTCGATCTCGATGGCCCACGTGATCATCTGCTGGGCCGCGAAGCCGGCCTCTGCGAGCTGCCAGGTCTCGTGCGCGTCGCGGTCCGGCCGGTTCGGCGACTCGACGACGACCTTGGCGAAGGCGGGGATGTCGCTCGCAGTCATGGCGCGCAGCGTGAGCCGCGGGGTGGTGAGCACGGGAACCTCAGCCGGGAATCGCATGGCCGTCTCCGTCTTCGGGGTCAGTCGGACGAGCTAGTCCGGGGCGAAGCGCTCGCGCCACCGCTCGGCGTCGTCCCAGCCGGGCTGGTCTTCCTTGCGCAGCAGGAAGCGCTCGAGCACCAGGCTGTCCATCTCGGTCCGCATGAAGCAGCGGTACGCGTCCTCCGGCGTGCACACGATGGGCTCGCCGCGCACGTTGAAGCTGGTGTTGATCACCAGGCCGAGCCCCGTCTGCGCCTCCATGGCCTGCAGCAGCCGGTAGTAGCGCGGGTTGTGCGTGGGGCCCACGGTCTGCACCCGCGCGGAGTAGTCCACGTGGGTCACGGCGGGGATGTCCGACCGGGGCTGGTTGACCCACGCGGTGAGGTCGTCGGACGCCGCCTGGGTCTCACCCCGGCGCCGCGCGGGCTGAACGGGGGCCACGAGCAGCATGTAGGGGCTGGGGCGGTCAAGCTCGAAGTAGTCGCCGGCCCGCTCCTCCAGGCAAGAGGGCGCGAAGGGGCGAAAGCTCTCGCGCTGCTTGATCTTCAGGTTCATCACCGACTGCATCTTCGGGCTGCGCGCGTCGCCGATGATGCTGCGTGCCCCAAGCGCGCGCGGGCCGAACTCCATCCGCCCGTTGAGCAGGCCCACGACCTGCTCGTCGGCCACCAGCCCCGCGATGGTCGGCGCCCAGTCGGGCTCGGACAGCTCGGTGTAGACGCACCCCTGCGCGTCGAGCCAGGCGCGGATCTGGTCGTCGCTGAAGCTCGGGCCGAGGTAGGCCCCCGCCATCTGGTCGTGCACGTTGTCGACCACGCGGGGCCGGCCGAGGGCGTTGTGCCACACGGAGAGCGCGGCGCCGAGCGCCCCCCCGGCGTCGCCAGCGGCGGGCTGAATCCAGATGTCGTCGAAGATCCCCGAGCGCAGCAGCTTGCCGTTGGCCACGCAGTTGAGCGCCACGCCCCCGGCCATGCACAGGCGGCGCTTGCCGGTGAGCGCGCGTGCGGTCCGGGCCATGCGCAGCACGATCTCCTCGGTGACCGCCTGAACGGAGCGCGCCAGGTCCATCTCTCGCCGGGTGATGCGCGCCTCGGGCGCCCGCGCCGGCCCGCCGAAGAGCGCGGCGAAGCGGTCGTTGGTCATCACCAGCCCGTCGAGGAAGCCGAAGTAGCTCATGTCGAGGCGGAACGAGCCGTCGTCCTTCAGGTCGATCAGCTTGTCGAAGATGAGGTCGGCGTAGACCGGCTCGCCGTAGGGCGCGAGGCCCATGAGCTTGTACTCGCCGCTGTTGACCCGAAAGCCCGCAAAGGCGGTGAACGCCGAGTAGAGCAGGCCGACGCTGTGGGGAAAGTCGAGCTGCTTGACCACGCGCGTGCGGTGGCCCTCGCCGACGCCGATGGTGGCGCAGGCCCACTCTCCCACGCCGTCGAGGGTCAGCACGGCCGCGTCGTCGAAGGGCGAGGGGAAGAAGGCGCTGGCGGCGTGGCTCTCGTGGTGCTCGGTGAAGTAGACGTCGTCGGGCGCGGCGACCCCGCAGGCCTCGAGCTCGGCGCGCAGGTTCGGCTCGACCCAGAGCTTGTCGCTCACCCAGGCCGGCACGGCGGTCATGAACGAGCGCAGGCCGCGAGGCGCCACAGCCAGGTAGGTCTCCAGCAGCCGGTGAAAGGTCAGGATCGGCTTCTCGTAGAAGACCACGGCGTCGGGCCCGCCCCCCTCGGGCACCCCCGCCTCCGCCAGGCAGTAGCGCACGGCGTTGCGAGGGAAGGAGGCGTCGTGCTTCTTGCGGGTGAAGCGCTCCTCCTGCGCCGCCGCGACCACGCGCCCGTCGACCAGGAGCGCGGCGGCGGCGTCGTGGTAGTAGCAGCTGATACCGAGGATCTTCACGGGGTCCCCCCCTGCGCCCGCGTCAAAACATCCGCCTGCGCCGGGCCAGCGCCCGCGCGGCCTCGTCGGCCCCCTCGCTGCCCGCGTCGTCTCCGCCGTCACCCGCCGCCCCACCGCGCCAGTAGCTCAGCGCCTCTGGCTGCCACGCGCGCCGCAGCGGATCGTTGCGACCACGCCGGAAGAGCAGGCCGAAGGGGACAAAGAAGCCGACGAAGACCGGCGTCAGCGCGAGCCAGCTGACCGCCACGCCCGCGGCCCGGCCGAGCCGCTTCATGGCCCGGTCG
>JAUIAC010000678.1 GCA_030425545.1 bacterium | reverse complement strand
GGTACCGTCCCGATTGTTCTGCAAAAAGTAGCGGTCGGAGCATCGGCTGATTTGCTGGACTTCAAATGCAATGAAGAAGAACAGCAAGCAGACGGGCCCGACCGCTGTCGGGGAGCCTAAAGGAGGAATCAGCCGCGATCAATTGCGGGAATGGATGGAGCAGAGCGAGGATTTCCAGGATGGCCTGCGTGAAGTGATGCGCGGCTTCATGGAAGAGCTCCTGGAGGTGGAGATGGGCGAGGCGCTGGGAGCCTCGAAGGGTGAGCGGACCACGGCGAGGCGCGGGTATCGCAGCGGCTACTACAGCCGAGGGTTGGTGACGCGCCTGGGCAAGATCGAGCTGCGGGTGCCGCAGGACCGTCACGGACTCTTCAGCACGGAGGTCTTCGAGCGTTACCAGCGCAGCGAAAAGGCCTTGGTGGCGGCTCTGGTGGAGATGTATGTGAAAGGAGTCAGCACGCGCAAGGTCAAGGCGGTGACCGAGCAGCTGTGTGGGCACTCGTTTTCAAGGAGTTCGGTGAGTCGCGCAGTGAAGGCGCTCGATGAGCAGCTGGAGCGATTCGCCCGGCGGAAGCTTGAGGAGGAGTATCCCTATGTGATCCTCGACGCGCGCTACGAGCGGGTTCGTGACGACCTGGGGGTGGTGTCGAGCCGTGCGGTGCTCGTGGCGCTGGGGATCAACTGGGAGGGCCGGCGCCAGGTGCTGGCCGTGGAGCTGGCTCCTCGTGAGAGCGCGGGCAGCTGGGGAGGATTGATAGAGGGGCTTCTGGAGCGTGGTCTGCGTGGGGTCCGGGTAGTGGTCAGCGACGATCACAGCGGGTTGAAGCGAGCCATCGAGCGATCGCTGACCGGAGTGGTGTGGCAGCGCTGCTACGTGCATTTCCTGCGCAACGCACTGGATCACCTGCCACGACGAGCCGACGAAAGCTGCCTGATGGGGCTACGCTGGATCTACGAGCGTCCGAGCCTTGAGGAAGCGCGTCTGGCGCTGGGAAGCTGGCTGCGGGAATGGTCTGAAAAGTATCCGAAGCTCTGCGCATGGGTGGAGGACAACATTGAGCAGACGCTCAGCTACCTGTCACTGCCGCGGACCCACCACAAGCATCTCAAGAGCACGAACATGCTCGAGCGACTCAACCAGGAACTCAAGCGGCGGACCCACATCGTGAGGATCTTCCCGGATGAGGCGAGCTGCCTGCGGCTGAGCCGTGCGGTAGCCTCCGAGATCCATGACGAGTGGATCGAGCAACACCGCTACCTGGACATGGCGCCGCTGCGCGAGCAGCTGCGTGAAGAGCTCACCGACGGACAGAGCACGATGGAGCGCAAGAGTGCCTGAGAGACCAGGGCCAATCACCAGAAACCAATAACAAACTATCCAGCAACCCCGATCTGACCTGAGCAATTTGCAGAACTTGACGGACGCAACTTTGAGGACCCTCGCGTCTTTTGGAGGTCGGGAGATCAAAGATCCGAGTTGAAGGGGCGCGCGACGCGGTCGTGCAACGTCAGTTCTGGCGGAGCTTGGTGGTCGGTTGGGACGCGGCGGGAGGGCGGAGTTTGCGGGTGGGGCGGGCGCGACGGCGTCGCGCGTCCCGTTCGAGCCACCTGGCCGAGCCGCTGATTCGGACTCACGCGCTTCCGGCGCTCCTTTCCGACTAACAGATCCGGGGGAGCTGCTCGCCGGCGGGGAGGTCGAGGAGGCGGCGGGCGCCGGTGGTGCTGGCGAGCACGACGCGGCCGTCGCTTTCGCCGGTGACCTCGCCGACCACCCTGGCTCCCTCGGAAACGGAGTGGGCGCGCAGGACCTCGAGGGCCCGGTCGGCTTCGGCAGCGGGGAGGAAGATCGCGAAGCGGCCCTCGCAGGCGACCTGGAAGGGATCGAGGCCGAGAAACGCGCAGGCCGCGGAGACGTCGTCGCGGACCGGCACGGCCCTCTCCTCGATCTCGATGCGGAGGGAGGTGGCCGAGGCGATCTCGTTGAGGGTGGCAGTGAGGCCGCCGCGGGTGAGGTCGCGCAGGCAGTGGATTGAAAGCCCGGCGTCGAGCAGGGCGAGGGCGGGTCCGGCGACCGAGGCGGAGTCGCTGGTGATGTCGCTCTCGAACTCGAGGCCCTCGCGCTCGGCCATGACCGCCATGCCGTGGCGGCCGAGGTCGCCGCTGACGATGACCACGTCGCCATCCCGGACCTCGCCGGGGGCGATGGACCGGTCGTGGGTGATGCGGCCGACGCCGGAGGTGGTGATGTAGATGCCGTCGCCCTTGCCGCGATCGACCACCTTGGTGTCGCCGGTGACGATCGAAACGCCGGCGTCCGCCGCGGCGTCTGCCATCGACGAGGCGATGCGCCACAGGGTTTCCATGGAAAGGCCCTCCTCGAGGATGAAGGCGGCGCTGAGGGCGAGCGGGCGGGCGCCGGCCATGGCGAGGTCGTTGACCGTGCCGTGGACCGCGAGCGAGCCGAGGTCGCCGCCGGGGAAGATCATCGGGCGGACGACGAAGGCATCGGTGGTGAAGGCGAGCGGGCCGTCACCGGCGTCGAGGAGGGCGGAGTCGTGGCGTTGTCCGGGTGGCGGGGCGCCGAAGGCGGTGAGGAAGATCTTGTCGATGAGCTGGCCCATCAGGCGTCCACCCCCGCCGTGGGCCATCTGCACGGTGGGGTAGTCCTCGATGGGAAAGGGGCAGGCGTTCATCGGAGG